>CAMPGR010000032.1 GCA_946885605.1 uncultured Pseudomonadota bacterium
CCATGTAGCGATCGAGCTTGTGGTCCACGATCGCAAGCTCGCGCCCGGCGAACGCTCCGGCGTACTTGTAGGCGGCCCCGAGCGCGCCATAGTCGAGCAGGTACTTGCGCCAGATATCGGGGCTGATGAGCGCAAAGTGGCTCCAGTTCACGCCGTTTTGTCCGGCGAGCCGGCGCTGCAACGGCCGCAGCGTGCTCTTGCCCGACGCCGACGCGCCTTTCGTGTTCATGACGACGGGCGCTGACTGCGCCGGCAGCAGCGCGTAGCCTTCGCTCTCGGCAGAGCGGCGCATATGGGGTTCGATCAACGCGCCTACGACGTCGCTGCCGAGCTCATTGGATGCGATTCCGACGGCAAGCCGCGAGAGCAGCGTCCTGTCGCCCCACACGCGCCCATGCGCGGCGCGAATCGAAGACACCACGCGGACCAACGCCTCGCACGCCGCTCTCTTTACCGAAGAGTCCGTGCATTGCGCCGTCGTGGCCCAGCCCTTGAGCACGCGGGTGCCGCGCGCCCAATCGCTCTCCTCGGACTGCGCGCTCGCGCGCACCGGGCGGAGCGCATGCAGGAAGTCGAGCAGTCCGGCCGACACCTCCTCTCGAGAGGCCACCGGAAAAAGCGCCGCGATTTCCGCCTCGACCATCCTCGACAAGGCGCACTGCATGGCCTCGTACTCCGCGACGATTGCACCCATGTGAGGCGCGATGTAGCGCGTGAGTATGGTCTCCATCATCCGCCGGAAGTTGATGCCGAGATCCTCGACCCGCGGCCCATCCGGCACGGAAAGATCGGCGGTCACGCGGACGAGCAGCTCGTGCACCACGAGCCGCTCGGGGCGAAAGACGATGAGCTCTTCGGTCTGGAGGCCGGTGAGCGCGCGCAGCTCGTCAACCGAGCGCGGCTCGGAGCGTGTGTTTTCCGGCCGGAATATCGTGGAGAGCGGCTGCAGCTCGGCAGGGATCTCGGACTCGATGCCGGGATTCCATGGGCCGTACTCGATGGCGGTGCTGCTCGGGACGTCGAGGGTCATAGGTCTGCCCTGTATGGCCGCCACAGCTCATGCGGTGCGCCGCGTCCCCCGGGTCACAGCGCCCCGGGGGCACACGGGCTCAACTGCGTTTCGGCCAGCCCGGCAGCGCCTCGCAGCGCTTGAGCCACGCGGAGACGGAAGGATAAGCGTCGAGATCGAAGCCGCCCTCGGGGGCGACCTGCACGTATGGGAAACAGGCGACGTCCGCGAGGGTCGGCCGGTCGAGCGCGAGCCACTCGTGGTTCCTGAGCCGCCCTTCCATCACCGCGAGCCCCTGCCGCCCGTAACCCTGGTATTCCTCGACGTTGCCCTGCTTGATGCCGCGCTTCACACCGCGCGCCCACTGCACGCCGTAGTGGATCTCGTTGTTCGCGAGCGCCAGCCACTGCATGACTTCCGCCATGCCGAGCGGATCGGTCGGCAGCCACTTTTCCCCGCCGTACTTGCGCGCAATGTAAACGAGGTTCGAAGTCGAATCCCAGAATACCTTGCCTTCGGCTTCGAGCACCGGCACCTGCCCGCGCGGGTTCAGATTGAGGAACGGCTTCTTCTTGTGCTCCTTGTTCGGGAAATCGACGATCGCTTTCTCGTATGGCACGTTGAGGAGCGCGAGCAGAATGCGTACCTTGAAGGCGTTGCCCGAGTTGTCGGTCATGTAGAGTTTCATGGTCTTCTCCTTTCGGTGAGGGGTCAGACCCCGAGTCGGGCTCTGACCCCGGTGATCATGCGTCTTTGCGCATCCGCGCCGCCGGCACCGAAGCACGCGCCACTTCCGCCGCGTCCTTCAACTTGCCCACCTCCCAGCACAGCCGGATCAGCTTGTCGGTCTCGCTCCCTGAAAGGATGCCCTCGGCGAGCCCGCGAAACTTCGCTTCGAGGTCCGCATCCGACATCGGCCGATCCAGGCTCCCGACCGCATGCTCGACGAATTTCTCGAGCGTGCGCCCGTCCTTGAGCCTGATCGCGATGTGCACTTGGTCCTCGTGCATCGCGGCATCGGCATTCGCGCTCACGCGATCGCGCAGCGCGATCACCTTGGGATCGCGCACGCAGGCATCGCTGTACTGCGCCTCGCCCCCCGCACCGTGGATGATGGCGACCGCCGCGGAGTGATAAACGCTGAACTTGCCTTCGAGCCCGACCTGAGGCGTTTTCTTGCCGGTCAACTCGAGCACCAGTGGGTGGGTGCGGAGCGCAATGCTCTCGATATCCTCCGCCTTGAGCTTGTGCTCGTTCCGGAGTTGAATGCAGCCATCGATCGCAGGGTGAATCACGATCCCGCACGCAAAAGGCTTGTAGGTGTTGAGCGCGATCTCCCAGGTCTCCCCCAGCCGTGCGGTGATTTCCTCCGGCTTGAAGAGGGTGGAGAGCACGTTCGCAAACCCGCGCTTCGCCTCGATGCCCTGACTCGAGCTGGTGAAGTTCTGCTGCGCGAGGAGCGCCGCGAGAAGGCCGTTCTTCGCCGCGTTGCCCGGATGAAACGGCTTGCACATGGTCCCGAACATCTCGCGCAGCCCGCTCGATTGCGTCGCCGCGATCCCGAGCGCCCACGTCATCTGCTGCGCGCTCAGGCCGAGCAGCCTGCCCGCGGCCGCCGCCGCGCCGAACACGCCGGCCGTGCCCGTGATATGCCAGCCCACATCGTAGTGCGCCGGATAAACCGAGTTGCCGATGCGGCACTCCACCTCGACGCCGAGTATGAAGGCGTGCAGGAAATCGGCGCCGCTCACGGGCTTGCGTTCCGCAAGGGCGAGGATCGCGGACGCGACCGGCCCGCTCGGATGAATCACGGTCTTGAGATGCGTGTCGTCGAAATCGAAGGTGTGCGACGTGATGCCGTTCATCAGCGCCGCCTGCATGATGTCGAGCCGGTCGCCGCGCCCGAGCACGGTCGCTTCAGCAGGTCCGGAGAAGGGCGCAAGCGCCGCGAGCGCGCGCTCCACCGTTTCGTGGCACGAGCCCCCGACCGCGCAGCCCACCCAGTTCAGAAACGAGCGCGCCGCCTCGTGCCGCACGCCTTGCGGGATGTCGGCGTAGCGGTGCTCGACGAGAAAGCGTGCGAGGGTGCGTGTTACATCCATGCTCCACCTTGAGAAAGTTGGAAATTATTCTGGCGTGGCTGCGCCGCGATTCAGCAAATACTGCTTCTCCCACGCTTCGACTTCGCCCAGCCCCAGCGCTTCGTTGTACTCGGTGAACGAGAGCATGCGGCTGCGCGCATTGCGGGTGCTGCCCTCGCGCTTCAGCACGCCGAGCGCTTCGCGTATCGCATAACCCGCGGCATAACGCGCGAGACCCGGATAGATCGCGATGCGGAAACCCAGCTTTTCGATCTCCTCCACCGTAAGCTCGCCCAGTTTTCCGCCGCCATCGATGTTCACCAGGCACGGCGCATCGATCTCGGACGTTACCCGTTGCAGGTCTTGCATGATGGCCGGGCCGGTTTTCAGCTCGACGAAAACCACGTCCGCGCCCGCCTCACGATAAGCCTTTCCGCGCCGGATCGCCTCCTCCAGCCCGTGGGCGGAGGCAGCATCGGTCCGCGCGATGATGATGAAGTCCGGATCGCGACGCGCGGCGAGCGCCGCTTCGATCTTCCCGACATGCTCGTCCATCGCGACGACCGGGCGCGAGCCTGGCATATGCCCGCAGCGCTTCGGCGCGACCTGGTCCTCGAGGTGTATGGCCGCCACACCAGCCGCTTCGAACTCTTCGACGGTGCGCCGCACGTTGACCGCATTGCCGTAGCCGGTGTCCGCGTCGCAGATCAGCGGAATGTTGACGCACGCGGCGACCCGGTGCGCGTGGCTTGAAATCAGCGTGAGATCGATGAGGCCCACGTCGGGGTGTCCCAGGAGGCTCGCCGAGACACCGTTGCCCGTCATGTACACCGCTTCGAATCCGGCCTGCTCCACAAAGCGCGCGCCGTAGGCGTCGTAGATGCCGGGCGCAACGATCATCGGCGCCCGAGTGAGCCGCTGGCGCAGTCGCTGTCGGACGTTCACGCCGTCGCCTCGCTCACGTCGAAGCGATAGCGTGCGAGCTTCGCCTCGTCCAGCATGACGCCAAGGCCCACCCCCCCTGGCAACGGGATGCTGCCCGAGGTGAGATCGAGCTTGTGCGTCACGATGTCGTCGGAAGTCTTGAGCGGCCCCACGCACTCCAGCCCGTCGATCACGTTCTTCGATGTCGCGGCGAGCATGATCTCAGCCATGGTATTGATGCCGAGCCCGAAGCCGTGCCCCACCACGCAGCGGATGCCGGCCGCCTCGGCGGTCGCGATCATGCGCCGCGTATTGAGAAAGCCGCCCTGCTTCATGACCTTGACCTTCACGATGTCCGCGGCATCCATCCTGATAATACCTATCAGGCTACCGTGATCGAGCACCGACTCGTCGGCCATCACCGGCACGCCGACCGCGTTCGCCTCGCGGCGCACGCGCGCCATGCCGCCGATGTCGTCCGCCGGGACCGGCTGCTCGAAAAGCTGCAGCTTGTACGGCGCGACCATGCGTGCGAGCTTAATGGAGGTGTCGGCGTCGTAGCCGGCGTTGGCGTCGATGCGGATGTTGAAATCGGGCCCGACCGCCTCGCGGACCGCTTTCACCCGGTCGCGGTCCGCTTCGATGCTGCCGCCGACTTTGATCTTCGCCGAGCGGAAGCCGCGCTGCTTCCAGCTCATCGTCTCCTTGACCGCCTCGTCCGGCGACACGATGCCGATCCAGGCGTTGAAGAGGAGCCGGTCCTTCACCGCGCCGCCGAGGTAGGCGTGCACTGGCATGCGCGCGGCGCGCGCCGCCAGATCGACGCACGCCATTTCAATCGCTGCCTTGGCATCGAGGAATTCCGCGATTGCCGGCTCGATCCGCTCCAGCACGCGATGGATGTTGATGGGGTCCAACCCCACGACTGCCGGTGCAAGCTTCGATTCCAGCACGCGCAGGTTGTCTTCGATGGTCTCCTTCGAATACCCGGGAGACGGATCGATGTTCCCGAGGCCAACGCTGCCGTCGTCCGCTGTGACGCGCACGAGGGCGCTCTCCTGGACAGTCTTTGCGCGATACGCGTTCTTGTACTCGCCGATCAGCGGCACGGCGACGCCAAACACTTCCACGCGTTCGATCCTGAGATTCATGCCAACTCCCACTGCGGGTGCTGCTTCAAAAACGGGATGAGTCCGCCCGCGGACAGGATCGCGCGAATTTCCTGCGGCAACTGCGGCACACGGCGCTCGATGCCGCGGGCGGCGACAGCGATGCGCCCGTTTTCCAGATCGACCGCAACGTCGTCGTTTTCCGCGATGCCCGCGATATCGCACTCGACGACCGGGAGGCCGTTGTTGATGGCATTACGGAAGAACTGCCGTCCGAACGACACGGCGACGATCGCTGCAACGCCCATCATGCGCATGACGTGCACCGCCTGCTCGCGCGAGGAATTGATACCGAAGTTCCTGCCCGCGACGATGATATCGCCCGGCTCGAAGCGTTCCGCGAACCCCGGCGCCACTTGCTCGAAGGCACGCTGCGCGATATAGGCGGTGTCACGTCCCGGCAGGTATTTGCTCGAGCAGTGTACGTCGGTATTGATCTCGTCGCCGAGCAGGTGCGCGCGGCTGTTGATTATGCTCACGCCGCTTCCTCCAAATTAACGGGGCGCCATTCGCCCCCCGCGATTTCACGCGGATCCGTAATGCGTCCGGCGAGTGCGGACGCCGCCACGGTCGCCGCAGACCCGATCCAGATTTCGGAGTCGGGATTGCCGAGCCGCCCCTTGAAGTTGCGGTTTGCGCTCGAAATCACCACCTGTCCGTCGCCGGTGATGAGATGCCCGGTGATGTTGACGCACGTGCCGCATCCCGCGGCCTCGACCGATGCGCCGGCGAGTGTCAGCGCCTCGATCAGACCTTCGCGCGCCGCGGCGAGGTACACCTGACGCGAAGCAGGCGTCACGATCATGCGCACGCCACGGGCAATGCGCTTGCCTTTGAGTATCGCGGCCGCCTGCCTGATATCGTCGAGCCGGCCGTTGGTGCAGGTGCCGATCAGCGCGACGTCGATTTTCTGGCCCGCAACCTGGGGCACGCCGGTCACATCGTCGATGCGATGGTTGCGCGCGACCTGCGGCGCGAGCGCGGACGCATCGATCTCGATCCGCTCCACGTAGCGCGCGTCGGAATCCGCCGTGACCGGACGCGGTTCACCCGCGCCGTGCGACTTGAGCCAGGCAAAGGTCTTCGCGTCCGCTTCCAGGATGGCGGCCTTTGCGCCGAGTTCCGCCGCGTGGTTGGCGAGCGTCATGCGATCGTCGATCGCCATGGCGCAGACCGCGGGGCCGCAATACTCGATGGCGCAATAGTTGGCGCCTTCGGCGCCGAGCCGACCGAGCATCGCGAGCGTGATGTCCTTCGCCCACACGCCGGGTGCGAGCTTTCCCCTCAACTCGACGCGGATCGATTCGGGCACCCGGAACCACAGCTTGCCGGTCATCATCACGGCCGCCACGTCGCTGCCCTCCACGCCGGTGCCGAGCGCGTTGAACGCGCCGTAGGTGGTCGAGTGCGTGTCCGTGCCGACCACGAGATCGCCGCACGTGAGATGGCCGCCTTCGGGCAGCACCTGGTGGCAGATGCCGTCGCCCACGTCATAGAGCAGTGCGCCGTGCCGCTCGGCAAACGCGCGCATCGCGACGTGGATGTTCGCCGCCTCACGGTGCGGCGGCGGCGAGTAGTGGTCGAGCACGAATGCCGTCTTCTGCGCATACGGCAGACGCTCCGCCCCGAGCTCCTCCACCCGCTTCAGCGCGTTGCCGGCGCGCGCATCGTGGACCATCGCGAAGTCGACGCATGCCACGACAACATCACCCGCGGCAACCGGCCTGCCGCCGGCGTGCGCGCCCAGTATTTTTTCAGCAATGGTCGAGCCCATTAAGTCCTCCAGTGGATCGCGTGCCGCGAGAGACGCAGAGGAAAGAGCGTGATTCTAACAGCCTTCGTGAGGGTCAGACCCCGACTCGGGTCTGACCCTATTTCGATTTGACGGCGTTCATGCGCCGCACCGCGTCGATAAACAGATGGCCGTCGGTGCCGAGCACCACGAGACTGACGCCGCGCTTCGCGACCGTCCGCCCGTATTCCGGATCGAGCCGGTTGCCTATCGTCGTCATGACGTGCTTGCCATGGCGGCGCGCGGCGGCAATCACCGTGTCGAGCGCCGCGCCCAGCCTTTCATCGTCGAACGTCGCGCCCGGCACGCCGAGAGAAACGGCGAGATCCGTCGGACCGACGAAAAACACTTCGAGTCCCGGCATCGCGGCAAGATCGTCGAAATGTTGCAGGCTTTCCTTGTCCTCGAGGAGCGGAATCACCATGACCCGCTGATTCGCCGCGGCCGCATACTCGTTCCAATCCGGCGGCGAGTAGCGCGCCGCGCGCACGATGGGACACGCGCCGCGCACGCCCTCGGGCGCGTACTTGACAGCCTGGAGCGCCGCGACGCACTTGTCGCGATTCGCATGCGGGACCGCAATGCCCAGGGCACCGAGGTTGAGAAGCTTTTTGATGAGCGCCGCATCGACCTCCGGCACGCGCACCAGAGGCGTGATGCCGGCCGCATCGGCCGCGCGGATCAAATGCGCGCAACGATCGAGATCGAGCGCGCTGTGTTCCATGTCGATGATGACGAAATCGACGCCCGCCGCCGCCATCATCTCCACGATCATCGGGCTGCCCGTGAAGAGCAGCATGCCGGTCACCGTCTTACCGCGCGCGAGAGCTGCCCGAATCCTGTTTTCCATTTAGCGCAGAAAGGAACGGTGACGAAGGGAAACCCGAGCGTACCGAGGCCCCGGAAATCGGTCAAGTACGCGCGCAGGTTCGCGCATGGCGACACGTGCGCGAATATGGTAAAAAGCCGTTCTCTTCATGCACCGTAGTCAATAATTCCAAGGGGCGTCATGGCTTCCGATTCTCTCACCGCGTACGTTGCTCAGTTCATCACCCGCGCCCGCGCTTCCGCCATCCCGAAGGACGTGATGCATCTCGGCAAGCGCTCGATCCTCGACGGCATCGGGCTTGCGATTGCGGGCAACGCGGCTCAATCCGGGCACATCGTCCGCACGTATCTGAGAACGCTCGGCTGCCCGACGGACAAGGGCTGCACGGTGATCGGCACCCAACTCAAGCTTCCCGCGCGGTTCGCAGCCTTCGCGAACGGTGTCGCGATTCACGCCGACGACTACGACGACACGCAGCTCGCGGTCGCCAAGGACCGCGTCTACGGTCTCCTCACCCACCCGACCGCTCCGGCGCTGCCTCCCGTGCTCGCACTGGGCGAACTGGGTAACCGCTCGGGGCTCGATGTGTTGACGGCATATCAGATCGCCGTCGAAGTCGAAACGAAAGTCGCAGAAGCCATCGATCCGCGCCACTACGATCACGGCTTTCATACCACCGCCACGGTCGGCACGATCGGCGCGACCGCAGGCGCTGCGCGGCTCCTTGGGCTCGATGCCGAGCAGACACAGCGCGCCCTTGGCATCGGCGCGAGCCAGGCAGCGGGTCTCAGGGAGAACTTCGGCACGATGACCAAGCCCTTCCACCCCGGGCGCGCCTCCGAGAGCGGCGTCGTTGCGGCGGAATTCGCGAGCCTCGGTTGGACGGCCACCCCCATCGTGCTCGAGGCGAACCGCGGCTTTTTTCGCGCGGCAGGCGGCGGCTACGATCCCGCTGCAATCCAGGACAAGCTGGGCAATCCGTGGACCTTCGCCTCGCCGGGCGTCTCGATCAAGCCGCATCCGTCCGGCTCGCTTACGCATCCCGGCATGGGTAAGATGCTGGATCTCATCCGCAGCCACGACATCCGGCCCGAGCAGGTGGTGAAGGTGCGGGTGGGGACCAACCGCCACATGCCGAACGCGCTCATCCACCATCGCCCGAAAAACGAGCTGCAGGCTAAGTTCAGCATGGAATTCTGCATGGCGATCCTGCTCCTCGAGCGCAAGGCGGGGCTCGCGCAGTTCACCGATCAAGTCGTCAATCGGCCCGACGTGCAGAGAATGATCGAGCGGATCGACTTCGATGTGCATCCCGAAGCGGAAGCGGCCGGCTATGAAAAGATGACGACCATCATCGACATCGAGCTCAAGGATGGACGCACGGTCAGCGGCCGCGCGGATTTCGGCAAAGGCAGCCCCGCGAACCCGATGAGCGATCAGGAGCTCGCGGACAAGTTCCGTGAATGCGCGGCGTGGGGGAAGCTGCCGCGCGCGCAGGCCGACAAGGTCGTCGATCTCGTCTTCGCGCTCGAGAAGCTGAAGAGCATCCGCGAGTTGACCCGACTGCTCGCCCCGGCGCGCGCCGCCCGCAAGCGAAGCGCTCCTCCCCGCAAGAAGGCGCGACGCAGATGACCCTACGCACGCCGCTGATCGGCCTCATGCTGGGCGACGTGACCGGCATCGGGCCCGAAATCTCGGCGAAGCTCCTTGCCTCCGGCGCGCCCGCTCGCGCGAACGCTCGTGTTGCCGTCATCGGTGATGCGCGGGTGCTCGCGCTCGGCGCTCGCGATGCAGCCGTCGAGCTCGCGTGGTGCGCGTACGAGCGCATCGAAGCGATCGACTGGACGAAGCCGGAAATGCCGCTCATCGATCTCGGCAATGTCGATCCCGCACGGTTCCAGCGCGGCGCGGTCTCTGCCGAATCGGGCCGGCTGACCGGCGAGACTCTCAAGCGCATGATCGACCTCGCGCTCGCAAGCCGTCTCGACGGCATCTGCTTCGCACCGCTCAACAAGGGCGCGCTGCACCAGGGCGGCTGGAAATTCCACGACGAGCACCAGATGTTCGCCCATCTCACGCGCCACAGCGGGTTCTTCGGCGAGATGAACGTGATCAAGGAGTTCAGCACGTTTCGCGTCACTTCGCACGTCGCGCTGCGGGAGGCCGTCAACATGATCACGCCCGAGCGGATCGCGGCGGCGATCTCGCTTGCCGACGAAACGCTGCGTGCGGCGGGGCGCGAGAAACCGCGGATTGCGGTCGCGGCGCTCAACCCGCACGGCGGAGAAGGCGGACTCTTCGGCGACGAGGAAATCCGCATCATCCGTCCGACGGTGGAGAAGATGCGCGCCGGCGGCGTTGCCTGCGACGGTCCGATTCCGTCCGACACGATCTTCCTCAAGGCGCTGCGCGGCGACTACGATGGCGTCGTGATGATGTACCACGACCAGGGACAGATCGCGACCAAGCTGCTCGGCTTCAACAAGGGTGTTACCGTAACGGCCGGGCTCAAGACCGTCTTCACGACGCCCGCGCATGGCACCGCGTTCGACATCGTGGGCAAGGGCAAGGCGGACCCCGGAGCGCTCGAACACGCGTTCGCACTGGCGGCAAGGTTCGCGGCCGCCCGCCTGCACTGAGAGCGTTGGACATAAGGAACCACGTGTGCGTTGCACCCAGGACGGATTGATCACGCGAAGGGTCCCTGCCCGGCGATATAATCGAGGCAGCACAATACCGAGAACCATATTGAGGAGAAGATGATGGTACTACGCGCATCCCATTCCACGTTTTTTGCGCTCGCGGGCGGTGCACTGCTCCTCGGCGCCTCCGTGCTTTCGGCTTCGGCAGCCGATTTTCCGACCAAGCCGGTACGGCTCGTCATCGGGTTCGCCCCCGGCGGGGGCACCGACACGACGGCGCGTGCGCTCAGCAACAAGCTGAGCGCATCCCTCGGCCAACAGGTCGTGGTGGACAATCGGCCCGGCCACTCCGGCACGATCGCGGCCGACATCGTTTCGAAAGCGACCCCCGACGGCCACACGGTGCTGCTCGGCACGATCGCGCTCGTCGTCAATCCCAGCCTTACCGAGAAGATGCCGTTCGATACCTTGAAGGATCTTGCGCCGGTGACACAGGCCGCCGATTCGACCAACATACTCGTGGTGCACCCCTCGGTTCCGGCGAAGTCCGTCAAGGAGCTGATCGCGCTTGCCCAGGCGAAGCCGTTGAATGCGGGATCGTCGGGCGTCGGCGGAACGGGTCACCTCGCCGTGGAGCTTTTCAATCTGCAGGCCGGCACGAAGATCACGCACGTGCCGTACAAAGGCGGCGGACCTGCGATGGTCGATCTGCTCGCCGGCAACATTCAGCTCATCTTCGCGACCGCAGCCAGCTCGATCGGCCACATCAAGGCGGGCAAGGTCCGCGCGATTGCCGTTTCGACGGCAAAGCGCTCTGCGCTCGTGCCGGATCTACCCACCGTGGCGGAAGCGGGGCTCCCCGGCTACGAAGCCAACAACTGGAACGGATTCTTCGTTCCGGCCAAGACGCCGCGGCCCATCATCAACCGGCTGAACAAGGAGATCGCCGCAGCGCTCAATGCGCCGGATATCAAGGAGTTCCTGTTCAAGCAGGGGCTCGATGCCGCGCCCAACACGCCGGAGCAGTTCGCCGCGTACATGAAGTCGGAAATGGCGAAGTGGGCGAAGGTGATCAAGGCGGCCGGCATCAAGCCGCAATGATGTAACGGGTGCGGCGGCCGCCATCCGAGCCGCCGCAACCTTTCGCGACGGCGCTTGTTCAGCGCCGTATCTCCGCAGTCCAGCACCGGAGGCCGCAACGCGCTCTTCCGGCCTCTCAATCACTTCAACAATCAAGGGGAGAGGATACTGTGGCCCGCTCGGCCGTTCTCGATTTTCCATTGGCATGGCGCACGGGGCGTGCGCTCGTATCGGCGTGTCTCGCCCTCTCGATCTCGGTTCCGCTGCATGCGCAAGCTTATCCGGCGCGATCGGTGCACCTCGTGACGGCGGCGCCCGCGGGCTCGGCATCCGACTTCGTCGCGCGGCTCCTCGCTCCCCAATTCTCGGCATCGCTCAAGGCGCCCTTCATCGTGGAAAATCGCCCCGATGCCGGCGGCACGAATGTGCTCAGAAGCGCTGTAGCCGACGGCCACACGTTGCAACTCGCGAGCCTTGGATCCCTCGTGATCGCGCCCGCCATCGCCAGCGCCCCCTACGATCCGCTGGAGTTTCTCGCGCCGGTTGCGCAAGTAGCATCCATGCCCAACGTCCTCACGGTGCATCCCGATGCTGGCGCCACCACGCTGGACGACCTTATCGCGCTCGCCAAGAAGGAGCCGGGAAGAATACGCTACGCCACCGCAGGCAACGGCATGCCGGGCATCTATGCCGGGGAGCTCTTCAAGTCTGTCGCGAAGGTCGATCTCGCCTTCGTGCAGCCCAGGAATGGAATCGCTGCCCTCGACGATCTCGCGCAGGGCCGCGTGAATTTCCTCATCGCCGCTACGCCGACTGCCGTCCCGCACGTCAAGACCGGGAAGATCCGGGCGCTCGCGGTGACGGCGAACCGGCGGCTGCAGGCGCTGCCCGACGTACCGACCGCGATCGAGAACGGGCTCGCCGGCTACGAGGCGACCACCTGGTATGGCATCGTCGTGCCCGCCGGCACGCCGCAGCGGATCATCGATCGCCTGCACAAGGAAACGGCGAATATCCTCAGCTCGCCCGAGACCGCACAGACGCTCGAGGCGCGCGGCATCGAAGTGACGCCCAGCCTGCCGGAGCAGTTCTCGGCGTACATCAAGCGCGAGACTTTGAAGTGGAAGAAGGTCATAGGCGCGGCAGCCGATAACCAGGACGTCGTTCAGGCGTTCAGGAAGCGGTAAAGCGCGTCGTACGTCTCCTGCGGCGCCTGCTCCTGGGGGTAATGACCGGCGGGTAACGGCACGAAGCCCGCAATGTTCGCGGCATACTGCGGCCACGCCTCCCGCGGCTTGAAGTGCTGCTCGACGTGGCTCTTCGCGCCCCACATGACGAGCACCGGGCACTTCACCTTGTTCCCGGCATTGAAGTCGGCGGTATCCATTTCGAAGTCGATCGTGGCGGCGGCACGATAATCCTCGCACACGCCGTGTATCTGCTCGGGCGTGCAGCAGCGGATGTACTCCGCAACCGCCTCGGGCTCGAGCCCGCCCTGGCCGTGCATGTGCTTCTCCAGCTTCTTGCGCATGTAGTACTCGAGATTGGACGACAGCAGCCGCTCGGGAAAGTCGTACGGCTGCGCCATGAACATCCAGTGATACGAGTGCAGCGCCCAGCCGCGCGGGAAAGCGTTCCACACGTGGTGCGTCGGCACGATGTCGATGCTGGCGAATTTCTGCACGCGCTCGGGATGATCGAGCGCCATGCGAAACGCCGCGCGCGCGCCGCGATCGTGCCCGACGAGATGGAACGTGCTGAAACCCAGCTCCTCCATCACTTCCACCTGGTCCTGCGCCATGCGCCGGAACGAGTAGTTGCTGTGGTCGGGCTTGCCCCGCGGCTTGGAGCTGTCGCCATAGCCCCGCAGGTCCGTGGCGACAACGGTGAAATGTTCGGCGAGCCGCGGCGCGATCTTGTGCCACGTGACGTGCGTCAGCGGATTGCCGTGGAGGAGCAGCAGTCCCGGCCCCTTTCCGCCGTAGCGCAGGTTGATTTTCACTTCCGGATCGCTCGTCTGGATGGTGGTGTGCGTGAAGCCTTCGAACACAATCGCTCTCCTGCGGATTTCCGAGTATGGATACGCTACACCAAGTGCCGTTGCCGGGCCACTCGTTCACGATGTGGGCTGCGGTCGGTGTTGGCGCACGGCGTTTTTGCTAACATGGCCGCCTCTGTCATCCAAAACACTACAACAAGTCATGTTCAATCCCTTTCAGAAGCTGGAGTTGATCAAGGCCGAAGTCCATACTTCGATGCCGAAAAAATTTCGCAACCGGCAGCGCACCGATTGGTCGGACCCGAACCGCCAGGGTGCCGAAGTGGAATGCTTTCTCGAGGGCCCGTCCTTCGATCGCGAAGGCAATCTGTGGCTCGTCGATATTCCTTTCGGGCGCATCTTCCGCATCTCTCCGAAAAAGGAATGGGAGCTCGTCGTTCAGTACGACGGCTGGCCCAACGGCCTCAAGTTTCACAAGGACGGCCGCGCCTACATCACCGATTACAAGGTCGGCCTGCTTGTGCTCGATCCGAAAACGGGCAAGCTCGAAACGCTGCTTCGCACCGCGTACAGCGAAAGCTTCAAGGGGCTCAACGATCTGCACTTCGCATCGAACGGCGATCTCTATTTCACCGACCAGGGGCAGACGGGAATTGCCGACCCCACCGGCCGCGTATACCGCCTGAGCGCCAAAGGCGAGCTGCGCCGCCTGTGCGACAACGTGCCGAGCCCCAATGGCATCACGCTCTCCACGACCGAGAAGCACTGTTACGTCGGCGTGACGCGCTCGCAGCAGATCTGGCGGCTGCCGATCATGGCGGACGGCTCGGTTTCCAAGACCGGCGTGGCGATACAATTGTCCGGCGGCGCCGCGGGTCCTGACGGCATCGAGATGGATGCCGAGAACGGGCTCCTCGTCTGCCACCTCGGCGTCGGCGTGTGGCGTTTCGATGCGAACATGCTGCCCACCCATCTCGTCCACTCAGATGGGCCGCACCATCACCATCTGGACAACTGCGCTTTCGGCGGCCCCGACATGAAATCGCTCTACATCACGGAAGCGCTTTCCGGCGACGTGCTCGTTGCGCCGATGCCCGTCGCGGGCAAGAAGCTCTACGGACTGCAGTAGGGAGGGCGCGCGTGAAGATACTTGTCCTGCCGGGCGACGGCATCGGGCCCGAAATCACCGAAGCGACCCTTGCCGTGCTCGACCGCGCGAATGCGCGCTTCAAGCTCGGGCTCGAATGGCAGCGCGAAGAGATCGGCATGGTCGCGCTCGCCAAGCGCGGATCGACGCTGCCCGCCGAAGTGATGGAAGCGGCGCGCGCGGCGCCGGGCATCATCCTCGGGCCGGTCGATCACCTCCAGTATCCGCCGCGCGACAGGGGCGGCATCAATCCCTCCGGCGAATTCCGGGTGAAGCTCGACCTCTTCGCCAATATCCGCCCGGCGAAGTCGCGCATGGGCGTCGGCTTGACGGGCAAGCCCGTCGATCTCGTGATCTTCCGCGAATGCACCGAAGGCTTTTACGCCGACCGCAATATGTACCAGGGCATTGGCGAATTCATGCCGACCGAAGATCTCGCGCTGTCGGTGCGCAAGGTGACGGCGCGGCAGTCGCGGCGCATCGCGCAGGTTGCCTTCGAGTGGGCGCGGCGGCGGCGCGGGAAAGTCACCGCGGTCCACAAGGCGAACGTGCTGCACATCACCGAGGGGCTCTTTCTGCGTGAAGTGCGGAATGTCGCCCGGCAGTTTCCCGATTGCGTGCTGGAGGAAGTCATCGTCGACGCGATGGCGGCGCTTCTCCTGCGCGACCCGCAACGATTCGACTGCGTAGTGACGGGCAACATGTTCGGCGACATATTGTCCGATGAAGCGTCGGAGCTCTCCGGCAGCCTCGGGCTTGCGGGATCGGTGATGGCCGGAGACGATCGCTGCTGCGCGCAGGCACAGCACGGCAGCGCGCCCGACATTGCGGGTCAGGACAAAGCCAATCCCACTTCGCTCATTCTGTCGGCGGCAATGCTGCTCGAGTGGCTCGGCACGCGCCATGCACGCCCGGAGTTCGGGCAGGCCGCGCAAGCGATCGAAGCTGCAATCGACGGCGCGCTCAAGAATCCGGCGACGCGCACCGCGGATCTCGGCGGCAAGCTCGGCACGCGAGTCTTTACCTCGGAAATCGCCGGCCGGATCTAACGTATGCGCTGGCGCGCTTCGCGGGCCGGAGGCGGCCTCCGAAACACATAGCCCGCCTCCGAGGTCGGCCGCATGTCCGCCTGCACGGTCGCGTCCCCGCTATAGCGGGGCCCCTGCTCCGCGCTCCGGCGGACCCTTCAGCTCTACGGTATTGCCTTCCGGGTCGGTGAGATACATCGACGGCCCCTCGCCTTCCGCGCCGTAGCGCATCTTCGTCTCACCCGGCACGACGCCGTGGCGCAAGAGATGGGCCGCGATCCCGCCTGAATCGAAAGGCTCTACCCGCAGGCAGAAATGATCCATGTTGCGGCCTTCTCTCCCGGGCGCCGCGCCGCCCTTCCCGCCCGGCTCGCCCGTCACGGCAACGAGATCGATGATCGACTGGCCCGCCCGCAGCTGCACGAGACCGAGCCCTGGGCGCTCGCGCTCGACGCGGCATCCCAGCACGTCGCAATAGAAACGCACCATGCGCGGCATGTCGTTCGCCCGCAGCACCACATGATCGAGACCGAGGATCTGGAACATCTGCTCTATGTCGCAAGCTGCACGATGCGATTATAAAATAACCGGGTGAAAGCCTCGCTCGATGGTCGCAGCGCTCCCCCGGGCGGCAATCGAACAGGGCCGGAGACCGTGCTGTGCCAGGATCGCTTCAGGAGTTGATCGGCAATTTCGGCTACCTCGTCGTCTTCCTCGGCACTTTTCTCGAAGGTGAGACCGTGCTGGTGCTTGGCGGCGTCGCCGCGCGCCTTCGCTACCTCGAGCTCCCGTGGGTGATCGTCTGCGCCTTCGCCGGTTCGCTGCTCGGCGATCAACTCTGGTTCTGGATCGGCCGGCGTTACGGCCCCCGCGTGCTCACGCGTCACGCGGACTGGCGGCCGCGCGTCGATCGCATACATCGACTCCTCGATCGATTCGAAATCCCGGCGCTCGTCGGCTTCCGCTTCGCCTACGGGATTCGCAGCCTCGCACCGTTCGTTTTCGGCATGAGCCGCATCGCCCCGGCGAAGTTCCTGCTTCTCAATGCGCTGGGTGCCCTGCTTTGGGCGTTTGCAGGCGCCTTACTCGGATACGCCTTCGCGCATGCGGGGGACGCGCTCCTCGGCGACATCAAGCGCTTCGAGATGGAGCTCTTTGCGCTGATCGTCGCGCTCGGTCTGGCCCTCTGGGGTTACCGCCAGCTCGGACGGCGCCGGAAGAGCGCCTGAACAAAAAAATGCCACCGGCGTCAGACACGGTGGCATTCATTGCTGCAGCGAAGACTGTTTACAGATGTCCGGGCCTGTAGCAAGGGCTACAGAATATGCTTATGAAGCCGCAAGCGGGGAACACCCAGGAAGGCCGATTATACTTCTCAATACACGATCAGGAACAGCGCGCTACCCGCCATGCTTGACAGCCTCGCAATTCTTGTCGTAGGCGGTGTCTTTTTGATCGCGGGCACTGTCAAAGGAAAGAGGTGACTTAGGTGAAAGGATGCAGTCAAGATCCTCGCAACTGCGGCGCGCCTGTAGCGCTTCTCCCTTACGGCGCGTCCGGGTCATCGGACGTGAGGATTTCCGGACTCCCCATAATGCGGTATTTCCGTGTTCCGATCTTGGTCACCTGCCGGCCATCGGCCGTCATGATGTGTTTCGTGCCCTTCCGCTCGGCATCGGGATCGTTTCGCGTACCGGCATCAAGGTACTGCTGGTAGAGCGATAAGGTGTTGACGTCCCCGCGACTGTCCCGTGCCGTGAACGTTCCAACGAGCCGCGTGCGCTTCGTCGGCTCCTGACCCGGCTCGCCCTCTCTATTCGAACCGCGTCCGAGCAGTGCGCTTATCGCAATCCACACCACGCACGCTAGACCGCCTACTGCGGCAACCTGAGCTGTGATCGTTCCGTCCATACGCTATACGGTGTCCGCCTCCTCTGACGTAGCCTTCCGATTCATTCGTTCACCCGCTTCAGCGGCCCTGATCATCTCGCGATCATAGTGCTGATCATAGCCGCGTGCGTCGCTCAGCGAGCTTTGGCTGACCGGAATAGTGGCGCCGCAGGAACTGATCCCAATTTCTCTGCGACTCATCATCGGCTTCCACGAGCTCGGCCCCGAAACAACCGTCGTTGAAGTGCTTTACCTTGATCCTCCCGGAAAAGCCGGACCCCGGTTCGAGCTCAAATTCCACATCCAGCTTCAATCCTATCTCGAGGTCATAGTTGCAAATGAGGAACATCCCGTTCTCACTGATGTCCTGGATCAGGCATGCAAAACGATGGTCTTCGTATCTCAATATGCCTCTGCGGCTGATTTGAAAACGGCGGGAACGCTCCACCTGATCCCTGTTCATTGGCGTTCCGACCGCATGCGAAGACATTCGCCCGTCTTTGCCGCGGAACTGGGCGGGCTGCTGTGTCGATTGATGCTTCTGTCTTGAAGCAGGCGATGGCGACGCGGCGCGGCCGGCCGGTTGTCGCAGTGGCGATGAGTAAGACGACATCCTTTCTCCCCGGAAAATGGCTCCTGTTTCGGGCAGCCGCGACTGAGAAAATGATACTTTCTCAGCGGGGAGAAAGCCGATGGCTACGAGGGAAAGTAATCGGGCAAAAACAGAAATGCCGAAGCCCGGCTACCAGCCCTCGGCAATCTCTCGGTCATGGAGCCCTGGGGCTCTTTAGACCAGCGACTTTGCGTCCCCGCCTTTCGGTCGGGTTTGCCCTTTTCGAAGTCAGCGGCGCATGTACGAAACGCCGCGTGGTTCGTAGTGTAGGCGGAATGTCGCCGGAGCAACTATGAACTTTCTCACGAATCCCGTTGGTAATATGTCAATAGGATTGATGCAGCAAGATGCGGCACTACGCTGCCCGCTCCGGAGTAGAGGTATCTTGCACGCCTCCACTCCGGATGGCTCTTACTTGTGAATGTCGCCCATGCAGAGATACTTGACCTCAAGGAATTCATCCATGCCGTATTTCGATCCCTCGCGTCCGATCCCCGACTGCTTCACTCCGCCGAAAGGCGCGACCTCGGTCGAGATGATGCCGACATTGATGCCGACGATGCCGGATTCCAGTCCTTCGGCAACGCGCCAGATGCGGCCGATGTCGCGGCTGTAGAAGTAGGCCGCGAGCCCGTACTCGGTGTCGTTCGCAAGCCGGATCAGCTCCTCTTCGGTCTTGAACCGATAGAGCGGCGCGACCGGCCCGAACGTCTCCTCGTGCGTCACCTTCATCGCCGGCGTCACATCCGCTAGCACCGTGGGCTGGAAGTACTGCCCGCCCTTTTCGTGCCGCTTGCCGCCCGTCATGACGCGCGCGCCCTTCGACAGTGCGTCGTCGATGTGCTCTTCCACTTTTTCGACCGCTTTCATGTCGATGAGCGGCCCCTGCACCACGCCTTCTTCGAGGCCGTTGCCCACTTTCATCTGGCTTACCTTGTCCGCAAACTTCCTGGCGAAGGCCTCGTACACCCCGTCCTGCGCGAAGATGCGGTTCGCGCAGACGCAGGTCTGGCCGGTGTTGCGATACTTGGATGCCATGGCGCCTTCCACCGCCGAGTCGAGATCCGCGTCGTCGAACACAATGAACGGTGCATTGCCGCCGAGCTCGAGCGAGACCTTCTTCACCGTGCTCGCGCACTGCGCCATCAACTGCTTGCCGATCTCGGTGGAGCCGGTGAAGGTGAACTTGCGCACGAGCGGGTTCGTCGTGAGCTCCTTGCCGATCGGCCCGGAAGCGCCGGTCACCACCGACAGCACGCCTTTCGGTATCCCGGCGCGCTCGGCAAGCTCGCATAGCGCGAGCGCCGAGTACGGCGTCGCGGACGCGGGCTTGATCACCATCGTGCACCCTGCCGCAAGCGCGGGGCCCGCCTTACGCGTGATCATCGCGTTGGGGAAGTTCCACGGCGTCACCGCGGCGCACACGCCGATCGGCTGCTTGATGACGACGATTCGCCGGTCCGGCCACGGCGCCGGTATGGTATCGCCATAGACGCGTTTCGCTTCTTCCCCGAACCACTCGATGAAGGAAGCGCCGTACGCGATCTCGCCGCGCGATTCGGCGAGCGGCTTGCCCTGTTCCACCGTCATGAGGACCGCAAGATCCTCCTGGTTCGCCATCATGAGCTCGAACCACTTGCGCAGGCACGCCGCGCGCTCTTTCGCGGTCTTCGCGCGCCATGCCGGCCAGGCGGCGTGCGCCGCCTCTATGGCGCGGCGTGTTTCCGCGGCGCCCATGTTGGGCACCGTGCCGATCTGCTGGCCGTCCGCCGGATTGTGCACGGCGATCGTCGCCTTGCTGTCCGCATCCACCCATTCGCCGTTGATGTAGCACTGCTGGCGGAACAGGCTCATGTCCTTCAGTTGAAAAGCGGGTTTCACTTTCTGGAGCATAGTCGGATCCCTCCGATGGGATATGACGAAGCTTTCGTCACGGGGAACGGGAATTATAGCAAAGCGGAATCGCGGCTTTTAGCGCTGCTTCAGGCAAAAGTTGGCTTTACCGGGGTATTTGGCGGCTTGCTATAATGCCCGCGCACAATAACAGAACGAGCCAACGGAAATTCCCGATGAATCCTGTCCTTGTCCGGTTTCGCGTGCTTGCGTGCGTGTTCGCCTTCGCCCTCGCCGGCGGTTGCGCGACCACCGGCGACCCCCGTGATCCGCTGGAGCCGATCAACCGCGGGATTTTCACGTTCAATGAAGCTGTCGACACGACGGTCCTCAAGCCCGCGGCCGAGCTCTACAGCGGGCTTGTGCCGCGCGTCGTGCGCACCGGCGTGAGCAACGTCTTTGCGAACATCAATGACGTCATCATCGCGCTCAACAACCTGCTGCAGGGCAAGTTCGGTGATGCGGCGTACGATACCGGGCGCATCGTGGTGAACACGACCGTCGGACTCCTCGGCATCTTCGATGTCGCGACGGATTTGGGGCTGGAAAAACATAACGAGGACTTCGGGCAGACGCTCGGCTACTGGGGAGCGGGCGACGGACCGTACCTCGTGCTGCCGATCTTCGGGCCGAGCAACGTGCGCGATGCGTTCGGGCTTGCCGTGGACATCCTGACCGATCCGCTCACGTATGTGGAAGGCACGCGGGAACGCAACATCATCTGGGGCGCGCGCGCGGTGAACCGTCGTTCCGAGCTGCTGGACGCGACGACGATCCTCGAGACTGCGGCGCTCGATAAATACGTGTTCTTGCGCGATGCGTACCTGCAGCGGCGCCGCAACCTGGTCTACGACGGTAAGCCGCCCAAAGAGAAGGACGAGGACTTCGACACCAAGCCGCGGAGCGGAGGCGATGCGAAGCCTCATGCACGATCCGATACCTGGACCGGCTCCATACTCATAAGCGGCGAGCCGCCGACGCCGGCGCAACGGGAGGCGCTCGAAAAAGCGGCCCGTGAGGCGCACGCGCAATCCGCGACCCCGACCGCGCCGAAGGCGACTGGCGAAGCGCGCATGGTGCGCTTCTGGGCGCCGCAGCCAGCCTATTGACCCTCGCGCAACCGGTTCCCGGTTGCGCCTCGAATCTCCCCTCGTCCGCAACGGGGAGAGGGGCGGGGGTGAGGGCAGATGCAGTTTTCTTCAGAAGCCGCTTTCCTCCAGCCAGGCGAGTATCCACCCCGCCGCATCCTCCCAGTCCGGCTCGAGCATCATGGCGTGCGCCATGCCGGAGAAAATCTCGGCACTGACGCCGTAAATCGCGGCGCTTTGCTCGACCATCCACGGCGCAAATAGCGCGTCCTTTTCCGCACCGACCACCAGCACCGGAATCGCCGCCGGCTCGAAGAACAGGTACTGTGGCCAGCTCAGATCGAAGAGCGCGCGCTCGGATTCGGGCTGCATGCGCTTCAGATGGCGCAGCGCCAGCGCATCCGAGAGCTTGTTGGAAAAGAGCGCCCGGCGCAGGCTTTTGAAGCGGTCGGGCGGCAGGTGGACCTGCTCGAGGAGCGCCACGTCGCGCAAGAGTTCGGGATCGCGTTGCGTGAGGGCGAGACCGGGCACGACGAGCCCGGAGGGCGGAACCGGCGTCATCAGCACCGCGCAAGGCGCGCGGCTGCGCCGCAGCGCGCGTTGCACCAGGATCGCGCCCATTGAATGGCCGATCAGTATCGGCGGCGTGTCGAGCGAATGCGCAACGGCCAGTATATCGGCAACGTAATCGTCGATGCCGGCGGAATCGAGCGACTCGCGCCCCGCGCTTTCGCCGTGCCCGCGCAGGCTCGGTGCGTACACCGCGTAGCCGTGCTCGGCGAAGTACGGCAGGAAGTGCTCGTCCCAGCACCACGCGCCGACATACGCGCCGTGCACGAACAGGATCGGCGTGGCGTGCGGCACGCCGCGCGGCGCGTAGCGCAACACTTCAAGCGATGGCATGCGCATCACGAATGGTAAACTGCCAATGCTGGAAGAGCGTCATGAAAACACAACGCTTCGTACGCAGGCAACAATGAAAGAGGGGAAATCGCGCGTGGCCGATGCGAGGGAGCTCAGTCTCATCAAGAAAAAAGTCCACAAGCTGATCAACCGCGATGCGCTGCTCGAGATCGCCTGCGATCTGGTCAACATCCCGAGTCCCACCGGATTCGAAAAGGCCTGTGCGGATTACATCATCGAGCGCTACCGTGCCGCCGGCATCAAGGTGCTGCAACAGGCGATGGAGGAGACCCGCGCGAATGCGATCGGCATCATCAAGGGCAAAGGGAGCGGCCCTTCGCTCATGCTGAACGGCCACATGGACACGTCCTACGTGGGCGACGAAGCGTATCTGCCCGACACCCCGGGGTACAAGCCGAAGGCGGTCGTGGACGGCGAATGGATCTACGGGCTCGGCATCTACAACATGAAAGGCTCGCTCGCCGCGTTCCTCCATGCGGCGGAGGCGCTGCAGCGCGCGGGCGTCCAACTGGAGGGCGACCTCGTGATCGCCTGTGTCGCGGGCGAAATCGAGAAGGCGCCGGTGGACCGCTTCCAGGGGCCGCTCTATCGCGGCGGAGGCTGCGGAACGTGGTACGCGATTACGCACGGCGCCCTTGCCGATTTCGCGGTCGTCGGCGAGCCCTCCGGCATGACGCTGATGCGCGCGCACGGAGGCTACGTGTGGACGCGCATCACGCTCGTGGGCGACCCGATGCACACGATCTACGGCACGGCGCGCAACAACACGATCAACAATATGATGAAGCTCATGCGCGCGCTGCAGCAATGGGGCGAAGATTACGAAAGGCGCCGTGCCTACCTCGGCATGCCGGCGCACGTCACGCTCTCGGCGATCGAGGGCGGGTGGCCGTACCGCTGCTCGCGGGTGCCGGTCGCCTGCACGCTCTACGTCGATACAAGGCTCCTGCCGGGACAGGAGCCGCTCGAAGTGCAGCGCGAGATCGAAGCGGTGGTGGCGCGCGTACGGCGCGGCGATCCCGACCTCAAGAAGCTCCACCTCGACATGAACGTGTTCATGAACCAGTGGGGCTCCGAGTGCCCGCCGGAGGAGTTCATCTATCAGGCAGTGGCGGAAGCGCACCACGAAACAACGCGCAAGGCAGTGGAAGTGACGGCGATCCCGTTCGCGTCCGACGCGGGCGAGCTGAACGCCCACGGCATCCCCGCGCTAAATTACGGGGCGACCGGCCGGCTCCGCACCTTTCAGCCCGAAGAACGGCCCGGCGATCTTGCCAAGGACTGGAATCCGCAGCAAGGCGAGCACGCGTCCATCGAAGACATGCTGCAGGCAACTCGCGTCTACGTGAACCTGATATTGAACGTCTGCACGCGCACCCGCGCCGAGCTCGGTCTCGATCGTTCGCACCGGCACGCAGAAGCCGGTGCCTCCATACCCACCACCAACAGGAGGAAAAGAAGATGAGGAGTCCCGCATCGCTCATTGCACTCTGCGGCGCCGCGCTCGTCGCACTTGCCGCGAATGGCGCAGCCGCCGCGCCGGCTCCGAAAGACGCCTACCCCAACAAGCCCGTCCGCATGGTGATTCCCTTTGCGGCCGGCGGTTTCTCGGATGTGGTCGGGCGCATCGTCACTCAGAAACTATCGGAGCAACTGGGTCAGCCGGTGGTGGCCGACAACCGGCCGGGCGCGAGCGGCATCATCGGAAGTGAGATCGTCGCGCGCGCCGTTCCCGACGGCTACACGCTGCTCCTCAACAGCTTCAATCACGTGGTGAACCCGAGCCTCATGCGGCTGCCGTACGACCCGATCAAGGGGTTCACCGTCATCAGCATGATTGCGGGTGGACCCCCGCTCGTCATGATGGTGAACCCGTCCTCGCCGATCAAGTCCGTGCAAGACCTGATATCACTCGCGAAAAAGCGGCCTGGGCATCTGAATTACGCCAGTTCGGGCATCGGCACATCGGGGCACCTGATCGGCGAGCTCTTCAAGCTCAGGACCGGAGTCGACATCGTGCATGTCGCATACAAAGGCAGCGGCGCGTCGATGACCGCGATCGTCGGTGGCGAAGTCAATATGGCATCCACCTATATGCCAGTTGCCCTGCCGCAGGTTCAGTCCGGGAAGCTGCGCGCGCTTGCCGTCACCAGCGCACGCCGCTCGCCGGTGCTGCCGGATGTGCCGACGATGGCGGAGACGGGCGTGAAAGGCATCGAAGTCATTGGATTCGCCGGCCTGCTCGGGCCGCCCAAGATGCCGGCGCCGCTCGTCAAGCGCCTGCACGGGGAGATGGTCAAGCTCGCGAAGGACCCGGACTTCGTCAAGCGCTACGGGGCCTACGACATGGAGCCTGTAGCGACTACGGGGGAAGAATTCATCCGCTACATGCAGCGCGAAATTGCGCTGTGGTCGGAAGTGATCCGCAGCGCGGGCGTCAAGCCGCGGTAACCATCAACCGAAGGAAAAAATAGATGAGGAGAATTGTCATTCACGCCGCAACGCTCGGCGTGCTTGCCGCTGCCCCCGGTTCTCAGGCGATTGCCGCACCACCGCCCGCGAAAGCCGGCTATCCGGAGCGGCCCATCCGCATGGTGATACCGTTCGGCGCAGGCGGCCTTTCCGACGTGGTGGGGCGCATTGTGGCCCAGAAACTCTCCGAAAGTCTCGGGCAATCGGTGGTTGCGGACAACCGCCCCGGTGCAAGCGGCATCATCGGCAGCGAGATCGTCGCCCGCGCAGCGCCCGACGGCTACACGCTGCTTCTCAGCAGCTTCAATCACGTGGTCAATCCGAGTCTCATGAAGCTGCCATACGACCCGATCAAGGACTTCACCTCCATCAGCCTCATCGCTGACGGGCCGCCGCTCGTCATGCTCGTCAGCCCTTCGTCGCCCCTGAAGGGCGTGAAGGACCTGATCGCGCTTGCGAAGAAGCGGCCCGGGCAATTGAATTACGGCAGCTCCGGCATCGGCACTTCCGGTCACCTCATCGGGGAATTTATAAAGCTCAAGACCGGCGTGGATATGGTGCACGTCGCGTACAAGAGCAGCTCGCTTTCGATGCAGGCCATCCTGGGCGGGGAAATTACGACGATCTCCACCTACATGCCGACCGCCCTGCCCCAGGTCAAGTCCGGCCGCTTGCGTCCGATTGCCGTTACGTCGTCGCGCCGCACTCCGGCGTTGCCCGACATCCCGACCATGGCCGAATCCGGAATCGACGGACTGGAGGTAAGCGGGTTCACGGGGCTCATGGGGCCGCCCAAGATGCCGGAGCACCTCGTAAAGCGCCTGCATGCCGAGGCGGTCAAGATGGCCAAAGACCGGGATTTCGCCGCGCGCCACGCTGTGTATGACATGCAGCCGGTGGCCAGCACGCCGCAAGAGTTCGTGCGCTATATGCAGCGCGAAATCGAGCGTTGGGGAGTAGTGATCCGCAGCGCCGGAATCAAAACTCAATAAGCGGCGGCACTCAGTTCAACCGCGCCACGCGCTGCTCGAATTCCATCGCCTTGCCCCGCACTTCATCCGCGTCGCCGGCATCCGGTTTGAGCAGGAGATAAGACCGGAAATCGGCGAGCGCGGCGCGGAAGCACTCGAGCTGCGCATAGATTCTTCCGCGCTCCTGGAATTCCTCCGCCGCCTGCGGGGCAAGCGAGATGATGCGGTCCGAGGCGTGCAGCGCCTTGGACAGCAGGCCCTTGCCGAGATAGATGCCGCGCAGGTTGCGCAGGATGCGCGCGAGAATTTCCCGGCTACCGGCGGTAGCGAGCATGCTCTTCACGAGCTCCGCGTCCGGCTCGAGCCCGCTGTGCCAGGCCCTCAGGCGCCGCATGAGATCCTCTACGCCCAGCGAAATGCCCTTGGAGTACGGGTCGAGCACGATTGCGCCGTCCCGGACGATGCACTTCACCAGGAAGTGGGACGGAAACGAGATGCCGTGGAGCGGCAGGCCGATGCGGCGCCCCACCTCGATATAGATGACGGAGAGCGTGATCGGAATGCCGAGCCGGCGCTCGATCACGTCGTTCAGGAAACTGTTGCGCGGATCGTAATAGTCGTCGGTATTGCCCGCGAAGCCGAGTTCCTCGAAGAGATAGTGGTTGAGCGTGCGGATCGAGTCGCCGGTGCTGATGTCCGGCCTCAGCCGCCGGCGCAGCGTCGCGCCCATCTCGTCAAGCCGGTCGAGATACCTGCGGATATCGAGCTCGCGATACTCCTCGGCGGCGATTGCGAGCGCCGCCTCCGCAAGGTTGATGCTTTCGTCGGGCTCCGCGACGATGCGCGCCCAGTGCTGCGCGCCGGGTGTCGTCTCACCGGTCATGCCGGCCTCGCGAGCGGCAGATTGACGAGCAGGTTCTGCGGCTTCATGCGCAGCGTCCCGTCCGCCGCGGACGCAAGACCGATGAATACCGGCGATCCCGCAAGCTCGGGGCGCAGCACCGCCGGGTCTTTGAAATCGACGCGATAGAGCCCAATGATGCGTTTCATCCGTTCTTCGTCCACCGTTCCGCCATCGTAGATGTCGTTCAGCATCGCGGTCGCCTCGGTATCGAGCCCGACGTGCCACTTCCACTCTTCGTCGGGTATCTCGCGCACCGGTTTCACGTTCGCCTCGATGCCGTGAAAATGCGCGAGCCAGCGCTCCATCACGCGGCACAAGGCGAGCGCGCCGGGCCGCCCGAAATTGAGGTTGAGCACCGTATCGTAGCGCTCGTCGCGCCGCCAGTATTCGTCGCGATTCTTTTCGTCCAGCACGTCGAGTTCGACCACGCGCCGGGGCTGCGACTCGCGGATAAGCTGCGTGAGCCCGCCCGCAGCGGCGCTCACCGCGTGCATCTCCACCGTTTCATCGTCGGCGAGCATGATGGAGCCGTCCTGCACGCTCACGCGCTGCCTGCGAAAGAAGAGCTCGGCGGCCCGCGCTTCCAGCCCGTCGCGGCTCGCATCGAGTATGCCGCGCACGATTACCTGAACGGTGTGATGAATGAACTCGGGCGGCACCGCGACATCGCCCCGGAAGAGATCGAAGTAGAACGCTTCGAGCGTCGGCGCCGCGAGAAGTTGCCTGCGGAAGCGCAGCATCACGCGGTAATTCCCCTGTGCATCCCGGTCCGCTATCGCGCCGATCTCCTCATCGGAGATTTCGCGGCGCGGCTCGGCCATCAGCGCATCGTGCAGCGCGCGCTCCGCGTCACAGGATTCGGGCACGGGCGCGAGCTCCGGGCGCATGAAGTAGGCGCGCAGATAGTCGTCGGTGACGACGAGCCGCCCCTCGCGGCTGCGCCGCAGCAGCTTGTAGCCGCAACTCGTCCAGAAATCGTTCATAAGCCTAGGTTATGCCTGGGGTCAGACCCCGAATCCGGGGTCTGACGCCTGTTCTTCCCCTTCACCGGATTTTACTTTTTTGCGTCCAGCGCTTCCCAGCACGCGAGACACGCCATCAGTTCCTCTTCCAGTTCGCTGTAGCGCGCCTGCAACGCCTTGACGCGGTCCGGCGCATCGCGATAGAGCGCGGGATCGGCGAGCGTCTCCGTAATGCGCGCCTGTTCCTCTTCCAGGGCGCTCACGCGTTCGGGCAGCGCCTCCAGTTCCCGCGTTTCTTTGTAGGAGAGCCTGGCGCGGCCTGACGCTCGCGCTTCACGCTTGGCAGCAGGCCGGCGCGCCGCGCGCGCGGCTTCCGCCTCCGCGGCGAGCGCTTCCCGCCGCTGGCGCTCCCAGTCCGTATAGCCGCCCGCGTACTCGTGGAGCTTCCCCTCCCCTTCCAACGCGATCACCTGCGTCACCACGTTGTCGAGAAAAGCGCGGTCGTGGCTCACCACGAAGAGCGTGCCCGCATACTCCTGCAGCAGCGCTTCGAGGAGTTCGAGCGTCTCGATATCGAGATCGTTGGTCGGCTCATCGAGGACGAGCGCGTTCGCCGGGCGCGTGAAAAGCCGCGCGAGAAGCAGCCGGTTGCGCTCGCCTCCGGAGAGCGACGACACTTTCGCGCGCGCCCGCTGCGGCGGAAAGAGGAAGTCGCCGAGATAGCCGATGACATGCCTGCGCTCGCCCGCCACTTCCACAAACTCGGAGCCCGGGCTGATGGCATCCACCAGCGTCGCCTCATCGTCGAGCTGTTCGCGCAGCTGGTCGAAATAGGCGATGGCGAGCCGCGTGCCGCGCCGTACCGTTCCGCTGTCGGGCTCGACCTCGCCCAGCATGAGGCGGAGCAGCGTCGTCTTTCCGCTGCCGTTGGGCCCGATGAGGCCAATCCGGTCGCCGCGCAGGACGCGCGTCGAGAAGCGGTCGATCACCGTCTTGCCGTCGAACCGCTTGGTG
>CAMPGR010000033.1 GCA_946885605.1 uncultured Pseudomonadota bacterium
GATCGCGCGTGCCGCCGAGCATCTTCGTCAGCACCGCCGCGCTCGCGACGCGCGTGAGCAGCGGATGATCGATGCCGGCCTTCTTGAAATCGTTTTCGATCGCGAGGCAGCCTTGAATCTCGTACGCCTTGACGAGCGCTTCGAGGACGTCGCGCACCGCGAGCGGATGCTCGCCATTGGCGTGACGTTGGCGGCTCAGGTGATCGGCAAGCATGAGAATGCCCGCCAGGTTGTCCGACGGATGGCTTCCCTGCGCGGCGGTGAAGGTGTCGTTCTCGTCGAGCCAGCGGATCATGGCGCCGAAGCTGAACGTCGCGGTGACGGGATCGAGCTCGAACTTTGTTCCCGGGACGCGTGAGCCGTGCGGCACCACCGTGCCAGGCACGACCGGGCCGAGGAGCTTCGTGCACTCGGGAAAATCGAGCGCATTGAGCGCGCAGCCCATGGTGTCGAGCAGGCAGAGCCGCGCCGCGTCGATCGCCTGCGCGCTCGGCTCGAACTGCATGACGTAGTCCGCGATGTCGAGCAGTTCCGGGTCCGGTTTTGAACGGATGTTGGCGCTCATGACGATTTCATCAGAATGTCGCCGGCCGAAGGACGCTTCGAGCTAAAAAATCAGGTAGCGATTGAACCATGCAGTGCCGACCGAAGCAAGGAAGGCGCGAGGCCGCTTCCGCCGCGATGCGTCCCTAACGCTGATACGCGCGTCTAATTCGCCTGCAGCTTGCGCTGGCGCACGATCTTGCCCCAGCGCTCGGTTTCCTCCTTGAGCTGGCGCGCAAACTCCTCGGGCGTGCTGCCGACCGGATCCAGCGCGAGTTGCTGAAGCCGCGCTCCCACGTCGGACGCCTTCATCACCTTCGCGACGTCGCGCTGGATCTTCTCGACCACCGCCTTCGGCGTTCCGGCCGGCGCCATCAGCGGCCACCAGCCCTCGTTCTCGAAGCCCGAAAGCGTTTCGCTGACCGTGGGCACGCCCGGAAGTTGGCTCACAGGCTTGAGACTCATCACACCGAGCGCACGCATCCGGCCCTGCTTGACGTGCCCGACCGCCACGGGAACGTTGGCAACGGTGAAGTTCACTTCGCCCGAGAGCACCGCCGTCGCCGACTGGCCGCCGCTCTTGTAAGGCACGTGCATCATTTCCACACCCGCGGCGAAGGCCAGGCTTTCGGCTGCAAGGTGCGTTTGCGATCCCACGCCCGCCGAGCTGAAGGTGATCGTGTTCGGTTTCGCCTTCGCTAGCGCGATGAGGTCTTTCACGCTCTTTGCCGGAAAATCGGATCGCACCACGATCACCTGCGGGCTGGTCGCCACGATGCTGATGGGCACGAGGTCCTTCTGCGGGTCGTACGGCAGGTTCGGGTAGATATGCGGATTCGCGGCGATGATGGTCCCCGAGGGCATGTAGAGCGTGTAGCCGTCCGGATTCGCGTTTGCGACGAGGCGGCCGGCGATCGCGCCCCCGCCACCGGGCCGGTTGTCCACGATCACCATGTTGCCCCAGGCGTCCGACAACCCTTGTGCAACGAGGCGCGCAAGGATGTCCGTCCCGCCGCCGGGCGAGAACGGCAGCACCATGCGCACCGGCTTGTTCGGATAGTTCTGCCCGAGCGCGAGTGAGGCGCCGAGCGCGAGGACGAGGGAGACGACTGCCGCGAAAAAGCGGCGCAGGACGATTGCGCAATGCATGGATTACTTCCTTCTGAGTTGTATTGGCTGCCGGCGCCTTGCTGCATGGCCGTCAAGGTCGGCCCAGTAGGCGTGACACTGAAAAACCCTGTGAAGCTACGACGCGGGAGTCCAGCCCTCCGCTTTCAGCTCTTCGATGGCTTCCAGCATGCAGGTGACGCCGTAGGTCAGCACTTTCGCGCCGCAGGGGTTGACGCAGACCATGAGCGCTTCGGCGATCTCCTCGGGCGCGAGGCCGAGCTTGAGGCCCTGCTTGATGTGCTGCTTGAGGTGCGGCTGGTTCGGCGGGTTCGACATCTCCACCGCGAGCGCGACGATGTGAAAGAGCTCGTGCATCTTCTGATCGAAGCGGCGCGGCTTGAGACGAATCACTTCATCCAGCTCGACCAGCACTTTCACATAATCCGGGAATTTCTCCGCGATCCAGGTGTGGGCAGGATAGCGCCGGCCGCGCCTGCGCGCCATTTCGTCCGCGAGATTTTTGCTTGTGCTGTGTGTATTTTCCGACATGTGGATTCCGTGCGTATTGTGCGAGGCGTGATGCTACTACGCGCACGGCATGCGCGACTAGAATCGCGCCCGGCAGGGTCTGTCTGCCACTATCCGCAAGGCACCCTGCCGTTCACAGTCCTAGGGTCTAAGCCGGAGCCGGGCGAGTAGCTTCTCCATCTGCTCGATCTCGTCCCTCTGCGTTCGAAGAATCTGCCGGCACAGCACGATGGTGTCCGGGTCGGTGATCTCCGCCTCCTGGCACATCAGTATGGCGCTGGATTGATGAGGAATCATCGAGCGCAGGAACTGTATGTTTCCCACCGCGATCTGGTGTCGCGCGAGCGCGATGGCGAACATGAACACGATCGCGGCGCCCACATACAGGCTGGCGTTCAATATACCGTTCGGGAACACGCCGCCCATGACGAGCAGCACGAGGATCACCGTCGGCGCGGCCATCATGAGCGCCATGTATACGGCGTTGATGTTGAAATGGAAATGGTCGAAGGTTTCGATCCTGGCGTAGGTCACGAAATACATGATCAGCGCATTGATCGCGACGACCAGGGCGAGCTTGCGATAGGGGGATTTCATGACACCCGGTCCTCTCGAAGAGCGGTCTCCCCTTTCAAGGACAGGCAATCCGGGCGGAAATTCAGACTGCGCGCTCCAACTTGCTTCACGACAGCCCGCCGGCGGTATACTGGTTAGGGGACAGACCACTAAGCACCGGAGTCAATTGAATCAGTCATGACCGCTACTTAGTGGTCTCTCCCCTTAGCCCTTAGCCCGACCCACCCCCCGGAAGGAGGACACCATGCCGGAGCTGCCCAAGTGGGAACTGAGCCACATCGGCCTGTTCGTCACCGACATGGACCGGATGCGCGACTTCTATACCGATCTTCTCGGCTACAAGGTGATGGACGCGGGTGAGGTGCGAAGCGGCGTCCGTCTTACCTTCCTGAGCAAGGATCCCAAAGACCACCACCAGATCGTGCTCGTCACCGGCCGCGAGAAAGGCACGCGCTCCACCATCAACCAGATCACCTACCGCGTCGCCTCGCTCAGGGAAGTGCGGGCGATGTACGAGCTTGCGGTGGCGAACAAGGTGGAAGGCGTCGATCCCGTCGATCACGGGAATGCGTGGTCGGTGTATTTCCTCGATCCGGAAGGCAACCGGCTCGAATTCTTCTGCGACACCCCGTGGTACGTCGCGCAGCCGCATCGCGTGCCGCTCGATTTTTCGCTGCCGGACGAGGAGATCGCGGAAGCGACGCGCAAGCGCATCGCGAGCGATCCGACGACGTGCCCGTTCGGCGAATGGCGCGCGGACAAGCGTCGCGAGTTCGGCCTCGTCTAGCTGCGAGCGCCGATACGACCCCGGCCCCTTTTTGTCAGTACGTGCCGGGGTAAGTGCCGCCGTCGATCAGGAAGTTCTGGCCGGTGATATAGGCGGCCTGCGCGCTGCAGAGGTAGGCGCACAGCTCACCGAACTCCGCCGCGTCCCCGAAACGTCCCGCAGGGATCGCGTTCGCGCGCGCTTCCCACACTTCCTCGAATGGCTTGCCGAGCGCTTTCGCCCGCGCCGCGAGATTGCTGCGCAAGCGATCGGTCGCGAACTGGCCGGGAAGGATGTTGTTGATCGTGACGTTATGGCGCACGGTTTTGCGCGCGAGGCCGGCCACGAACCCAGTCAGGCCCGAGCGTGCGGCATTGGACAGCCCCAGTTCCTCGATCGGCGCTTTGACGGAATTCGAGGTGATGTTGACGATGCGGCCGAACTTGCGCGCGAGCATGCCGTCGACGCTGGCCTTGATGAGCTCGATCGGTGTCAGCATGTTGGCATCGATCGCTTTCAGCCAGTCCTCGCGCGTCCGCGCGCGACGATCGTAACGTTCACGCCCTCGCGCGCGAGCGACGTCGCACAGCCTTTGCCGAGCCCTTTGCTCGCAGCGCAGACGAGTGCCGATTTTCCCTCGATGCCGAGATCCATGTCATATTCCGAAGTTGTAAAAATTACAGCGGGGATGGCATTTTGCGCATGCTACCACGGCATGCCGCGCGGATAGGATTTTCTCAATCGCACTCAGACGTTTTTTGGTCGGACACTGCGCCCGTTTCGCTCAAACATTTTTCAGCGAACGGCACGCAAACGCGTGCGGTCGTACTGGCACAGCCTTTTTCAGCGAAAGGAGTGATGCCATGCTCGAAAGAAAACCGTTGGTGGCAGCAATCGCGGCCGCCGTGCTGGGTGGCCTGGCGGGTTGTTCGGCAAGCGGGACGGCGACCGGTAACGGGAACGGCTACGGTTCTGCAAGCGGCAGCGATACAACCGTCATAGAGCAACACCAGAACCAATCGTCGACGAGCGGCGCCGCGAGCGGATCTGCGAGCGGCAGTGGCTCGGCCAGTGGATCGGCAAGCGGCACAGGTTCGGCCAGCGGATCGATGAGCGGAGACGGTTCGTCGACTGGTACGGTAAACCGGAGTGGCGATACGAGCGGGTCTGCGAGCAGCGGTACGAGTTACCAGGATCAGCAACAACGTAGATCGCCCGATGTGAACCGAAACTCGTCGGACAGCAGCCCCTCGAGCTCGAGCAGCACGACGGCGGGTGGGGGAAGCTCGTCGTCCTCTACGGTGCAGTAACCGATTGGGGTCAGACCCGGACGTTGGGGTCTGACCCCTTATTCTTGCGAAACGAAGGCCCGCGCTGCGCGCGCGGCATCTTCGAGCGCGGCGTCCGCGCGGTGGTAGAGCCGGCTCATCATCACGAATGCATGCGGCACGCCCGGATAGCGCTTGAGCGTGTGTTCGACGCCCGCGGCCTGGAGCTTGTCGGCGAACGCAAGCGAATCGCTGATGAGCGGATCGCATTCCCCTGCGCCGAGCCACGTGGGCGGGAACCGTGTGAGATCGCACTTGAGCGGGACGGCAGCCGGATCCGCGGGCAACGTATCCGTGCCAAGAAAGTTCGACCATACCCACCGGGAATACTCGCGACTTTGCGCGCTAGGGCCGGCGAGATTGCCGTAGAAAAGGACGAGTCCACTCACTTGCTCTTCGCGTGCCGCATCGAGCCTTGCCGCGGCAAGCGCGGACAGCGTTGCGCCCGCTGACTCGCCGGCAAGCACGATGCGCCGCGCATCGAGGCCGTTCGCCGCGCCGTCCCTTCTCAACCATCTCACCGCCGCGAGCAATTCTTCCAGTTGCGTCGGAAAGCGCGCTTCGGGCGCGCAGTGGTAATCGACGCCGCACACCGCCATGCCGCTCTTGTTGGCGAGGAGCCGCATGGTGCGATCGTGCGAATCGAGGTTGCCCGCCCACCATCCCGCGCCGCGCGTGAAGACGAGCGCCGGCAGGGGACGCGCCTCCGACGGGAAGTAAAGCCGAACGGCAAAGGGTCCGAAAGCCGTTTCGAGCGTGTGTCCGCGCACCGACGAAACAGAGAGCGGCGTGCCAGCAAGGAAAGCGAAATACCGGTGCTGCACCCGCCTCGCTTCCGCGAGCGGCACCTTCAAGGGATCCGCAGGAACGGCGCCCGCTTCCTTCGCAATGGCGACTGCTTTTTCGTATTCGGGATCGAGTGATGCGGCCATGGGCAATACTGTTATGGGTGGGAATTTCTTACCGTAACGCGAGCAGCCGCCCCCACCCTTCGACAGGCGGCGCGATGCCGGCGGCGATCAGTCGCCACACCGGCGCAATCGGATTCGTGATCACGGGAATGCCGTAGTCCTCTTCGAGGATCGGCACGGCGGCGAGACTGCGCCACGCGCCACCGGCGAGGAGAAGCGCCTGCGCATCCGGCGCCTGGCGCATCGCTTCGCGCCCGAGCTGGAACGCGAGCTTGACACCCTCTTCGATGCTCATGGAGAACGCCTGCTTGGCCCACTGCCCCGCGCTCGTAATGGCGAGCACCTCGATGCCGGCGTGAGCGAGATACTTCACGAGCAGGTCGTTGATCGTTTGCGACCAGCGGCTCGCGACGGCAATCCGGCGCGCGCGCAAGTGATGTAGCGCCGCGATCGTTGCTTCCGCCTGCGAATCGGCGGTGACCCCGGTGCGATTCGCGGTCTCGGCCTGCAGGTCGAGCAAGTGCGGCCTGCCGAGCTGCGAGGCGATCGGCAATCCGGCGAGCGTGATGCTTTGTGCGCCCTGCTTCAACAACTCGTTCACGCACACCCAATAGCGATCGCGTATCGCGTCGTTCACGCCTTCGGCGGTGTAGTCGGAGATTTCAAGCGGAGCAGAAATGCGCCGCACCGAGGGCGGCAGCAGCGGCTGCGGCTGCGGCATGGGATGGCGATCGGGGCCGAGCGGTGTAATGGTGCCGGCGATGTAGGCTGGCGTGGCAGCGTCGTCGCTCGTCGTCATGCGCCTTTCCTTATAGCGGCTCGAGTCCCGCGTCCCGGGCGACCTTGCCCCACTTTGCGACCTCCGTTTTTATCATGGCGCCGAACTCCTCGGGCGTGCGGCTCGGTTTCGGCTCGGCGCTGCCACTGAGGAAGCGCGAGCGCACGGCCGGATCGTTCAGCGCCTGCGTCATCGCCGCATGCAGTTTCATGATGATGGCGCGCGGCGTGCCCGCCGGCGCGATGACGCCCGACCAGTTGTCGGCTTCATACCCCGGCACACCGGATTCGGCTATCGTCGGGATCTCGGGCGCTGCGCTCGAACGCTCGTCGCTCGTGACGCCGAGCGCGACGAGCTTGCCGCTGCGGACATGCGGCAATGCGCTCAACATGCTGCCCACCATGAGCGGCACTTCGCCGGCAATGACGCCCGTGAGCGCGGGCCCCACGCCCTTATACGGGACGCTCACCATTTTCGTTTTGGTCAGGCCGAGCAAAAGCTCCATCGAAAGATGCGAGCTTGCGCCATAACTGCCGGAGGCGAATTGCAGCTTGCCGGGTTGCGCACGCGCGAGCGCGATCAGTGATTTGACGTTGCGCGCGGGCAGCGACGGATTCGCGACCAGCAGATTCGGCAGCACCACCGCAAGCGAGATCGGCGTGAAATCGCGCTCGAGGTCGTACGGGGTGTCTTTCATGATGGCCGGGTTGGTGGCGTGCGTGGCGAAAGTCGCGAGCAACGTGTAGCCGTCGGCAGGGGCGCGCGCAGCAAGACGCGCGGCAATGCTCCCGCCGGCGCCCGCGCGGTTGTCGATCACGACCTGGTAGCCGAGAATCTCCGAGAGCTTGGGTCCGAGTATGCGCGCCACGTTGTCCGTACCGCCGCCCGGCGCGCTCGGGACGAGCATCCGGATCGGGCGGACCGGATATTGCGCGGCGGGATCGGCGGCGAGGGCAGTCCCCGCCCAAGCAGCGAGGAGCGCCGCGCCAAGTTTCAACACAGCGCATGGCTTCGCCGCGCAAGTCGATTGCTGGCTCATGCGACTTTTGCATCCTTCGGCGCGTTGGCGTCGAGCGTGAATTGCCAGCCCGCATCGAGCAGTTTCTGCAGCATCGGCTGGCCGAACTTCCCGGCGATCGCCTGCGCGGTCTCCGGCACGCGGCCGACGTCGTCGAATTCGCCCCGTTGGCCCTGGATGATGACGAGCAGATGCGCGTCCTTGTCGGAGATGTTGATGAACTGGCGCGTGACCCCGGGCGGCACGGCGATGAGGTCGAAGGGCTCGAGCACGGTGCGCTCCTCACCCTTGTCGCCCCAGCGGATCTCCCACTTGCCGGTGAGCGCCATGAAGGTCTCGTGTGTCCTCCAGTGGACATGGAGGCCGGGGCCGTTGCCGGCCGGGCATGTTGCGACGCCCAGGCGAAAGACACCCGCATCACCGCCCACCACTGCTGGTTTGGGCGAGAGCTGACCACCGAGACTCTCGGGCGACATCACATTGAACGTGCTTTTCGCGGTGATCATCTCCATCACTTCCTTCGGGATGCCGAGCCGCTCGGCGTGGCGATCCTTGGTGGAGACGAGCTCCTTGAACCGCGCGATGCGCGTTTTCATTTCCGCCTGGGTCGGCGTCTTCGTCTTGACTGGCATGGCGTTCTTCCGTGGTGGTGAAATCTGGACTGTGGGGTTGCTTCAGTCGGCGCGGATGCCGGCGGCCTCGATGACTTTGCCCATTCTCGCGACCTCGGACTTGACGAGCGCATCGAGGGCTTCGGGCGTGCTGCCCACCGCCTCGACGCCCGAGCCAAGCAGTTTATCCTTCACTTCGCTCGACTGGAGCGCGCGCACGATTTCGCGGTTCAGCAGCGTGACGATGGTCGCGGGCGTCCCGGCAGGCGCGAATATGGCGAGCCGAGACACCGACTCGAATCCGGGCAACGTCTGGGCGACGGTTGGCAGATCCGGCGCGAGGGGCGTGGGCTTCGCGCTCGTGACCGCCAGTGCCCGCAGCCGCCCCGCCTTGATGTGCGGGACCGACGAGCCCGGAACGGCAAACATGAATTGCGTGCGGCCGGCGATCAGATCGGTGAGCGCGTTCGTCGCGCCCCGGTAATTGACGCGCACCACGTCGACCCCGGCCATCGCCTTGAACAACTCGCCCGCGATATGGACCGAGTTGCCGGTGCCCGAGGTGGCGAAGTTGAGCTCGCCGGGCCGCGATTTCGCGAGCGCAACCAGATCCTTCACCGATCGGGCAGGCAGCGTCGGATGGACGACCAGGATATTGGCCGTCTCGGTCGCAGTGGTGATCGGGGTGAAATCGCTCACATTCGAGGCGACGTGGTCGCGCATGAACGGGAGCAGCCAGAGCGTGGGCCCGGTCAGGAGCAGCGTGTAGCCGTCGGGCGGCGCCTTGGCCGCGATGTCGGCGGCGAGCAGTCCGCGGTTGTCCACGATCACCTGCTGGCCGAGCGCCGCGCCGAGCGGTGTGGCGATGAGGCGCGTGGCGAAATCGCTGCCGCCTCCCGCCGCAGCCGTGATGATGCGCAAATTCTTGGTGGGATACGACTGGGCAGACGCCGTGCTCGCAACAACCATCATTGCAGCCGCGAGGAAGTGTAGGGATTTGGTCACGTAGCTTCTCCAGACTCGGTAGGGACGGGACTTGCCCGATCGCAGCCGGCTTTTATAAATCGGCGGGCCTTGGGACGTCTATACTCTGCATGGTATGAAGTCTATTTATCCAGACGAATAATCCCCGCTCCGGGGCCCGAGCGGGAGCGACTATAATCGGTCGCCCCCATGAGCAGGAGACAGCCTTGAGCAGACTTTCCGCCGTGCCACGCGAGGCGCTTCCCGAGAGCGAGCGCCGATTCTACGATGCAGTGAGAGCGATACGCCGCCGTCCGGTGAGCGGGCCGTTCATCGTCACGATGAACAGCAGCCCGGATCTCGCGGCACGCATCGCCCACCTTGGCCATTACTTTCATGCGAGGGGACAGGCGGACGAGTCGATCATTCCCATTCGCGTGCGCGCGTTCATCTCGCTCATCGGCTCGCGTGCCCTCGATGCGCCGTACGAGTGGGGCGCGTGGATCAACTGGGCGCTCGAAGCCGGCGTGCCGCAGGAGACGGTCGATGCGATACGCGAAGGCCGGTCACCGCCCAACTTGAACGCGGAGGAAGAGCTCGTCGCCGATCTCTGCAGGCAACTCGTCACGGGCAACCATCGCCTGCGCGAGGCGACGTTCAAGGCCGCGCTCGAGCGCTACGGCAACCAGGGCCTCGTGGAGCTCGTCATGACGCTCGCCTATTTCGCCATGATCGCGCTTCCGCTCAATGCCTTCGAGATCGAGATGTCGGCGGAGCAAAAAGGTCTGCGCAAGCCGTTTGCTCCGCTGGAAGTTGGCGGGACACCGGCGACGGATTGCGAGGAGTCGCTTTCCACCTGCGCACTCGCCTCCGCCAACACCGCTGCGCCTCGCGTGCCACTGCTCGCGACGCATGAAGCCGTCGCGCCCGAACACCAGCACTTCCTCGACCGCATCGTGCGCACGCGCGGCTGGCTTTCGCCGGTGTTCCAGGTGCTGCTTCACACGCCGGACGTCGCCGAACGCGTCGCCAACGTGGGCGCCTTCCTGCTCTATGAGAGCGGGCTCGAGCCGCGCACGCAAGCGCTGGTCGGGCTGATCGCTGCGCGCGGGCTCGACTGCGATTACGTTTGGAGCGCGTGGGCGGGCGAGACGGGCAAAACCGCCGTCGGTGCTGAATTGATCGAATCGTTGCGCACCGGCAAGCGCGCCGCCCCCCTTTCCGAGCGCGACCGGATTCTTCTCGCGTTCTGCCGCCAGCTGCTGTGCGCCAATCATCATGTGAGCGACGCCGCATACGAGGCGGCCCTCTCGCAGTTCGGCGTCGCGGCAACCGTGCGGATCGCGGTGCTGCTCGGTTACTGCGCGATGATGAGCCTCGTCGCGAATGCTTTCGAAGCCGGCTTGCCTGCCGAGGAGCGTAGGCCCGCGCTCTGACGGCGCGCCCGGATTCCCTGTGAAAGGCGCCTTCGACGGAATCGACCTGCGGCTGCTGCGCTGTCTCGATGCGCTGCTCGCCGAGCGCAGCGTCTCGCGCGCCGCGCAGCGGCTCAACATCAGCCAGCCCGCCATGAGCATCGCGCTCGGCCGGCTGCGCAGGCTATTCGGGGACCCGCTCTTCCTGCGCGGCCACGGCGAGATGGTGCCCACCTCCCGGGCGCTTTCGCTGACCGCGCCGCTGCACGCCGTGCTCGAGGGCCTGGGGAGCCTCGCTTCCGCAGCGGCGCCCTTCGACCCGCGCACCTCGCGCAGCCCGTTCACGATCACGGCGCCCGGCTACATCTCCTTCGTGCTGCTGCCGAGGCTCATGCGCCACCTGGAGAGGCACGCGCCCGGCGTGTACGTCGAAGTGCGCGCGCCCAACCGCGAGCATGCAGGCGAATGGCTCGAGAGCGGTGAAGTGGACTTCCGGATGGGCTGGATACGCGAGCCGCCCGAGGCGCTGCGCTTCAAGACGCTCTACCGCGACAGTTTCGTATGCATCGCGCGCAAGGATCATCCCGCCATACCGCGCAAGTTGACCGCGGAGCTGTTCTGCTCGCTGCCGCACGTGCGCAGCCTCGTTCACCGCAGCAGCGATTCCGGCCAGGTGATCGACCACGCGGTGGCGGCGCTGCACAGGCGCTTGCACATCGCTCTGCTCGTGCAGGAAGTGCTGACCGTGCCGTACGTCGTCGCGAGCTCGAACCTGATCGCTGCGATCCCGGCTCGCCTCGCGCGCGCGTTCGCGGGCCAGCTCCCGCTTCGCGCCCATCCGCTTCCGCTTCGCCTGCCGGAGCAGACGATCGCGCTCTACTGGCACGAGCGCACGCATCGCGACCCGGCGCACGAATGGCTGCGCGATGTGATCGGCAGGATCGCGAAGACAGTGTGAAGGATCCGCACGGGTCGGTGGACATGCACGCTGCCTGCTTTTAATATCGAGCAGCGGCGCGGATGCTGAATCAAAAAGAGGAGGAAATGATGAAACGGCTTTTCGTGCATGCGTTCGCTGTCGCCGCTCTCGGCTTCGGCGGTGCGCTTTTCGCGGCCGAAAACTATCCCACGCGGCCGGTGCGTCTGGTGGTGCCTTTCGCCGCAGGCGGCACGGCGACCATCAACGCGCGCATGGTGGCGAATCAGGTGGAAAAGCAGATCGGGCAACCGATCGTGGTGGACAACCGCCCGGGCGCAAACGGCATCATCGGCATACAACTCGTGGCGAATGCCGCGCCCGACGGCCATACCATGCTCTATACGACGACCTCCATCGCGATCAATCCGAGCGTGTACAAGAACCTGCCCTACGATATGTTCCGCGATCTCGCGCCGGTCACGATCATCGCGCTCGGTGAAGGCTACGTCTTGTTGACCGCGCCCGCCTCCCCGCTCAAGTCGGTAAAGGACGTGATCGCCCGGGCGAAACAGGGAAAGTTGAGCTTCGGCTCGGCGGGCGTCGGTAACTCGACGCATCTCGTGGCCGAGACCTTCGCCAAGGAGGCGGGCATCAAGATGGTGCACGTCCCGTACAAAGGCGTTGCGCCCGCAATGAACGCGGTGATGGGCGGAGAGGTGAACGTGATGTTCATTCCGCCCACCGCGGTGCTCGGCCATATCCAGGCCGGGCGTCTGCGTGCGCTCGGCTTCACCGGGAAGTCGCGCTGGTCGCACCTTCCCGACGTGCCGACGGTTTCAGAGGCGGGCGTCCCGGGCTTCTACAACAGCTCCGGCTTCAACGCCTGGTTCACCACCGCGAAGACCCCGATCAGCATCCGCGTGAAGATGCAGCAGGAAATTCACAAGGCACTGCAGGTGCCGGGCGTCAAGGATGTTTTCGTGAAGGGCGCTTACCAGCCGCTGGGGAACAGCCCGCAGGAGGCGGAAGCGTTCCTGCGCCAGCAGGTGAAGGAGTTTGCGGAAGTGGTGCGCGCGGCGGGCGTCGAGCAGAACTGAATCGATAAAACACAAAGCCCGTCGACTTTGCAGTCCGCCGGGCTTTTTTGGAGCTTCAGGGAACGCTTCGCCTCAGGGCTTCTTCGGCACGACGACCTTGCTCGCGCGTTCCTTTTCCACCTGGTTCAGGAACCGCGGGGCGATGAATGCCTTGGGCTGCGTGGAGGCGAGCCGCAACCAGGCGCGGCGGGCGATGCTGCTGGTGAAGCGTATCGGGCGGGTGTCGATCACTGACCTTCTCCCATTCTTCTTCGCGAGGCCGCGGATTTTGCGCCCTCGGTCACCGCCCGTCAAGCCGCTCCATGACGTCGTTTTACACCGCTGTAGTTGTCCCGCTACACACGGCCTGAACGGGCATTGAAACTGCTGTGGTTGCGGTTTCGGGCGGTCGTGCAACAAGAAGCACGCCCATGTTGTCGATTCTGCACGTCGCCGAACGACCAGGGAGGTAGCCCTGACATCAGGGCTCGCACCGACGATGACGAGGAGCCGCCATGAAATACCTTTGCCTGATCTGCGCCGAACCGCGCCAGATGATGGAGCACCGGGCCGACGCCGCCGAGCACTTCGAGGAGTATCGCGCTTTCACGCAGGACATCCGGAAAAGCGGCCACTTCGTGGCGAGCAACCGGCTGTTGCCGCCCGATGCCGCGATCACGGTGCGCGTGCGAAACGGCAAGGTATCGACGACCGACGGGCCGTATGTCGAGACCAAGGAGCACCTCGGCGGCTTCTACGTGATCGAAGCGCGCGATCTCAACGAAGCCGTCCAGATCGCGTCCCGCATCCCGGGCGCTCGCTACGGCTGTGTCGAGGTGAGGCCCATTGCGGAAGATGCGCAGACGCTGCGCGCAATCGGCGAGTAAGGGGTCAGACCCCCGCGTTGGGGTCTGACCCCCAGGCAACAGCGAGGAGCACGAGCATGCAGAAGATTACCCCATTCCTGTGGTTCGACCATCAGGCGGAAGAGGCGGCGAATTTCCACGTTTCCGTTTTCAGGGGCTCGAGGATTCTGAATGTCGCCCGTTATGGCGACGCCGGCCCGGGGCCCAAAGGGAGCGTCATGACGATCGAGTTCGAGCTCGCGGGGCAGAGGTTCGTCGCGCTGAACGGCGACCCCCAGTTCACGTTCTCGCCGGCGATCTCGTTCGTCGTCAACTGCGAGATGCAGGAGGAAGTCGACGCGCTGTGGGAGAAGATTTCCGCCGGCGGAGAAGAGCAGCGCTGCGGCTGGCTCGAGGACCGCTATGGTGTCTCGTGGCAGATCGTTCCGACGATCTTGCCGCGGCTGCTCACGGACAAGGATCCGGAAAAAGCGCAACGCGTGATGAAGGCGATGCTCGCGATGGACAAGATCGACATCTCGGTGCTCGAGCGCGCGTAAGCGTAAGGGGATAGACCACCAAGCCCCCTTCGTTGCGCGCTTAACACGAAGCGTCAGGGGACAGACCACTAAGCGCTCGTCGTATGGGCTTAGCGGTCTGTCCCCTAATGAATTACAGCTCCTTGATCTCGACCTTGCGCCAGCGGATGGTGCCGCCCGGCGCGCCTTTCGGGCCGGCGCCGTATTGCAGAGTGATCGGGCCTTCCTTGAACTTGCCGTTGGCTGTATGCACCGTCACGACGCCATTGAATTTGACGGTGAGTTCAGAACCGATGGCCGTAATCTCGTACGTGTTCCACTTGCCCGCGGCCTTGTAGCGGCCGGGCGGCACCATGGCGAAGCCGACGATGGCGCCTGTTGCATATTCCGGACCGGGACGCTGGTCATAGATGTTGATCTCGTACGCGTTGGCGGCGCCGATTTTCTTCGGATCGGAGGCGCGAATGAAAATGCCGCTGTTCGTCGTGTCCCCCGCCCAGAACTCCGCGCGCAGGATGAAGTCCTTGTACGACTTCTTCGAGACGAGATGCCCGCCTTTGCCCTGGTCGGCCACGATGTAGTCGCGCTGGCCGCGCCAGTTGGCATCGCCCACACGGTTCCAGTTTTCCAGGCCCTTGGGACCGTCGATCAGCGTGACCCATCCGTCGTCGGCCATGTGCGCGCAACCGGCCGCGGTGAACGCGAGAACGAGCAGCGCCGCCGTTACAGCATGAAAGCGTTTCATGGTGACCTCTCCTGTTGGTGATGCGTTGTCGTTCTCTACTTCCTGCGGCGGACAGAATGTTACTGAACCGCGCGCGCGTCAAGAGCGCGCGTGGCTCGGAGAGACTCGGAGGGGTCAGACCCCAGCTCGGGGTCTGACTCCAACCGTCCCGCTCAATCCGGCCGGATGCCGCTCGCCTTGACCACCTTGGTCCACTTCGCGAGGTCGTCGCGGATCACCTTGTCGAACGCTTCCGGGCGACTCCCTATCACTTCCACGCTTTGCTCGGCGAATTTCGCCTTGACGTCAGGCGCGGCGAGCGCCTGCAGCAACGCGCCGTGCAGGCGGTCCACGATCGGCCGGGGAGTGTTCGCGGGTACGAGCATCCCGTACCACGAATTGGATTCCGTGCCTTTGATGCCCGACTCGGCGACCGTCGGCAATGACGGAAAGGTCGATACACGTTTTTCGCTCGCCACGGCAATCGCACGCAGGCGCCCGCCCTTGACGAGCGGCGTGGCGACGACGGTGGTGGTAATGGTGAGTTGCGTCTCGCCGCCCATGGTGGACGCCATCGCCGGCGCGGCGCCCTTGTAAGGCACGTGCCGGAGGTCGATGCCCGCCGCGACTTTGAGCAGCTCGGTCGCGAGATGGAGCGGCGTGCCGTTCCCCGGCGTCGAATACGTGATGTCGCCCGGCCGCGCCTTCGCAAGCTTGACCAGTTCCGGCACCGACTTCACCGGCAGTGAGGGATTGACAAGAATCACGTGCGGCACCGCGCCGATGAGCGACACCGGCTGAAAGTCCTTCACGGTGTCGAACGGAAGCTTCTCGAACAGCGCGCCGTTGCTCGCGTGGCTCGAATACGCCATCAGCACCGTGTAGCCGTCGGGCGCGCTCTTTGCGACGTGGTCGGTTCCGATGTTGCCGCTCGCTCCGACGCGGTTTTCCACCACCATCTGCTGTCCCAGCGCTTCGCTCAGCTTCGGTGCGAGTAACCGCGTCACCGTGTCGATTCCCCCGCCTGCCGGAAACGCGACGACGAGCCGCACCGGTTTGGTCGGATAGCTCTGCGCGTGGACAACGCCTGCCAATGCGGCGCTCGCAACAAAGACCGCGGCGCCGGCGAACCAGGCGACCGTGCAGGCGTGACAATTTTCACGAACTTCCATCTCCTTGCTCCCCTCAACTAGGCATGATCGGTGCGGCCAGTATACCGGGTCGGTGTTGCGCAATTAACCATGACCCCGCTCATGTATCCCCCACAGTCCAAATCCCGGACCAATCGGCCGCGATTCGGCCCGCGCCCATTCAGCTTTGCGTGTGCTGTTGTTATGATGCGTGTGCTGTCCCGATCATCAAGCCAAGCGTTCAACTCATGGACTTCACCCTGCCCGAAGAGCTGCGCATGCTGCGCGAGACCGTCGCGCGCTTTGCGCGCCAGGAGCTTCGCCCGCTGGAAAAAGACGTGATCCGCCGCGAAGCCGAGCGTGGTTTGACCGACGCCCCGCTCGTCGACCCCGAAGCGGAAAAGGAACTCAACCGCAAGACAAAGGAGATCGGTCTCTACGGGATCGACGTGCCGGAGGAATACGGCGGCCAGAATCTCGGCATGCTCGCGAAAGCAGTCGTCATCGAGGAACTGAAGACGAGCATCACGCCCTACGTGTTGCCGCCGGACAGTCCCAACCTCTACATGCTGCGCGAGACCTGCAAGGGCGACCAGGTCCAGAAGTATTTCATCCCGTACGCCAAGGGCGAGAAGAAGAGCGCGATCGCGATCACCGAGCCCGGCGCGGGGTCCGACCCGGCGGCGATGAAGACGCGCGCCGAGTATCGCAACGGCAAGTGGGTGATCAACGGCCAGAAGATCTTCATCAGCAACGCGCGCAAGGCCGACTTCATCATCGTGATGGCGGTCACCGATCCGGAAAAAGGCTCGCGCGGCGGGATCACCGCGTTTCTCGTCGACCAGGGCGCGAAGGGCATGTCGATCCCGACGGTCTTCAATACGATCGGCGAGCACGCACCCTACGGCGTCTTCTTTGACAACGTCGAAGTATCGGACGACCAGGTGCTCGGCGAAGTCGGGAACGGGTTCGGGCCGATGCAGAACCGGCTCGGCGTGAGGCGGATGGAGATCGCGTGCCGGGCGCTCGGCTACGCGCGCCGCTGCATGGAATTGATGATTCCGTACGCGAACGAGCGCGTGACCTTCGGGAAACCGCTCGCCGACCGGCAGGCGATCCAGTGGTGGATCGCCGACAGCTTCCAGGAAATGGAGATGGTGAGGCTCATCACGTGGCGGCTTGCGTGCAAGATCGACCAGGGCGAAACCAACTGGCGGCGCGATGCGGCGATGGTGAAGCTCCAGGGCAGCGAAATGATCTCCCGCATATCGGATCGCGCGATGCAGATGTTCGGCGGCATGGGCATGACGAAGGACCTGCCGCTGGAGTACATCAACCGCGCGAGCCGGGCATATCGCGTCTACGAGGGGCCGAGCGAAGTGCATCGCTGGTTCATCGCGCGCGACCTGCTGCGTAACGGCATGCCGGCGGACTGATGAGCAAGGCGCTCCGTTTCATTCATTGCCTGCTGCCCGCGCTGCTCTGGGCGATGCCCTGCGACGCGCGGCAGCCTTCCGCGCAGGCGCCCTACCCCGCGAAGCCGATTCGCATCATCACCGCGTCATCGCCGGGTACTGCGGAAGACTTCTTTGCGCGCGCGATAGGCGAGGAATTGAGCGCCAGTTACCGGCAGCGCGTCATCGTCGACAACCGGCCGGGCGCGGGCGGGTTGATCGGCAACAACCAGCTCTCGCGCGCGAACCCGGACGGCTACACGCTGGGGTTGATCGGCGTGACGCGCATCATCACCGCGCTCATCCGCGACGAGCCGCCCTATCGCGTGCTGGACGACATCACGGGTGTGGCGCATGTCGCCTCGATCACCAACGTTCTCGCGGTGACGCCTTCCATACCGGTCAGCACGACGCGGCAATTCGTGCAACACGCGCGCGTGCGTGCGGGTGAGCTCAATTATGCTTCGCTCGGGATCGGGTCGGCCTCCCATCTGGCAGGCGAGGTCTTCAGCCGCGCGGTGGGCATCCATGCGGTGCACGTGCCGTTCCGGCAGCTCTCGGATTCGTTCGTCGAGATGGTGCTGGGGCGCGTGCACTACGCGGTGCTGACGCTGCCCTCGGTGGTAGGATCGGTACGCGACGGCCGGATGCGCGCCCTTGCCGTGATGACACCGCAGCGCAGCCGCGCCCTGCCGGAAGTGCCCGCCATCGCGGAATTCGGCCTGCCGGAGGCGCAGTTCGACAGCTGGTCCGGTATCGTGGCGCCCATGGGAACGCCGCAGCGCATCGTCGAGCAACTGCACGGCGACATCGTGCGCGCGCTGCGCAAGCCCGCCCTGCGCGAGCTGTTCGCCCGCCAGGGCGCGGAGATCACGCCCGACAGCATGCCGGAAGGCTTCACGCGGCTGATGCAGAACGAATACCTCCGCTACCAGGCGATCATTCAACAGGAAGGAATCAGCTCGGCGCGCGAATACGCGCTTGCGCGTTGACGCGTAAAATCGCTTGAAGCCTTAGGGGACAGACCACTAAGCAATCAGGGGGGTGAGCTTAGTGGTCTGTCCCCTAAGCACCAACCTGGAGGAGACGCACCATGACGCTCAAGCTCAATCACCTGCATCTCAAGACCAAAGATCCCGACAAGACCGCGAAGTTTTACGTGGATACGCTCGGCGCGAAGATCGTCAGCCAGAACAAGAATGGCTACCGGCTCGATCTCCACGGCCTCGCGCTCAACGTCACCGGCTTTCTCACCGAGCAGTCGCGCGAGCAGAAGTACGGGATGGAGCACATCGCGATCGACACCGACGAGCTCGACACGCTCGTCGAGACGCTCAAAGCCCAGGGCATCCCGATTCTCGAGCAGACGGTCGTTTCGGGCGGCCGCCGCGTGTGCTTCTTCGAGGGGCCGGACGGCGTGCAGCTCGAATTCATCGAAATCAAGTGACGCGGCGGCGCATCGCCGCTTCGCTCTTCACCGACAGGCAACAAGGCCTCAAAAAAACGACTGAGGAGTCTTCATGCATAAAGGTTTGCAGGTTGTGATGGCCGCCGCGCTCGCGGCCGCGAGCGCGGCGGTATGTGCGCAAGGCTGGAAACCGGAACGGAATGTGGAGCTCGTCGTCGGTTCGAGCGCCGGCACAGGGACGGACCGCGTTGCGCGCTTGATGGAACGCATCTGGCGCGAGAACAAGGTGATGGACTTCCCCGTCACGGTCGTAAACCGCCCGGGCGGCGGCGGCGCCGTGAGCTGGTCGTACCTGAGCCAGCGCAACGGCGATCCGCATCACCTGCTCATCACCTCCTACAACATCGTCACCGCGCACATCACCGGCCGCAGCAAGTTCACCTATACCGACTTCACGCCGATCTCGCTGATGGCGCGCGAATACATCGTTTATTCGGTGCGCGCGGACTCCCCGATCAAGAGCGTCGCCGATCTCTACGCGGTGCTCAAGAAGGATCCCGCCGCATTTGCGGCCGGTATATCGAGCGCCGCGGGAGGTGCAAACCACATCGCTCTGGGGCGCCTCGTGAGGGCGGGCGGCATCGATGTCAAGAAGATGAAGGTCGTCATTTTCTCGGGGACGAACGAGGCGCTCGCCGGCCTGCTCGGCGGGCACGTCGGGCTTTTCGTGAATTCGGGCTCCGCGAGCGCGGGCGCGATCCAGAACGGCCAGATCCGGCCGCTCGCGGTCGCCGCGCCCCAGCGGCTCGAGGGCATCTACGCCACGGTGCCGACAGTGAAGGAAGCGGGTTTCCCGGTGATCGCCGAAAACTGGCGGCTTGCAATTGCCCCGAAGGGCATCTCGGACGCGCAGGCCGCGTACTGGGAAGGTGCGCTCAAGAGGCTGACCGACAGCGAGGACTGGTTGAAGGAACTCGAAAAGAACTATCTGCCCGACAATGCGCTCGCCCGCGCCGACACCGAGCGCTACATCAAGGAGCAGTACGGCGAGATCAAGGTGATCTTGACCGATCTCGGGCTTGTGGGTGGCGCGGCACGTTGAGGATCGACTCATGTCGCCGCGGCATCCCGTTGCACTCCCAGTCGAACGATGGAGAGACGCAGCACCAGCCAGCTGAGCGCTATGCCCCATCGGGCCTTGAATCGTCTGGCAGGGATCGTGAAGCCGGTATGGCGACTGGAGCGCGGCGTGCTCGCGGGGCTCGCGCTCGCGGCGGCCGCATTCTGGGGCTTCATCGAGATCGCGGACGAAGTCATCGAGGGGCACACGCGCGCCTTCGATGAGGCGCTCCTCCTCGCCTTTCGCAGCGCCGAGGATCCGAGCGACCCGTGGGGCCCGCCCTGGCTCGCGGAAGTGATGCGCGACTTCAGCGCGCTGGGCGGCGTGGCGGTCCTCACCCTCTTCACCGCAGCCGCCATCGGCTACCTGCTGCTCGACGGCAAGCGCCACGCCGCCATTGCGGTTTTCATCGCCGTGGCGGGCGGCCAGCTGCTGAGCACGGCTCTCAAGCTGGGCTTCGATCGCCCTCGCCCCGATCTCGTGCCGCACGACGTGATCGTGTACACGGCAAGCTTCCCCAGCGGCCACGCGATGATGTCGGCCGTCACCTACCTCACGCTCGGCGCGATGCTCGCGCGCGTCCACGCGGAGCTCCACCAGAAAATCTATGTGCTGTCCCTTGCGATGCTCCTCACGATCGTGGTCGGCGTGAGCCGCGTCTATCTCGGCGTGCACTGGCCTTCCGACGTCGTCGCGGGCTGGGCCGTCGGCGCGGGATGGGCGCTCGCCTGCGCGGCGGTCACGCTGCGGCTGCAGCGCCGCGGGCAGATCGAGCCAGGCGACAGCTGATCAGGACAAATAAGTTGCGGTGAGCTCCCGGGTGAGCTCGCCCGCCGGGATTTCCCGGCATCCGCTTGCGTTCTGCCCCGCCCAAAGCGGTGAAAAATCGCCGCTGCCGCGCGCCTCGGCTTTGGCTCTGAGCGGAGCGATCGCGGAAGTCGCGAGCGGAAACGCGGGTGCCGCGGGATTGATGGGCCCCAGCTCGCGGATGATGCGATTCACGATGCCGCGCGCCGGTCTCCCGGTGAAGAGGTTCGTCACCGCGGTGTGCCGCGCGGCCTCGCTCTTGAGCGCAGCACGGTGCACGCTGCTCGTCGTCACTTCCGGACACAGCAGGTACGCAGTTCCGATCTGGACACCCGCCGCGCCGAGCGCCATGGCCGCGGCGATGCCGTTGCGATCGGCGATGCCGCCCGCCGCAATCACGGGCACGCGCACGGCCCGCACGATCTGCGGCACGAGCGCCAATGTGCCGACCTGTGTCGTCAAATCCTCGGACAGGAATATGCCGCGATGCCCGCCCGCTTCGGCGCCTTGCGCGATGATCGCGTCGACGCCCTGGGACGCGAGCCCGCGCGCCTCTTCCACCGTAGTCGCGGAAGCGATGATCTTCGCCCCCATGCTGCGAACGCGCTGCAGGAGCGCAGGCGCCGGCAACCCGAAATGAAAACTCACGACCGGGGGTTTGAATGTTTCAAGGACTTCGGCCGCTTCTGCGGAAAACGGCGCACGTCCCGGGCCGGCAGGAATGCTCGCGGGGTCGAGGCTGAATTCCTTGTAGTACGGCCCGAGCCGTTCGCGCCACGCCGTCTCGCGATCCGGGCTCGGCTGCGGCGGCACATGACAGAAGAAATTGATGTTGTACGGCCGCCGGGTCTTGGCCTTCAGCGCTTCGAGCTCCTTTCGTATGCCGTCCACGCTCAGCATCGCGCAGGGAAGCGAGCCGAGCCCGCCGGCGTTGGACACCGCCGCGGCGAGCGCGTGATCCTGCACCCCCGCCATGGGCGCCTGGATGACGGGAAATTCGATGCCGAACAGCTCTTGAAGTGTGTTCATTCGTGCCTCCGGTGAATTAAGCTGCGCGAGCATTACTGCGGGATGACGAGCTTAGCGCCACCCCGCAAAGCGGTGAAGTGAATAAAATGTGCTTATCGGTAAAAGGAGGATACACCATGACGGCATCAACCCCCTTGCGAGTCGGCCTTATCGGAGCGGGCGGCCGCTGGGGTCCATGGGCCCACGTGCCGGCGTTGCAGGGCGTGCCGCAGGCCGAGCTCTATGCGGTATGCACCGCCCACGCCGACACGGCGCAGGCGGCGGCCGAGAAGTACGGGGTCAAGCACGCGTACAGCGACGTGAAAGCGATGTGCACCGATCCCGGCGTGGAAGCGGCGCTCGTCGCGGTCCGCGTGCCCGCCCATCATGCATTGACCAAAGACGTGCTCGAAGGCGGCAAGCACGTCTATTGCGAGTGGCCGCTCGGCGCCAACACGAAGGAAGCGGAGGCGCTCGCGGCGCTCGCTCGCAGGAGGAACCTGCGCACGATGGTCGGGCTGCAGCGGCGCGCCTCTCCCGCATACCTCTACATGCGCGAACTCGTGCAGGATGGCTATGTCGGCGAGGTCCTGACGGTCAACATGACGCTCATGAACAGCGGCGTCCTGACCCGCACCTCCGATCGCACGTGGCAGCGCGACTTCACGCTTGGTGCGAATACGCTGACCATCACTTTTGGACACGCGATCGATGCCGTGTGCATGGTCGTGGGCGAGCTCGCGGAGGTGTCGGCGATCATCGCGACCCGTGTGCCGCAGTGGCTCGAAACCGATACGAAGAAGTATGTCGAAGTCACTTCGCCCGACAACATCATGATCCACGGGCGGCTGGAAAGCGGCGCGATCCTCAATGCGTACGTGGGCGTGCACCCGTATCACGCGAGCGGGCATCGCTTCGAAGTCTACGGGAAGGAAGGCACGCTTACGATGATCGGCGGCGGCGAGGCCGGCCAGGAAGCGAGCCGGAAAATCATGGGCGGCAGGAAGGACGACAAGGCGCTGCAGGAAATGCCGGTGCCCGAGCGGCTCAAATGGGTGCCGCAGGCGGTGCGCGAGGTCGGTCGCGCCTACGACGTCGGGCAGATGTGGGTGAAATTCGCCGAGGCGATCCGTACGGGCACGCCGGTCGAGGCTGATTTCGATCACGCCGTGCGCCGCCACTGCATGCTCGACGCGATCGTGCGCGCGTCCGAGACCGGGCAACGGCAGAAAGTCGTGCTGTAGGGCGACCGGCAGTTCGCGATAACTCGTCATGGCACTGAAACGTCCCAAAGGCCCGACCGGCACGCTCCGCGTGCTGGAGCACACTTCGCGCATCCTCGAAGGCAATCCGCTCGGCGATCCGCACGTGCGCAAGCTCGCGGTATGGCTCCCGCCGCAATACGACGGATCGGGCCAACGCCGGTTTCCCGTGCTCTACGATCTCGTCGGTTTCACCGGGACCGGGCTTTCGCACACCCACTGGAAGCCCTTCGGCGAGAACGTGCCCGAGCGCGCGGCGCGTTTGATCCGCGAGCAGAAGATGGGGCCGGCGATCATCGTCTTTCCCGACTGTTTCACCGCCCTCGGCGGCAACCAGTACATCAATTCCTCGGCCATCGGCGATTACGCCGACTATCTCACCCGCGAGATCATTCCCTTCGTCGATCGCGAGTTCCGGACACTCGCGAGCCGCGAGCATCGCGGCTGCTTCGGAAAGTCTTCCGGCGGCTACGGCGCGATCATCCACGGCATGAAGTACGCGAAATACTGGGGCGCGATTGCGAACCATTCGGGCGACGCCTATTTCGACTTCGTGTACTGGCACGACTGGCCGAACACGCTGAACGAGCTGGCGAAGTACCGCCCGGTGAAGCGCAAGCCCGGCCCGTACGATGCGCTGCGCGAGTCCGAGCGCGGGGGGCTCCCGGAAGGACTCGATGACGGGCGCATCAGGCGCTTTCTCGACCATGTCTGGAAGAAAGAGAAGCTTTCCCGCGCCGAAGGCCACTGCATCATGAACCTGTGCATGGCCGCGAGCTACGACCCGGACCCGAAGGCGCCGCTCGGATTCCGCGTGCCGTTCAATCTCGAGTCCGGGGAAGTGATCGAGGAACGCTGGCGCAAGTGGCGCAACCACGACCCGATCAATCTCGTCAGCCGCTACCGCGACCCGCTCAATACGCTGCGCGGGATTTACATCGACTGCGGCTGGCGCGACCAGTACCATATCCACTACGGCACCCGCATCCTCTCCAAGCGCCTCGCGCAGGCCGGCATCCGCCACACCTACGAGGAGTTCGATGACGATCATTCCGACATCGATTACCGCATGGACGTGAGCCTGCCTTTTCTGTACCGGGCGTTGAAAGCGTAGACGTGAACAGGCCGGAAAATCGCGCCCCCGAGCCGGAGATCACCGCGATCCGGCTCGAGGACGGGGAAGACCTGCACCGCTATACCCGCGCGGGATGGCTCTATCGCGGCCATCGCAAGGCGGATTGGGTGATCGAGAGCTCGATCGAGCGCTGCTTCGAGCGCGAAAGGATTCCGGTCGCCCAACGCTACGACCTCGAGCAGGAGCTGCTGCGCGATTTCAAGCGCGCCTACCATCAGTACGCCGCGCACGTCCCGGGCGACGACGCCATGCTCGAATGGCTCGCGCTGATGGAGCACCATGGCGCCCCGACGCGCTGCGTCGATTTCAGCTACTCGATCTACGTCGCGGCGTATTTTGCGCTGGAAGATGCGGACGACGATTGCGCGGTCTGGGCGATCAACGGCCCGTGGGCGTCCCAGTCATCGGTGGCGGCGCTGCGCAAGGCGGGCAAGAAAGGCGTGGGGACGTTCCTGAAGCCGACGGTGCAGGAGCAGGAAAAGATCGCCGCGGAGGCTTTCTACCGCACGCCGCATGTGCTCTGCGCCGTGCCCCTGAACCCGTTCCGGCTGAACGAGCGGCTGCGCACGCAGAAAGGCATCTTCATGGTGCCGGGAGACTGTAGTCTGCCTTTCATGGATAATCTGCGTGCGCTGCCGCGGCATCAGAGCGCGGAAAACGTCGTGAAGCTCGTGATCCCGATCGAACTGAGACGAACGATCCTGCGGCAGCTCTACCACATGAACGTTTCGCGCACGAGCCTTTTCCCCGGGCTGGACGGCTACGCCAAATCGCTGGGTGTCTATCACCCGTCGTTCGAGCCGGTGAAGTGGTAGCTCACGCGAAATTCCCGCCACGTTTTGGAGGACGACATGCTACGCATATACGGCTCGGCCAAGTCGCGGACGCTTCGCGTGCTGTGGATGGTCGGCGAACTCGGAATACCGTACGAACAGAAGGACTGGCTGCCGCGCGCGCCGGAGACGCGCACGCCGGAATATCTCGCGCTCAATCCCAACGCGCGTGTTCCGACGATCGACGACGACGGCTTCATCCTGTCCGAATCGATGGCGATCAACATGTATCTCGCGAGGAAGCACGGAAGCCGGCTCTATCCCTCCGATCCCAGGCATGAAGCGCTGATGTGGCAGTGGAGCCTGTGGGAAACCGACCGCCTCGATCGCCAGCTCGTGAACTACTGCCGGCACACCAAGGATCTTCCGCCAGCCGAACGCAAAGCGGAAGTTGCGGAAGCGGCATGGAAGGAGGTCGTGCCTGCGTTCGACGTGCTCGAATCCGCACTCAAGAAATCGGACTGGTTGGCGGGGTCGGCGTTTTCAGTCGCCGACCTCAACGTCGCCTCGGCCCTCTACCGCGCGCACACGCTCGATCTCGCGAAATGGCCGAGCTTCAGCGCGTGGTTCCAGCGCTGCTGGGAGCGGCCGGCGGCGAAGAAAGCGCGCGCGATGCGCGAGTAGGTGGCACGCGAAGCGCGACGGGCGGTCCTTACGGACGGAGTGCGAGAAAGGCCGGCCGCGAGGCGCTAGCGCGGCTTCAGGCCGATGTCGCGCACGAGCTTGCCGTACTTGTTGTATTCCGCCTTCAGAAACTTGTCGAAGGACTCGGCCGATTCGTTCTGGACGATGAGACCGAGATCGACCAGCTTGGCGTTGACTTCGGGAACCTGCATCGCGCGGTTGATTTCCGCGTTGAGCCGCTTGACGATGTCGCGCGGCGTTTTTGCGGGCGCCACGAAGCCGAACCAGCCGCGCATGTCGTAGTTCGGCACGACGTCCGCGAAGATCGGCAGCTCCGGCTTGTTCGGCACGCGCACATCGTTGGTGACGGCGATCAGTCGCAGCCGCCCTGCCTGCACGTGCGGCGACATGGAGGTATAGGAGCCGACGCCCGTCTGGATCTGACCGGCAATCGCCTCCGTCGTGATCTGTCCCGCGCCCTTGTAGGGGACGTGGAGGAAGGTGAATCCCGCCGAGCGCGCGAGAAACTCCATCGTGAGGTGCGGGTAGCCGCCTTCGCCGTTGGTTCCGACCGACATTTTGCCCGGGTTTTTCTTGGCCCAGTCGATCATCTCCTTCGCATTCTTGAACGGAGCGCCGGGATTCGCCACTACCGCGAGATAGTTGGTCGCCGCAAGCGAAAGGCCGGCAAAGTCGTTCAGCGCATCGTACGGCAGCTTGGCATAAGTATGCGGCTGCACCGACATGTTGCCGCCCTGCCCCATGCCAATGGTATAGCCGTCCGCCGGCGACTGCTTGAGCAGATTCAGTCCGATCTGGCCGGCCGCGCCAGGACGATTGTCGACGACGAACTGCTGGCCCATGCGCTGGGACAGAAAGGGCGCAACCAGCCGAGCTATCGTATCGGCCGCTTCGCCCGGCGGGAACGGAACGATGATCCGCACCGCCCGCGTCGGATAGTTTTGCGCCTCCGCGCTCGCCGCCGCCCCGAAAACGCCCGTGACGCAGGCGATCGCCGCAACTGCCAGAGTTCTCATTGTCGTCCTCCTCATGGATGGGATCGGGGCGTACTGTATACAAACCGCACCCATCATGCCAACTTCTACTCTACGAGTCGCTCTGCTTCATCAGCTTGCCATGGAATTGCGCTTCCGGATGGTGCTGCTGTCGCTCTCGTTCCTGCTCGCGGCGCTCCTCCTCGCCGCCTGCATGTCGCCGCAGGCCGTCTCCGAATCGCCACCCGAAAATGGCCCGACGTCCGCGGTCTACCTGGTCGCTCACGGCTGGCACACGGGCGTTGTTGTCCGACGCGCGGACATTCCGCCCGGGCTCTGGCCGGAAAGCCGCGATTTTGGGTTTGCGGAGTACATCGAGGTTGGCTGGGGCGATCGGGATTTCTATCAGAAGCGCGATCCGGGAGTGTGGACGACATTGCGCGCAGCATTCCTCCCGACATCGAGTGTTCTCCATGTCGTCGGGTTTCCGGGGCCGGTGGAACGCTATTTCCCGGCAAGCGAGGTCGTTGGGCTCACTGTGCGGGGCGAAGGCTTCGGTGTGGACAGCGCGGGCCCTGCGCACGGCCGGACTGCCGGTTCGAGAGGCGATCTCGAGGGAAGGCCTGATGTCACAAGGGCGCGCGTTCGGCAAAGTCCTCAGCCGGCCCGCCCCGTGAGGCGAAGACAGCGCATGCCAACATCACCCCGGGCGTTGGTGAGATCCGCCGAACGGTGCTTAAGGCTCGTCGTTCTGCGACCAGCGGCCGATCCGCGACGTTCCGCCCTTTCACCGATACAGCAGTGTGCTGCGCCCAGGTGCGAAGCTAGCCCTTGAGGTTCGTATACACGCTGAGCGCCGTATCGCCGAAGATCCATTTGCGGTCACTCTCGCTCAGGAACTCGAGCTCCTTCTTGGCAATGTCGAGACGCGACTTGACGCTGCCGAACTTGGGATGCGCCGGGGAGTTCGAGCTCCCCATGATCCGCCGCGCGGGAAGAGGGCGGCACGCCGCAGCAGCTCTACACGAAGCTCGTCGA
>CAMPGR010000034.1 GCA_946885605.1 uncultured Pseudomonadota bacterium
TGGTGCCGGGAGAGGGGGTCGAACCCTCACGGTGTTGCCACCGCGGGATTTTGAGTCCCGTGCGTCTGCCAATTCCGCCATCCCGGCACAGAGCGCATCACGCGAGGCGCTGATTATGGCGCAGTTGATTGCATGCCTCAAGGAATCATGTCGCACGTTGAGAAAGTTGCTCCGGGTTGGATAATTGAAGCTCGATGATTTCGATTACCCTCTGCCGCGCGAATTGATCGCGCAGTTTCCGACCGCGGAGCGGCCGGCGAGCAGGCTGCTGCATCTCGATGGGGCAACGGGTGCGCTGACCGATCACGCATTCCGGGATATCGTCACGCTGCTCGCGCCTGGCGATGTGATGGTGTTCAACGACACCCGCGTGATCAAGGCGCGCCTTGCGGGACGCAAGAAAACCGGCGGGCAGGTTGAAGTGCTGGTCGAGCGTGTGCTGTCCACCGACGAGGCGCTCGCACAGGTCGGGGCCAGTCATCCGCCGCGCGAAGGCAGCACCCTGGTACTCGCCGACGCAATCGAGGCCACCGTGACGGCCCGGGGCGGCCAGTTTTATCAGCTGCGTTTCGCGCGCTGCAGCGACGTATTCGCCCTGCTGGAGCGTTACGGTGCAGTGCCGCTCCCGCCGTACATCGAGCATGCGCCCGTGCCCGAGGACGAAGCGCGCTACCAGACGGTCTATGCGCGGGAGCCCGGCGCGGTCGCAGCGCCGACGGCGGGCCTGCACTTCGACCAAGCGCTGATCGAAGGGCTGCGCGATCGCGGAGTGGAATGCGCTTATGTCACACTGCACGTGGGCGCCGGCACGTTTCAGCCGGTTCGCGTCCAGGACATCGCGGGGCACGAGATGCATGCGGAGTGGTATCACGTGCCGCCCACGACGGTGGAGGCGGTGAACCGCGCGCGGGCGACGGGCAAGCGCGTGGTCGCGGTCGGCACGACGAGCCTGCGTGCGCTCGAGACGGCGGGCGCGGGCGGTGATCTCAAGGCGGGATACGGAGAAACGCGTCTTTTTATTTTCCCCGGCTATCGGTTCAGAGTTGTCGAACGCCTGCTCACGAATTTCCATCTGCCCAAATCGACACTGCTCATGCTGGTTTCGGCGTTCGGCGGCGTCGACAATATCCGGCGCGCGTACCGCCATGCGATCGCGGAGCGCTACCGCTTCTTCAGCTATGGCGACGCGATGCTCATAGAACGGCGGAACGCCTGATGCAGCGCAGTCCCAGGGAGAATCAAGTGGCGAGGCAGCCACCCGAAACGCGCGACCGCTATCGGGAATTCGTTACCATTACGACCCGCTGGATGGACAACGACGTCTACCACCATCTCAACAACGTGGTGTATTACTCCTTCTTCGACACGGCGGTAAACGAGTATTTGATGAGAGCGGGCGTGCTCGATATCGAGAAAAGCGAAGTCATCTGCCTGGTCGCAGCGACCGGCTGCGAATATTTCACGCCGCTCGCGTTTCCCGATATCGTCCACTGCGGGCTTCGCGTCGCGCATTTGGGCACGAGCAGCGTGCGGTACGATATCGGGATCTTCCGCAACGACGAGACGAGCGCGGCCGCCCAGGGCTATTTCGTCCACGTCGCATGCGACCGCGGAACGCGCCGTCCCGTCCCCATGCCGGCGGACATGCGGGCTGCCCTCGAAAAACTGCATCCCTCGACAGCGTGAGCGGCGCGCCGATGCAATTCCGGGTGATCGCGCGCGACCGCGCTGCCCGCCGTGGCCGCCTCACCCTCGCGCACGGCGAGGTCGATACGCCGGCCTTCATGCCGGTCGGCACCTATGGCACGGTGAAAGCGATGAGCCCCGCCGAACTCGCGGAACTGGGCGCGCAGATCGTTCTCGGCAACACCTTTCACCTGTGGCTGCGGCCCGGCCTCGAGGTGATCGCCGCGCACGGCGGGCTGCACCGCTTCATGGGTTGGCATGGCCCGATTCTTACGGATTCCGGCGGATTCCAGGTGTGGAGCCTCGGTGCGCTGCGCAAGATCAGCGAGGAGGGCGTGCGCTTCCAGTCCCCGGTAAACGGCGATCCCTGCTTCCTCTCTCCGGAAGAGTCGATGCGCATCCAGCGTGCGCTCGCCGCCGATATCGTGATGGTGTTCGACGAGTGCACGCCGTACCCGGCGACGCTCGCGCAAGCTCGAGACTCCATGCAGCTTTCGCTACGCTGGGCCGGGCGCTCGAAGCGCGCACACGAAGGGAATCCGAACGCGCTCTTCGGCATCGTGCAGGGCGGGATGTACGAGCCGCTCCGCGATCAATCCCTGCGAGAACTGATCCGCATCGGGTTCGACGGCTATGCGATAGGCGGCCTCTCCGTCGGCGAACCGAAGCCCGAGATGATGCGGGTGCTTGCCCACACCGCGCCGCAGCTGCCCGCGGACCAGCCGCGCTATCTCATGGGTGTGGGCACACCGCGCGACATCGTGCAGGCGGTCCTGAACGGCATCGACATGTTCGATTGCGTGCTGCCCACGCGCAATGCGCGCAACGGCTGGCTCTACACGCGAAGCGGCGTCATCAAGCTGCGCAATGCCCGCTATCGGGACGACCTCGGGCCGCCGGACCCGGATTGCGGCTGCTACACCTGCCGCAATTTCACACGCGCCTACCTTCACCATCTGCAGCGTGTGAACGAGATCCTCGGAAGTCGCCTCAATACGCTGCACAACCTCCATTACTATCAGGACCTGATGCGCGGGCTGCGGGAAGCCATAGAGGGCGGGCGGCTTGCCGAATACGCTGCGCGCGTCGGTGAGGAGAAGGAAGATCCGTGTTAAGATTCAAAACTTTCCGAATACCCGCGCGAGGCGGCGGGCACCACGACGGAGGCTACGACAGTGCTGATCAATGAAGCATGGGCGCAGGGTGCGGGCGCGGCGCCGGGCGGCGGACTCGAGAGCATGCTGATCATCGTGCTGATGTTCGTCGTGCTCTATTTCCTGATGATCCGCCCGCAGATGAAGCGCGCCAAGGAGCACAAGGCCATGATCGAGGCGCTGCAGCGCGGCGACGAGGTGGTTACCGCAGGCGGCGTGCTCGGGCGTATCAACAAGATCAACGAGAACTACGTCACCCTGGAGGTCGCATCCAATGTCGAGATCCAGGTGCAGCGCCCCTCCGTCCAGCTCGTGTTGCCCAAGGGCACGCTCAAGAACATCCAGTAGAACAGCACACAGTGTGAAATGAACGTCGGGCAGTGAACGTTCGAGCAGTGACTCAGGCCGCTGACCGCTAATCGCTCAACGCCAACACCCACTGCCGGCCGCTAACGGCTCACCGTTTATCCGAGTATGAACCGCTATCCCCTCTGGAAGAACGTCATTATCGCCATCGCGCTCGTGGTCGGCTTCGTCTACACGCTGCCGAACTTCTACGGCGAGGTGCCCGCGGTGCAGGTTTCGCCGATCCGGCCCGGGCTCAAGGCCGATGCGGCCCTGGAAAAACGGGTCGAGGAAATACTGAAGGAGGCGAAGCTCCAGCCGACCGGTGTTTTCCTGGACCAGAGCGGCGTGAAGGCCCGGTTCGAGGACACCGAGACGCAGTTGAAGGCCAAGGACGTGTTGCAGGCGAAGCTTGGAAACGACTACGTCGTCGCGCTGAACCTTCTCCCGAACAGCCCGGCCTGGCTCACGGCGATTGGCGCGAAGCCGATGTACCTGGGCCTCGATCTGCGGGGCGGCGTCCATTTCCTGCTGCAGGTGGACATGAAGGCGGCGCTCGCGAAGAAGATGGACGCTTTCGTGGGTGACATCCGCGGCCTGCTGCGCGAGAAGCGCATCCAGTATAGCGGCGTGACACACGAAGGGCAGACAGTTACGGTACGCTTCCGCGACGCTGCCACGCGCGACAAAGCCCTTCCCGAGATCCAGAAAACGCTGCCCGACCTCGACTTGAGGACGGTGGACGAGGGTAACGAGTACCACATTGTCGGCACCCTGAGGCCGGAAGCGCTGCGCCAGACGGAGAAGCTCGCGGTGGAGCAGAACATCACGACGCTGCGCAACCGCGTCAACGAGCTCGGCGTCGCGGAACCGATCATCCAGCAGCAGGGCAGCGACCGCATCGTGGTCCAGCTTCCCGGCGTGCAGGATACGGCGAAGGCGAAGGACATCCTGGGCCGCACGGCGACGCTGGAAGTGCGGATGGTCGAGGCGCACGCGAGCGACCCGTCGGTGAGGGACTACGACCCGCAGAAGATCCAGCAGGCGCTGAATGGCCAGGTGCCGTTCGGAACGGAGCTCTTTTTTCTGCAGCGCGATGGCCAGAAGGAGCCCTTGCTGTTGAGCCGGCAGGTGATCATCACCGGCGAACGGCTGACCGACGCCTCGCCCGGGTTCGACGCGACCGATAACCGTCCCATCGTGAGCGTCACGCTCGACGCTCAGGGCGCGCGTATCTTCCAGCAGGTGACGCGTGAAGCGGTGAAGCGCCGCATGGCGATCCTGCTCGTCGACCGCGGCAAGGCGGAAGTGCTGACCGCGCCGGTGATCCAGTCCGAGCTGGGCGCGCGCTTCCAGATCACCGGCTTCCGCAGCACCGAGGAAACGAAGGATCTCGCGCTGCTGCTCCGTGCCGGCGCGCTCGCCGCACCGATGGAAATCGTCGAGGAACGTACGGTCGGCCCGTCGTTGGGCGCCGAGAACATCCGCATCGGCTTCAATTCGGCGCTCTACGGTTTTACCGCCATTTCGGTCTTCATGATCGCCTACTACGCGCTATTCGGCGTGATTTCCGTGCTGGCGCTCGCGGCGAACGTGCTCTTCCTCGTAGCGCTCCTGTCCATGCTGCAGGCAACGTTGACTCTTCCGGGCATGGCGGGCATCGCGCTCACCATCGGCATGGCGATCGACGCCAACGTGCTCATCAACGAGCGCATCCGCGAGGAGTTGCGCAACGCCAACTCGCCGCACGCTGCGATCGCGGCGGGCTATGACCGCGCCTGGGGCACGATTCTCGATTCGAACGTGACGACGCTCATCGCCGGGCTCGCCCTCTTCGCCTTCGGCTCGGGGCCGGTCAAGGGCTTTGCCGTCGTCCTGTGCCTGGGCATTCTCACGTCCATCTTCAGTGCCGTCATGGTTTCGCGCGCTATTGCGAACCTTTATTACGGCCGCCGCCGCAGGCTCGAGTCGATCTCCATCGGCCAGATCTGGCGGCCGGCGGCGAGCAAGCGATGAACCCGTTCAACCTTCCGTGTCCCGCGCCCGTACGCGGCGAAAGCGAATAGAGCCATGGAATTTTTCCGCATCAAGCGCGACATCCCGTTCATGCGCTACGCGCTTGTTTTCAACGTGATCTCCATCGTGACGTTCCTGATCGCGGTGGGCTCGCTTGGAACGCGCGGGCTGCACCTGGGGGTCGACTTCACCGGCGGCACGGTGATAGAGGTCAACTATGCGCAGCCCGCCGAGCTCGACAAGGTGCGCGAAGCGCTTTCCCGGCTCGGCTTTACCGAGGCGAGCGTGCAGCACTTCGGCACGACACGCGACGTGCTGATCCGGCTTCCCGTCAAGCAGGGCGTGACGAGCGCCAAGCTCTCCGAACTCGTCATGCAGGAGCTGAAGAAGGAGGACGCGAGCGCCGAGGCGCGGCGCGTCGAGTTCGTCGGACCGCAGGTCGGGCGCGAGCTTTTCGAGAGCGGGGCGCTGGCGCTGCTCTTCGTCTGCGTCGGCATAGTGGTTTACCTCTGGTTCCGCTTCGAGTGGAAGTTCGGTGTCGCGGCGATCATCGCGAACCTGCACGACGTCGTGATCATCCTGGGCTTCTTCTCGATCTTCCAGTGGGAATTCTCGCTTCCCGTGCTTGCCGCCGTGCTCGCGATTCTCGGCTACTCGGTCAACGAGTCGGTCGTCGTCTTCGACCGGGTGCGGGAGACGTTCCGCACGCGCAGGATGCGCAATCGCAGCGTTCCGGAGATCATCGACCACGCGATCACGGCGACCATGTCGCGCACCATCATCACCCACGGCTCCACCCAGCTCATGGTGTGCTCGATGCTGATCTTCGGCGGCGAGACGCTGTTCTATTTTGCGCTCGCGCTCACGATCGGCATCTGCTTCGGCATCTATTCCTCGGTGCTGGTGGCGAGCCCGATCGTGATGTGGCTCGGCGTCTCGCGCGATGACCTCGCCAAGCCCGAGCGGAAGGCGGAACCGGAGGCGGTGGTCTAGGCCGGGCGCCGCGTGGAACTCCTCGCCGCCTTAATCGACATCGTTCTCAACCTCGACCGCCACCTGCAATGGCTGGTGGCGAACTACGGGGTGTGGATCTACGCGATCCTGTTTCTCATCATCTACTGCGAGACCGGGCTCGTGGTGACGCCCTTCCTGCCCGGGGATTCGCTGCTGTTCGTCGCGGGAGCGATTGCGGCGGGCGGGGACATGTACATCCATGCTCTGTTCGCGCTCCTCACGCTCGCTTCGTTCTCGGGGGACAACACCAACTTCTGGATCGGGCGCTTCGTCGGCCCGCGCGTCTTCACGCGTGAGAGGTCGTGGGCGTTCAACCCGGCGCACCTCGAACGCACGCGAGAGTTCTATGAGCGTCACGGCGGCAAGACGATCGTCATCGCCCGTTTCGTGCCGATCGTGCGCACCTTCGCGCCCTTCGTCGCCGGTATCGCGCGGATGCCCTACAGCCGTTTTCTCTTCTATAGCTTCGCTGGCAGCGTGTTCTGGATCGGCTCTCTCACCTTCGCCGGTTACTTCTTCGGAAACCTCCCTGTCGTGAAAGAGAACCTGAGCCTCGTCATCATCGGCATCGTGCTCCTCTCCATAATGCCTGGCGTGGTCGAGTACCTGCGGAGCCGCGCGCGGCGAAAAGCCGCTGCCTGAGCCTGGCGAGCCTATTTCGCACGTCCCGCTTCCGGGTCGAGCGACCTGGATCACGCGGGTGAAGGGATCGTCTTCAACGACGCGCACCGGATGCGTGTCGCGCATGCTAATACATCGCGCTTGCCAGCCGTTTGCGGTACTCGCTCACGAGCTCTCCCTGATTCCCGAGCAGCGTGAAGATCTGCAGCATGGCCTTGCGCGCGATGTCGTCGCGGAAGGAGCGGTCGCGGCGCACGATCTCGAGGAGCTGATCGAGCGCCCCCCGGTAGTCCCCTTTCGCGGCGCGTAGATGCGCGAGCTGCAGGCGCGCTTCGAGATCGTCCGGATTGCGCTCGATGCGCTGCTCGAGCGCCTTCGCGTCCGGCGCCTGAGCTGCCGTCTCCGCGAATTCGATCCGCGAGCGCAGCGCCGAGACGCGCTCGTCCATCTGGGCAAGAGGGGAGAGCTTCTCGATAAGCGCCTTCGCCTCATCCAGGCGGCCAAGGTCGACCAGGATGCTCGCACTGTCCAGGAGGACGCGCTCGTTTCCCGGCTCCATTTCCAGCGCCCGGGCGAGCAGTTCGAGCGCCTTTTCGCCGTCGCGGCTCTCGCGATAAACCGCTCCCGCTTTGAGCCTCAGTTCCTCGGCGGGCGAGGGGATAACCCGGTCGAGGAACTCGCGCACCTGCCGTTCCGGCAGCGCTCCGGAAAATTCGTCCACCACCTCGCCGCCGACGAACGCTTTCACGTTCGGAATCCCACGCACGCCGTAGTGGGCAGCAAGTTCCTGGTTCTCGTCGGAGTTCACCTTGGCAAGCGTGAACCTGCCGCCGTACTCCGCTTCGAGCTTTTCGAGCACCGGGCCGAGGGCGCGGCACGGCGCGCACCACGGCGCCCAGAAATCCACGATGACTGGCTTTCTGAGCGAAGCCTCGACCACCAATTCCCTGAAGTTCTGCGTGGATACATCGATCGACACGTTGGCGTTCCTTTACGGTTGAATCGACCGTCCATTAATATGACGGTCAAAAATACCTGCGACGCAACACGCGGCACCGTCGGGCGGGCTCGAACGAGCCCTGCGATAGGTTGTACCGACCGCTGCGAAAGCCGTTGGTTGCGGCGGCCGAACCACAATGGAAGCTTCCAACCAGATAATATTCTTCGGCTCGCTGCTGATCCTCGCCAGCATATTGGCGAGCGTCTTCTCGTCCCGTTTCGGCGCGCCGATCCTGCTGGTGTTCCTCGTGCTCGGCATGCTGGCCGGGGAGGACGGCCCCGGCGGCATCCACTTCAACGATTTTCAACTCGCCTACCTCGGCAGCACGCTCGCGCTCGCCATCATCCTGCTCGACGGTGGCATGCGGACGAGCGCGGACAGCTTCCGCGTGGCCCTGCGTCCTGCGCTGACGCTCGCGACACTCGGTGTGGTGCTCACCGCCGCGATCACGGGCGCCTTTGCGGCGTGGATTTTCGACCTGCACTGGATGCATGGCCTGCTGCTCGGCTCGATCGTCGGCTCGACGGACGCCGCCGCGGTATTTGCCCTGCTTCACGCGCGAGGCATGGAGTTGAAGCAGCGGGTGGCGGCCACCCTGGAAGTCGAGTCGGGCAGCAACGATCCGATGGCGGTGTTCCTGGTCGTCGTGCTGATCGAAGCGATTGCCGCGGGACAGACCGGCCTGTCGTGGACCATCGCCGCTGAGTTCGTGAAGCAGATGAGTCTGGGCGCGGTCGGCGGAGTGCTCGGGGGCCGGCTCCTCGTGTGGTTCATCAATCATCTCACGCTCGAGACGGGGCTCTACCCGCTGCTCGCCATCGCTGGCGGCATCAGTATCTATGGCGCGGTGACGGTAGCGGGCGGCAGCGGCTTAATCGCCATCAACCTGACGGGAATCATCCTCGGAAATGCGCAGCTTCAGGCGATGCAGAACATCCTCCGGGTCAACGACGGGATGGCGTGGCTCTCCCAGATCATGATGTTCCTGATGCTCGGCCTGCTCGTAACGCCCTCCGAAATCCGCCCCATTGCCTTGCCCGCGCTGGGGGTGGCCTTTGCGCTCATGCTGGTGGCGCGGCCGGTTGCGGTGTTCGTGTGTCTCCTGCCGTTTCGCTTCCCGTGGCGCGAACAGCTCTTCATCGCGTGGGTCGGCCTGCGCGGCGCGGTGCCGATCATTCTCGCAACCTTTCCCCTGCTCGCAGGGATCGAGAATGCGATGGCGTACTTCAACATTACCTTCATCGTGGTCCTGTTGTCGCTCGTGCTCCAGGGATGGACCATCGCGCCGCTTGCGCGCCTGCTGGGCCTCGAAGTGCCGCCCAAGGCGAAGCCGATGCAGTACATCGACCTCGACATTCCGGGGCAATTCTCCCACGATCTCCTCGGTTACCAGCTCGAGCCGGACAGCATCGCGGTAGCCAAGCATCCCGGGCAGCTGCCGCTGCCCCAGGACGTGGAAATTGCCGCCGTCATACGCGGCACGCATGTCATGAAACTCGACCACGTGGAAGCTTTTCAGCCCGGAGATTACGTTTACGTACTCGCGATCCCGGAACACGTCGAAGCATTGAACCGGATGTTCGGCGTCGCGCACGGCCCCGCACGCCTCGAAGAGCATCGCTTCTTCGGCGACTTCGTGCTCGACGGCGATGCGCGCGTGGCCGACGTCGAAGCGGTCTACAACCTCGGGCTCAATTACCGCGACAGCGACGAAACGCTGGCCGCGTTTCTGGCCCACCAGTTCCGGGGGAGCCCCGTAGTCGGCGACCGGTTGCGCTCCCACGGCGTGGAGCTCGTGGTGCGCGCAGTGGAGAAAGGCATCGTCACGCGCGTCGGCCTCAAGCTGCACGACTGAGCGCGCCGGGACCTCGCGACGCGAGAGCTCAGATCCTGCGCGCGAGCTCCGCCGCCTTGCCGAGATAGTTGGCCGGGGCGAGGGCACGCAGGCGCTTTTTCTCCGCTTCGGGCAGCGGCAGGCCGCTCACGAAGGCGTGCAGCGTCTCCCGCGTGATGGCGTCCTTGCCGCGCGTGAGCGCCTTCAGTTGCTCGTACGCGTTCTCGATGCCGTAGCGCCGCATCACCGTCTGTATCGGCTCGGCGAGCACCTCCCAGTTCTGGTCGAGATCCTGCTCGAGCCGCTCGCGGTTCGCTTCCAGCTTGCCGAGCCCTTTCAGAGAGGAATCGTACCCGAGCAGCGTATGGCCGAGCGCGACGCCCATGTTGCGCAGCACGGTCGAATCGGTGAGATCGCGTTGCCAGCGCGAGACTGGAAGCTTCTCGCTCATGTGCCGCAAGAGCGCGTTTGCGACACCGAGATTTCCTTCCGAATTCTCGAAATCGATCGGGTTCACCTTGTGCGGCATGGTCGAAGAGCCGATCTCTCCGGCCTTCACCTTCTGCCGGAAATAGCCGAGCGAGATGTAGCCCCAGATGTCGCGGTCGAGGTCGATCAACACCGTATTCACACGGGCATAGGCATCGAACAGCTCAGCGATCGTATCGTGGGGCTCGATCTGGATGGTATAGGGATTGAACTCGAGGCCGAGTCCGTGCACGACGCCGCGCGCAAGTGATTCCCAGTCGACATCGGGATAGGCCGCGAGGTGAGCGTTGTAGTTGCCCACGGCGCCATTCATCTTGCCGGTCAACGTGACGCCTGCGATGCGCGCCCGCCCTCGCCTCAGACGATGGACGAAGTTCGCGAGCTCCTTGCCCAGCGTCGTGGGGGTCGCGGGCTGGCCGTGCGTGCGCGCGAGCATCGGCACCTCCGCCAGCTCGTGCGCCATCGCCGTGAGGTGTTCCACGATGGCATCGAGCGCGGGCACCATGACGGCCTCGCGCGAGCGCTTGAGCGCGAGCGCATGGCACAAATTGTTGATGTCTTCCGAGGTGCAGGCGAAGTGCAGGAACGCGGTGGCCTTCGCCATATCTTTGTTCTCGGCAAAGCGCTCGCGCAGGAAATACTCGATCGCTTTTACGTCGTGATTGGTCTCTCGCTCGATCGCCTTCACCCGCGCGCCATCGGCTTCGGAAAAATCTGCAGCGAGCGCATCGAGCGATGCGACGGTCTCCGCGGACAAGCGCGGCACTTCCGCAATAGCGGGTTCGCGCGCGAGCGCCTTCAGCCATTCGATCTCGACGAGCACGCGCAGCCGGATCAGCGCGAGCTCGCTGAAATGCGTGCGCAGCGGGCCAACTTTGTCGTGATAGCGGCCGTCGAGAGGAGAGAGTGCGGTGAGTGGAGTCAGCGCCATCGGGCCGGTATGGGAACGCAGCGGCGATTTTAACATACGGCGTCACGCTGCCCCGCAATTGAACCTGCAGCGCGGTTGAGCCTAGAATCCGGGGCGGCGATCCCGACAAAGAGGAGTTACGATGAGAAGCATAGTCCGGGGGGGTGCGCTCGCTTTATGGAGCGCGCTCCTCGTTCATGGTTCGAGCATTGCGCAAGCCGCCCCGCAGGGGTGGAAACCGCAGAAAAACGTCGAGATCATCATACCCGGCGGTGTGGGCGGCGGCCAGGACCGCACCGCGCGCATCCTGCAGAAGATCATGCAGGAGGGGCTCGTGCCGGCGTCGGTTACGGTGGTCAACCGGCCGGGCGGAGGCGGCAACATCGCCTACACCTATCTCAATCAATTCACCGGCGACGGCCACTATCTCGCGACGGCGACCGCGACGCTGCTCACCAACAACATACTCGGCGTGAGCCCGCTCAACTACACCCATTTCACGCCGTTGAGCGTATTGTACGGCGAGTACATCGGCTTCGCCACGCGCGCGGATGGGCCGCTCAAGAGCGGCAAGGACATCATCGCGCGGGTCAAAAGCGCGCCGGATTCGGTCACCTTCGCGTTTGGCACGAGCCGCGGCAACGCGAACCATATCGGCATCGCGCTGGCGATGAAGGCGGCGGGGATCGACCCGGCCACGATCAAAGTGGTGATCTACAAGGCCTCAATCGAGGCAACGACCGCTCTCATGGGCGGGCACGTGGACGTTGTGGCGACGCCGATGTCGACGTATATACCGGTGCTCGAGTCGGGCAAGATACGGATCGTCGCCATCGCTGCGCCGAAGCGGGTCGGGGGGCGCTTTGCCGATGTGCCGACCTGGAAGGAGCAGGGCTACGATGCGGTGATGCCGAGCTACCGGATGTTCATCGCGGCCCGCGGGCTGGACGCCACGCAGCGACGCTACTGGGACAGCGTCTTTGCCCGGATTGCGAAAAGCGAGGCGTGGCAAAAGGAGCTCGCCGCGAACGAATGGCAAGGCTCGTACATTAACGGCGCGGAAAGCCTCAAGTACCTCGATGCGCGTTACGCCGAATACAAACGGATCCTGACCGAACTCAAACTCGCGAAAAAATGACCACACCCGCACAGGCGCTTGCCGAATTCGCCGTCGGCTTGAGATACGAAGACATTCCCGCGGAAGTGATCGAGCGGGCCAAGGACTGCGTGATCGATACGGTGGCGGCCTGCGTTTTCGGCGCCGAATTGCCGTGGACACAGACCGTGATCGGCTACGCGCAGCGCAACAGCGCGCCGGGGGAATGCAGCGTCCTCGGCACCCCGATCAAGGTGCGCGCGCCCTTTGCATGCCTCGCAAACGGCGCCGCCGCGCACGGGTTCGAGCTCGATGCGCTGTGCGAGCCGAGTGTCGGCATCCACCCCAGCGCGGCGCTCGCCGTGCCGGGGCTCGCGGTATCGCAGGGTCGCAGGAAGAGCGGAAAGGAGTTCATCACCGCGGTGATCGCCGGCTATGAATTGCTCTACCGCATAGGAGACGCCGCACGCCATTCCATCGAGAAGGTCGGTTTTCATTCGCCGGGCGTGGTCGGCGTGTACGGAACGGCCGCGGTCGTGAGCAGGCTTTTCGGTTTGACCGCCGCACAGATGGCGCATGCGTTCGGCATCGCGGGTTCGATGAGCTCGGGGCTCATGGAGTTCTCGCGCTCTGGCGGCATGGTGAAGCGGCTGCACCTCGGGCGTGCGGCCGAAGGCGGATTCATGGCCGCGATACTCGCGCGCGACGGCTACACCGGGCCCGCCGAAGTGTTCGAAGGCAAATTCGGCTTGCTGAACGTCTATTGCCGCGAAGCGGATCCTGCGCGGCTGACCCAGGCGCTCGGCACGACGTGGCACGTCATGAAGACCAAGATCAAGCGCTACGCCTGTCATTCGACGGCGCAGGTGCCGGTGACCCTTGCGCTGGAACTCAAGGCGAAGCATGGCATCGCCGGGGAGGACGTCGAGCGCATCGCGATTGCGGCGAACGAGAAGACGGTCACGCAGCACGCCATCAACGAGCCCCGCGACATGACGATGATGCAGTACAGCGTCCCCTTCTCCGTTTCGCTGGCGCTCTACATGGATCCCACCGCCCCGCGCGTCTTCTCCGAGACGACGCTCAATCACCCGGGAATACGGGCGCTCGCGAGGAATGCCGAGACGGTACCGCTCGCGCCCTCTTCCGGTTATCTCTCGTCCGCTTGCCGCGTGACGCTGCACCTGAAGGACGGCAGAACCGTCTCTGCGGAAGGGCACGACTTCAAGGGGACGCCGACCATGCCGCTCACGCGCGCCGAGCTGCGGGAGAAGTTCCTCAAGTTGACTGCGCACCGCGACGCGGCGAAAGCCGAGCGGCTCTATTCGCAGCTCGCGGAAGCGGAAAAGCTCCCCGATATCGGCGCTCTCGATTTCGCGCTCTGATCGTGCTTCGGCAGTCTCACTCCACGGTCGCGCCCGCTTCGCGGATCACCTTGCCCCAGCGCGCCACTTCCTTGCGGTAGAACTCGGTGAACTCGCGCGGTGTGCTCGTCATGGGCTCGGCGCCGACGGCCAGCATCTTCGTGCGGGTGTCGGGCGAGGCGACGATGCGGGCGAACACTTCGGTCAACCGCGCGACGACCGGTTCCGGGGTTCCAGCCGGCGCCATGATCACATACCACAATACCGCTTCGAGCTCAGGATAGCCGGCTTCGGCAGCGGTCGGCACGTCGGCAAGCATCGAAGCGCGTTGCGGCGCCAGCATCGCGAGCGGGCGCAGCTTGCGGCCCTTGACGTAAGGCACTGCGCTCGCGACCCCGATCACGACCGCGTGGACGTGGCCCCCGAGCACCGCGACGGTCGCCGGCGTGATCCCTTTGTACGGCACGATCAATACGTTGACGCGGTTCGAGGACTTGAACAGTTGCGCGATGAGGTCGTTGGTCGTGCCCGCGCCGCCCGTGCCGAAGCTCACGCTCGCCGGATGTGTGCGGGCGAGCTGGACGAGCTCCTTCACGCTGCGCGCAGGCAGCGAGGGATGCACCGCGAGCACCTGAGGATTCGCGGCGACGAGGCCGATCGGCGTCAGATCCTTTTCCGGGTCGTAGCCGAGCTTTTTGTAGAGCGTCTTGCTTACCGCGAGCGAGGTCGTGCAGATGACGAGGGTGTAACCGTCGGGCGGCGATTTCGCCGCGGCCTCGTTGCCCACGTTGCCGCCGGCGCCGGGCCGGTTTTCCGGCACCACTGGCTGTCCGACCTCCTCGCTCAGCTTCTGTGCAAGGAGGCGGCCCAATATATCGGTGCCGCCGCCGGGCGGGAAAGGCAATATGAAGCGGATGGGCCGGTTGGGATAGTGTGCGGCGCCCGTCTGTGCACCGGCTTGAGGCGCAGTGAAGACGAGCCACCCTGCGGCCAGTGTCGCAAGGGCGACAGACAATGCGTTGCGCGCCGCCCTTCCTCGTGAACGTGCTCTGCTCATCTTGCGTCCTCCTTCTCGCGTTCGTTGGTTTTAATTGATGCGTAGATCGACTTCGACATTACTGTTTCTGTCGAAGCTGAGGCCAATCCTCGACCCGGATCCGCGCCACCACTTCGAAGTCCTTTCCGACGGGCCGTACCACCGCGCATTCGCCTTCCGCGAGGTACGGCCGTCCGGCGACGGCAAAAAACGGGTTGCCGTGGCTCGAGATGACGAGGTTAGCCCCGCCATTCGGCGGCGTTGCGAGGAGCGCGCGCAATGCCGCGTAACGGTCCACGCTCTCCGGATGCGCGGGACCGCCCCGCACCGCTCCCGATTTTTCGGCGCGTGCGAAGGCGAGCATCGCGGTTTCCACAGTGCGGCAGCGCGGGCTCGCGAGCACCCTGCCGGATCGGGATAGCGAGCTCGCGTATCGCCGAGCCGATGGCGCGCGCTTCCGCACGCCCCTTATCGGTCAGCGGCCGCTGGTTCTCGCAGTCGTCATCGTTCTGCGAACGCGCGTCGTCGCGTGAGAAATCCGTCGAGGTGTGGCGGAAGTAAAGTATGTAGCCGCCCTGGCGCAGCTCGGCAAGCAACTGCGCGGCCGGCGCGGCCGTTGTAGGCAGCGCGCTTCTTCCCGCGGCCGCCGCCGGGACCGATTGCAGCGACGGCGGCAGCGCCACGGCCGGCGCGCACCACCACCATGCAAGTGCCGCGACAACGACCAACGGCAACCGGGGCTTCATCGAAGGTCCGACAGGTATGGGGGAAATGATATTCTCCGGGAGAGTACCATGAAAGCCTCGCGCCGATCCCTGGTGAAAGCCTTCGCCGCGCTCCCGTTGTTCGGCGCATGCGCCGCTCCGCCCCGCGCGCAGCGTGAAGTGCGCCTTTCCGCGCGCGTCGGCCGCCAGCGGCTCATTTCCGATGCGTATCCTGAGACCGAGGTGTGGGCGTACGAGGGGCACGTGCCCGGGCCGCTGATCCGGCTGCGGCAGGGCGAGACGCTCCGCGCCGTCCTCGACAACGGTTTGCCGGCCGATACCACAGTGCACTGGCATGGCGTGCGCGTGCCCAACCGCATGGACGGCGTGCCGCACGTGACGCAAGCGCCAATTGTACCAGGCGGGCGCTTTGTTTACGACTTCGTGGTCCCGGACGCCGGCACATACTGGTATCACCCTCATTCGAGCAGTCACGAGCAGGTCGCGCGCGGCCTTTATGGCGTGCTGATCGTCGACGAGCTGCAACCTCCGCGCGTGGATCGCGATGTGGCATGGGTGCTTGCCGACTGGCGCCTGCAGCCCGACGCCGCGTTGCGCGACGATTTCGACAATCTCTTCGATCTCACGCATGCCGGACGCATCGGCAATACCGTCACGGTGAACGGCCGGTTCACGGCAAAGACGGGCCTGTTTCGTGTGCGCTCCGGGGAACGCATCAGGTTGCGGCTCTTGAATGCAGCCGTGGCACGTATCTTTCGGCTTCACTTCGGGGACCACATTCCCATGGTGATCGCGCTCGACGGGCAGCCCGTGACACCGTATGCGGTGCGAGAAGGCGTTGAGCTCGGCCCGGGCATGCGCGCCGACGTCGTGCTGGATTGCATGCTCGAGCCGGGGGCGCGCGCCCAAGTGACGGACGACTTCTATCCGCGCCTCGCAGGCCGCGTGATGGAAATCGCCTACGAAAGCGGCCCGCCCCTTCGCCCACGCCCGATGGCGCAAGATATCGCACTCCCGCCGAACCGCATCCCGGAGCCCGACGTGGAAGGCGCCGAGCGCCATGCGATCGTGTTCCAGGGCGGCGCCATGGGCGGCATTCGACAGGCGCTGTTCGAAGGGCAACCGACGAGCCTCGCGCAGCTCGTGCGCAGCCATGGGCTGGCGTGGGCCGTCAACGGCACAGCGCTGAAAGGGCACACGCACACGCCGCTCCTCACGCTGCGGCGCGGAGGGCATTACGTGCTTTCGCTCGGGAACGACAGCGCCTGGCATCACCCCATCCACCTGCACGGTCACGTCTTTCGCGTGATCGCGCGCAACGGCGCGCCCACGCCGCATCGCGAGTGGCGCGATACCGTGCTCATGGCGCCGCGCGAACGCGTCGATATCGCATTCGTCGCGGATAATCCCGGCGACTGGATGCTCCATTGTCACGTGCTTGCGCATCAGGCGGCGGGCATGTCCACCATGCTCCGCGTCGCTTGAGCTCGATCGAACAATAGCTCCAAGTAGAAGAACAATGCATCGACCGCAGACTGCCGGCGCTCCGCGGAGCGCCGCTTGACACCTCGCGCGCCGGCAACGCACGCGCATCGCGCCCGTGACTGGGTGCTGCTCTTCGCGCTCGTCGCGATGTGGGGCTCGGCATTCATGTTCATGAAGATCGCCGTCGCGAGCGTGCCGCCGGCGACGATCGCCGCTGGCCGACTCGTGATCGGCGCCGGGGTGCTGCTCATCGTTATCCGCGCCCGTGGCCTGCCCCTGCCGCCGCTCTCCGCTGCATGGCTGCAATATGCCGTGCTGGCGTTTGTCGGCAACGCGCTGCCGTTCTATCTCATCGCTTGGGGCCAGCAGTACATCGACAGCGCGTTGGCCGGCATCCTGATGGCCGTCATGCCGCTCGCAACACTCGTGCTTGCCCATTACTTCGTGCACGGCGAGAGAATCACGCGTAGCCGGGCCCTGGGGTTCGTGCTGGGCTTTTGCGGAATAGTGCTCCTCATGGGTCCGGCCGCATTGATCGGGCTCGCGGGATCGGCGCTCAACGTAGTGGCCGAGCTCGCCGTCCTGGGCGGCGCGCTGTGCTATGCGACCAACACCGTCATCGCACGCCGCAGCGTCAAAGGCGACGTGCTCCTCACTTCCGCGTGCGTGCTGCTCATCGCGAGCGCGATGAGCGTTCCGGTCGCGCTCGTGCTCGATCGTCCGTGGACGCTCGCGCCGGACGCGCTTGCGATGGCTTCGGTCGTCTGGCTCGGCGTAGGACCGACCGGCGTCGCAACGATCTTCTACTTTCTGATCATCGGATCGTCCGGCCCGACGTTCATGTCTCTCGTGAACTACATCAGCCCGTGCGTGGCGTTATTGCTCGGCGTTGCGATACTCAGCGAAGAGCCGGGCCCGAACGCTTATGCCGGACTCATATTGATCCTGTCCGGCATTGCGCTGAGCCAGCTGAAGGCGCGTGTGCCGCGAGAGGCTTGAAATCTCGAGATTGTCCCCAATTCTCGGGTTGTGAACGGCGTACCCTGGACGAGTGGTCTGCCTGGGCTAGGGTTCTTGCCGGATTATGGTGAACTTTTTCACTGATGGGGGCGAACGAACCGGGTATGGGGGTGTCAACCGTAATGGAGAGCTCTACGTTGTGGGGCGGTATCGGGCCCACGAGGCGCGCACGATGATGAACGTGATCTACAACAGCGAGAATTACTGCGTAGTCGAATATCCAACCGAGCACGCGATCGAGTTGGTGGATAAGCGCAGCGCGCGCGGCACGTTCCTGCAAGGCGACGTTGCGGAGCGCTTTGCCCAGTCCATGCAGGACGCCGTGGCGGAGGAACCGACCGCCGAGCACATCGACGAGTTTCTGGGCGGCTTTTCGCCTTTGCTCAATCAGCCGGTGGTGTACCACTAATCCACTAGTCCGCCGGGCAGCGGGACCCGCCCGGCTCTTCCACATCGAGTATGCGTTTCAGGACCTGCGGGTGCAGTCCCGCCTGCAGCATGCACGCGCGCTAGGTGACTGGATAGGAACAGGACAGCGGCATGTCCAGCGCGAAGGCGTTTGAACGTCAGGCTCGACAGCCGATCGCGCGTGAGATGCTTTCCGCGGTCGTCTTCACTCGCGCCGCCCAGGCCTGGTTCAGCCGGTCGGAGGGCGCGGAAACCGAGAGGCCAGCGATGAGCCGCCCCTCATCGTTGTAGATGCCCGCGCCGATGCACGAAACGCCTTTCTCGGCTTCTTCGTTGTCCAGCGCGTAACCCTGCGCCCGAATTCTTTCGAGCTCGCGGGAGAGCGCCTCGGTGTCCGTGAGCGTGTTCTGCGTATATCGGGGCAAGCCACTGCGGCGCATGTAATTGACCCATTTCTCGGGCCCGTCATCCGAGAGAAACACTTTGCCGACGGCGGTGATGTGGAGCGGCGCGCGCGCGCCGATGATCTGCACGACACGCATCATCGAATTGCTCGCAGTCGCGCGCTCGACGTAGACCACTTCGTCGGCGTGGCGCACCGACAGGTTCACGGTTTCTCCAAGCTCCTGGTGCAGCCTTTGCATGTACGGCAAGGCGACCTCGCGCACGCTGATGCGGGTCTTCACCAGGTTGCCCAGCTCGAGCAACCGGATTCCGAGCCGGTACGTCCCGGGCTCCACTCGATCGACCAGGCGACTGTCCACCATCACGGCCAGTATGCGGTGCGCGGTGGAGGGATGCAGCCCCGTCTGGAGGGCAAGCTGCTTCAGGTTGACTGGAGCGCTGTGCCCGGCCAGCGTATCGAGCAGATGCATCATGCGCTCGATGACCTGGATCGAGGATTTGGCTTCTTTTCCGGGAGTCACGGCGTCAGGGATACCGAATCCCCGCCGATTTTATAGGATGAAATTTCACGGGACAACCGCTGCCGGATGTCGGGGCGGCGTGCATGCGATCTTGTTAAGATGCGCGCTATCGAAAGGCCACGCGCTCATCGTGCCTTCGGCATGAGCGCCGGGCGTTCAAATATCGGGAAGCTGCGAGTACCGCAATGCCCCCTTCCTTCTTCAGCGCGGCACTTTCCACGTGGCGTGCCGCGCATGCGCCGCTGCCCGGCATCGAGGGCGAGCCGGAATCCCTCGACGCCGTCGTGAAATTGAGCATCAAGGCAATGCCGGATGCGCGTACGTCCGATACGCTCGGCGCGGAGCGTGAAGGCACCGGCGTGGTCATCGACGAAAACGGGCTCATCCTCACCATCGGCTACCTGATGCTCGAGGCCGGATCGGTCCTCGTCGTCGCGCCGGACGGGCGTGTGTTTCCTGCGGTCGCCGTCGGCTACGACCATGCAACCGGCCTCGGCCTGTTGCGCTCGGCGCCCGCCGTCGCGCGCCGTCCTCTGGCGCTCGGGCGATCGTCGAACATCCGCGAGCTCAGCACGCTCGTCGTGGCGGCGCACCCGACGGCAGGCGGCATCACGCGCGCCTGCGTTGTCGCGCGGCGCCGTTTCACCGGCTGGTGGGAATACATGCTCGAAGACGCGATCTTCACCGCGCCGCCGCGATACGAGCACAGCGGCGCCGCGCTGATCGACGAGGCCGGCCGGCTTGCGGGCATCGCTTCGCTATGGGTAAGCGATGCGATCGAGGAGGGCGTCGCATTTCCCGGAAACATGTTCGTCCCGATCGATCTGCTGAAGCCGCTGCTCGACGATCTGCTCAAGTACGGCCGCCGCCAGGGCGGCGGTCGCCCGTGGCTCGGGGTGTACTCCGAGGAAGTCGAGGGGCACGTCGTGGTCACGCGCGTGCTTTCCGAAACGCCCGCGCACAAGGCGGGCGTGCGGCGCGGCGATGTGATCCTCGGCATAGGCGGAGATTCGGTCAGCGGCCAGAGCGAGTTCTATCGGAAGCTGTGGGCGAGCGGGGATGCGGGCACCGAGGTCCTCCTGCACCTGTTGCGCGACCGGGTGGTGCGGCGCGTGCGGGTGCGTTCGGCGGACCGGATGGATTACCTGCGGCCCTGGCGCGTGTAAGCGTTGCCGCGTGCCCTGCGGCCTGCCGAGCGCGCGGCGCGCGTCGCCGCCTTCGCTTCGACGCGCGGCACGCGGCGCAATCCGTCGAGATAAAGATCGATCATCGCGCCTGACTCCCTCTTTAGCGGAAGGTAGCCCGGATCGAGTATCCAGTTCATGATGAGGCCGTCCACGAGCGCATGCAGGCCCACCGCGGCATGCCGCGGATTGACACCCGGTGCGAGCAAGCCCTTTCTCTCGGCGTTGCGCAACCCGCTTTCGATGTGACGCAGGCACCGGTCGCGCCCTTCGATGTGCCGGTCGCGTATCTGCGACATCTCGTCCACGTATTCGCACTTGTGGCAGCAGATCTCGAAAACGCGCCGGCATTGCGGGTCGCTCACCACGCGTTCGAGCACGTTTAGCGCGCACGCGCGGACGTACGAGAGCGGGTCTTCGAGCGCCTCGTCACTGGCACGCGCGGTCATTTGCTCCATGGGCAGCGCCACACGTGCCATCATCGCGTCGAAGAGATCGGCCTTGTTCTTGAAATGCCAATAGATCGCGCCGCGCGTGACGCCTGCGGCGGCTGCGATATCCGCAAGCGTCGTGTGGGATACGCCGCGTTCGCTGAACACTCGCTCGGCCGTGTCCAGTATGGTGTTGCGCGTCTCGAGTGCCTCGTCCCGGGTGCGTCGTGCCACGATATGAAACTCCGTTGCGCCGCTCTGGCTGTCGCGGACGCTACTTTACATACATTCATGCTTGTATGTAAACTCTGCGGCCGCGATATGGTAAAGGCGCGCTGCAAACAAGAGGAAGGCTCATGCCCCAAACCCCGTCGAAATGCCGTTTTTCTTCCCGCCATGCCCTGACTGTCGCGCTCGTGCTCGCGATTGCCGGTTGCGAGCCCGCCGCGGCGCCCGGCCCGGGCGGTCCGGGCGGATTTCCTCCGGCGGTGGTGACGGTCATCAGTGTCGAGCCGAAGGACCTTCCTGTCACCTACGAGTATCCGGCGCAGACCGCCGGTTATCGCGAAGTGGAGGTGCGCGCCCGGGTGACGGGCATGCTGGAGCGGCGCAATTACCGGGAGGGTGCGCCAGTGAAGCAGGGGCAGTCGCTCTTCACCATCGATCCCGAGCCGTTTCGCGTTGCCCTTGCGCGTGCCGAAGCCGAGGTCGCTGTGGCGGATGCGAGGCTCGCGCAGGCGCGCCGCGACGTGCAGCGGCTGAAGCCGGTTATCGAAGCCCGCGCCATCAGCCAGAAGGAGTACGACGACGCGCTCTCCGCGCAGCAGATCGCGGATGCGGAGTTGAAGAGCGCCCGCGCGCGCATGAACGAGGCGAAGCTCAATCTGCAGTACACGCGCGTCGAGGCGCCGATCTCCGGCCTCACCAGCCGCTCCGTCGTGTCGGAGGGAACGCTCGTCTCGGGGCCGAACGTGCTACTCACCACTGTCACGCAGACCGATCCGATGTATGTGCTCTTCGGCATTCCGGATCGCGAGTATCTCGCGCTGCGGCGTGACGTCGACGCCGGACGGCTCAGGCTTCCGGAGCAAGGGCGGTTCAAGGCGCACGTGAAACTCGTGGACGGCAAGAGCTATTCCCGCGACGGCATCGTCAATTTCACCGACGTGCGCGTCAACTCGCAGACCGGCACGATCGAGGCGCGCGCGGAGTTTCCCAATCCGGAAAGCATGCTGCGCACGGGTGAATTCGTTCGCATCGTCCTGGAAGGTGCGGTGCGCCCGGCGGCGATCGTGGTGCCGCAGCGCGCGGTGCAGGAGGGGCCCAAGGGAAAGTTCGTTTACACCGTCACCGCGGATGGCAAGGCCGACGCGCGCCCGGTGGAAGTGGGCGACTGGGCGGGGGACGGCTGGATAATCAATTCCGGACTCAAGCCCGGCGAGCGCGTGATCGTCGACGGATTGCTGAAGATCGGCCCGGGCGCGCCCGTCAAGATTGCCGACGGTAAACCAGCGCAGCCGGAGGCGAAATGATCTCGCGCTTTTTCATCGACCGGCCGATCTTCGCGGCCGTGCTCTCCATCTTCATCGTGATCGCCGGGCTGGCGGCGATGCGGGTGCTGCCGATCGCGCAGTATCCGGAAATCGCGCCGCCCGTCGTCACAGTGCGCGCAGTCTATCCCGGGGCTTCCGCTGAGGTGCTCGAGCAGACCGTCGCCGCTCCCCTGGAAAACCAGATCAACGGCGTCGAGAACATGCTCTACATGAGCTCGACCTCGGCTTCGAACGGCGCGGTGGAGATCCAGGTCACGTTCGAGATCGGTTCCGATGTCGACACCGCCGCGCTCAACGTCAACAACCGCGTGAAGCAGGCCGAGCCGCGCCTGCCGCTCGAAGTGCGCCGGCAGGGGGTCACCGTCGAAAAAGGCTCGTCTTCGTTCCTGCAGGTGATCGCGTTCTACTCCCCGGACGGCACGCGCGACGACCTCTACATCTCCAATTACGTGACACTCAACGTGCTCGATCGGCTGAAGCGCGTCCCCGGCACGACCAACGTCCAGATTTTCGGCGCGAAGGATTACGCGATGCGCATCTGGCTTCGTCCCGATCGCCTCGCGCAGCTGAAGCTCACCACCGCCGACATCACCCGCGCGATCAACGAGCAGAACGCCCAGTTCGCCGCCGGCCGCATCGGGCAGCCGCCCACGTACGAAGCGCAGGAACTCGTCTATAGCATCACCACCAGAGGGCGTCTCTCGGAGCCTCAGGAGTTCGAGAACATCGTCGTGCGCGCGAACAGCGACGGCGCGGTGCTGCGGTTGAAGGACGTCGCCCGCGTGGAGCTGGGCTCCAGGGACTACGAGTTCCTGGGGCGAGTGAACGGGCGCTCGGCGACGCTCGTGGGGATATTCCTTCAGCCGGGCGCCAACGCGCTCGAGACCGCGGCGCGCGTGAAGGCCGAGGTGGATTCCGTGGCCGCCTCGTTCCCGTCGGGCCTTACGCATTCCGTGGTGTACGACACGACCCGCTTCGTCGAAGTGTCGATCCGGGAAGTCGTGATCACGCTCGCCGAGGCGATGGCGCTCGTGTTCCTCGTAGTGTTCCTGTTCCTGCAGAACTGGCGCGCAACGCTCATCCCGTTCGCCGCGGTGCCGGTCTCGCTCATCGGCACCTTCGCCGGGCTGCTGATGCTCGGCTACTCCATCAACACGCTCACCCTGTTCGGCATGGTGCTCGCGATAGGCATTGTCGTGGACGACGCGATCGTGGTGCTGGAGAACGTCGAACGCATCATGCATGAGGAACACCTGCAGGCGCGCGAGGCCGCGATCAAGGCGATGCGGGAGGTGACGAGCCCGATCATCGCCATCGTGCTGACGCTCTGCGCCGTGTTCGTGCCGATCGCCTTCCTCGGCGGGCTCACCGGGGAGCTCTATCGGCAGTTCGCCGTGACGATTTCGATCGCGGTCGTCATCTCGGGAATCGTTGCGCTCACGCTCACACCGAGCCTGTGCGTGCTGATACTGAAGCGCGAGCACAAGCAGCCGGCCCGCTTCTTCCGCTGGTTCAACGACTGGTTCCATCGCATCACCGGGCGCTACGTCGATGGCGTCACGTGGATCCTGCGGCGGGGCGGCATCGCGCTCGCTCTCTTCGTCGGGATGGTCTTCGTGACCGCGGCATTGTGGCGCGCGACGCCGAGCTCGCTCGTGCCCGACGAGGACCAGGGCTTCTACATCGCGGCGGTATTCCTGCCCGACGGCGCGACGCTCGAGCGCACTGACAAGGTGGTGAGTGAGGTGGTGGAGATCATCAAGTCGAATCCGGCGAACGAGAACGCGGTCGCGTTCACGGGCTTCGACTTCCTCGGCGGGGCCTTCCGCAACAGCGCGGCGACCATATTCGTGACGCAGAAGCACTGGGACGAGCGCACGGTCACCACGCCTGAGCTCGTCGGCGAATTCTTCATGAAGACCGCGCACATCAAGGAAGGGCTGGTGCTCGCCTTCGGCCCGCCGCCGATATTCGGTCTCGGCACCGCGGGCGGCTTCGAGTTCTACATCCAGAACCGGGGCGAAGGGGGATCGGCGCGCCTCTACGAGGTGACGCAGCAGCTCCTCGCTGCCGTGGCGAAGGACGGCATGTTCGGGCAGGTGAATACGCTGTGGCGCGCGAACGCGCCGCAGCTATACGTCGCCGCCGACCGCGAGAAGGCGAAGTCGCTCGGCGTCCCGGTCGACGAACTCTACAACACGCTCGCGGCGACGCTCGGCACGTTCTACGTGAACGACTTCAACAAGTACGGGCGCACCTGGCAGGTGCTCATGTCCGCCGATCCCGCTTATCGCGACCGTCCCGACGATGTGGGATCCGTGTACGTGCGCTCCGAGCAGGGCCGCATGGTGCCGATCTCCTCGCTTGCGAGCGTGCGCTATTCGTCGGGGCCGGAGACGCTCGACCGCTTCAACAACCTGCCCGCGGTGAAGATCCTCGGCGCTACGCAACCGGGCTACAGCTCCGGCCAGGCCATCGAGCGACTGGAGAAGATCGCGCGCGAGACATTGCCGCCGGATTTCGCCTTCGACTGGGGGGGCGCTTCGTTCCAGGAAAAGCGCTCGGGCGGCACGGCGATACTCGCCCTCGGGCTCGCAGCGCTCATGGTCTTCCTCATCCTCGCCGCGCAGTACGACCGCTGGGCGCTGCCGCTTGCCGTGATGCTCGCGCTTCCCTTCGGCACCTTCGGCGCGCTCGCCGCGATCGCCGTCAACAACCTCCTGCCCTCGCTGTACTACATGGCCTCCGGCGTGTCGTGGCTGCAACCGCTGCTCTCGCCGCTCGCCCGCATCGAGCGGCTCACCAACGACGTCTACTTCCAGATCGGTCTCGTGACGCTCCTCGGGCTCGCGGCAAAGAACGCGATCCTGATCGTCGAGTACGCGGTCCTCAAGAAGCAGGAAGGGTTCTCGACCTCCGCCGCGGCCATCGAAGCAGCCCGGTTGAGATTCCGTCCCATCCTGATGACTTCGCTTGCCTTCATACTCGGTGTGACGCCGCTCGTATTCTCCACCGGTGCGGGCGCCGGAGCGCGGCATTCGGCCGGTACCGGGGTCATGGGTGGAATGCTTGCGGCCACATTCCTCGCGATCTTCTTCATTCCGTGGTTCTACAAGGTCATCATGGACAGGAGACTTTCCGACAAGCGCTCGACGGAGGAGATCGAAGGGGAAGTGCAGCATCATCGGGAAGCGGCGATGCGAGCTGCACCCACGCCGCACCATCATCCGGTTGCGCCGGGAGGCGGCCATGCGGCGTGATGCGATGGGCATGGCGCTTGCCATGGTACTCGTGGCAGGTTGCACGACAGGGCCCAAGTACGAGCCGCCCGCGGTCGAGTTGCCGCAGGCATGGCGCGACGCGCCGGCACAGGGAAAACCGGCACCGGCGGAGCGCTGGTGGACCTTCTATGGGGATCCCGCTCTGGATCGGCTGGAGGCCGAAGCGCTCGAGCATAATCACGACCTGGCGCTCGCCGCCGCGCGGGTCGAGGAAGCGCGCGCGCTGCTGCAGATCGCCGATGCTGCGCAGGTCCCGGCGGTGGACGCCGAGTTTCAACGCGATCGCAGCCGCTCGTCGGGCCGCTCTTCGGTGCCGCTGCCCCCCGGCGTTCCGCTCGAGCGCAACAGCTATCGCGGCCAGATCAACGTGATCTACGAAATCGATCTGTGGGGCCGCTTGCGCAGCGCGAGCGATGCCGTGCGCGCGGAACTCCTTGCAACGCACGCGGCGCGCGAGACGGTGCGCGTCACACTGACCGCGCAGGTCGCACAGTCGTACTTCGCGCTGATGGCGTTCGATGCGCAGGTCGATGCGACGCGGGGTGCACTCGCCCTGCGCGAGCGTACCCTCGAGCTGCAGAAGGTGCGCAGCAATGCGGGGCTCATCGGCGACCTGGATCTCCGCCAGATCGAAGCCGAGGTCGCCTCGGCGCGCGCCCAGCTGCCGGCGCTCGAAAGGAGCCGCGCCGCCGAAGAGCTTGCGCTTGCCGTGCTGCTCGGCCGCAGTCCTCGGTCGATCATCGAGGAATCGATTCGACCGGAAGCGGACCGCGGCGAACCCCCTCTGCTTGTGGTGCCGGAAGGATTGCCTTCGGATATGCTTCTGCGCCGGCCGGATATCGTGCAGGCCGAGCAGCGATTGATTGCGGCCAATGCCCGCATCGCAGCGGCCCGCGCTGCGCTCTTCCCCAGCATCGCGCTGACCGGTTATCTCGGCTCGGAGAGCGCGTCGCTGAGCGATCTCTTCTCGGCGCCGGCGCGCATCTGGCAGCTTGCGTTCGCGGTCGCCCAGCCGATTTTCCAGGGCGGACGGCTGACCGGCGAGATCGAGGCAACGCGCGCGCGCGAGCGGCAGGCGCTCGCGCAGTATCAGAAGACGCTGCAGGACGCGTTCCGCGAGGTGCGCGAAGCGCTCATCCGCCAGGATCGGTCGCGCGCGACCTTCGAGGCCGAAGGCGAGCGGGTGAGAGCGCTCGAAGAAACCGTGCGGCTTGCGCGCATCCGTTACGAGAACGGCCGCTCGAGCCAGCTCGAAGTGATCGACGCCGAAAGGAATCTCCTGCAGGCGGAACTCAACCGCATCGAGGCGCTCCGCGCGCAGCGCGCGGCGGTGGCGGATCTCGTCAAGGCGCTGGGCGGCGGCTGGGAGGGATTCGACCGCGAGGGGACAATCTCACCAGCGGCCCAAGCCGCTCCATGACTCTGCCTGGCTTACCCTACAGGGCCTCGCAGTGCACACAGAAGCAGGCAAGCATACGATCGCTATGCCCACTTTCCTTTAGTGAGAGGGTCCACCTTCGTTTTCGACTTCGCCAGGTGCAGGTCGCGGAAGATCTCCGCGGTTTGCTCAGTTTCACGTTCCGGGTTTAGTTCGATCCCCAACTCGGCGCGGACGTCCTCGGCCGCCCCGATGAGCAGCAATTGAGCGCCTGGGTAGTCGAGCAGCTCGGGCGGATCGGCCGGCAGGAAGCGCCGGCCGCGGAAC
>CAMPGR010000035.1 GCA_946885605.1 uncultured Pseudomonadota bacterium
CCCATCAAGCTCGACACGACCTCGAATGGCGAGTTCGAGCCGGTCCCGTTGTCGCGCGCCAACCGCGAAGCGAATGACCGCGCGCATGAAGAGGCGTCCCGCAACGCCAAGCGGCTGAATTATTCCAAAAGGCAGTTCCTAATTTCTGCATGCGGCGCGGCGTCCACGCTCCTTTCTTTCAACGCGGCGAACGCCGCGGCAGGGAAGAAGGGCGGATTTTTCGATCTCCCGGCCGAAGCCGCACTCGAACCGCAGCTCGCCCAAGCGAAGCTCGGCGGCCAGGGCGAGTTCATCTTCGACGTGCAGGGCCACTTCGTCGACCCCACCGGCGCGTGGGTGAAGCGCGCGTCGCCCTCGGCATTCAAATGGTCGCCGAAAGCCGCCTGCGGCCTCGCGCAGCGCCCCGAGCCGATGAGCCATCTCGCGTGCCTCGGGCCGGAGGAGTTCGTGAAGGATGTCTTCCTCGACTCCGACACCGACATGATGGTGCTCTCGTTCGTGCCCTCCACGCGCGAGGACGAGCCGCTCACCATCCAGGCGGCGGACGCGGTGCGGCGGATCGTCGATCGGCTCCAGGGCACGCATCGCCTCATGCTGCACGGGCGCGTCAATCCCAACCAGGCGGGCGACCTCGAGGCGATGGACGAGTTGAAAGAGCGCTGGGGCGTGTGCGCGTGGAAGACCTACACCCAATTCGGGCCCGGCGGGCGCGGCTACTTCCTGACCGACGACGTGGGCGTGCGCTTCATCGAGAAGGCGCGCGCGCTTAACGTCAAAGTGATCTGCATCCACAAGGGGCTCCCGTTCGGGAAGCAGTCCTACGAGCACAGCCAGTGTTCCGACATCGGCGCCGCGGCGAAGCGCTTTCCCGACGTCAAGTTCCTCGTCTATCACTCGGGCTTCGTGTCCACCGTGCGCGAGCAGCCCTACGATCACAATGCCAGGCGCGACGGCATCGATACGCTGATCCGCTCACTCGTCGAGAACGGCGTGAAGCCCGGCTCGAACGTCTATGCCGAGCTGGGGAGCACGTGGCGCTTTCTCATGCGCGAGCCGGAGCAGGCGGCGCATGCGCTCGGGAAACTCCTCAAATACTGCGGCGAGGAAAATGTCCTGTGGGGGACGGATTCGATCTGGTACGGTTCACCTCAGGATCAGATTCAGGCCTTCCGCGTCTTCCAGATCTCGGAGCAATTGCGTGCGAAGCACGGTTATCCGGAGATCACGCCTGCGATCCGCGCAAAGATATTCGGATTGAACGGCGCGCGGGTGTACGGACTGAGCGCGGCGGAAGTGAAGAAGTATGCAAGCCGCGACCGCGTTGCGCATGAAAGGGCCGCATACCAGGAGCGGCCCGATCCGCACTTCAGGACCTATGGTCCGAAGACGCGGCGCGAATTCCTGACTCTGCTCGGGCGCGGCGCGCCCTAAATCGATACCGAGGGCACGCTGAATACGCGGACGTCCGCCAGAGTCGGCTGGCGTACGTCTTCGCGGTCCGAGGGCGGCAGGAATCTCCGGCGGCATGGCGGGGATTATCGAACTCAACTAACAACCGCCTTGACAGGCCAATAGGGAGACGCCGATGAGCAACGCCGAAATCTTCGGGCACCAGGAAGAGATGTGGGGCGAAATGCATAACGACCGCGTCCATGTCCGAAAAAGGTATGTCCGCACGGCACGCGATGCGGCCGTGCCGCCCGGCCAGGCGATCGAGTTCGAGTTCCATGCCGCCGTATTTCCGTTCAACGTGAGCGTTCTGCATCTCGGTGACCACATTGGCACTACGGAGCGGCGGATAAGCGACGGCCCGGTCCTGGTCCGAGAGCGCTTGAGTGAGATCCTAGCAGGCGAACACGGCGGAGCGCCGGTCGTGGCGAGGCGGCGGCCGCTCGACATTCCGGACTTTCGCAATCCTCTCGAGGTCCTTCCCGATCCGCCTCCGCAACCGCCGGATTACGCAATCCCGTTCGAGATCACGCTGCACCCGCCGGGAGGGTTGGCACCCCTCGTCTTCACGAATCCCAAAACGAGCCAGATTCAGAAGTGGCCGACGGACACCGCCAGAATCGATCCAGCCTACATCGAGCGTGGGAAGGGGAAGTGGCGGATCTCCGTGAAGAACATCAACGACGATGCCCGGAGGCTGGAAGTGCAGGTCATGTCGGTCTATGCGGTGACGCCGATCAGCCACCAGGACATACCGCTCTCGCTCCTCAATAATCTGTCTTCGGTCGCGCTGCAGAAGGCGCTTCCGACGATCGAATATGACAAGGGCAGCGTCGTCGTCTCGACGCCGACGCATTTTCTCGATCTGATGGGCATCGATCAGGTCTTTTCGCTGGGCTCCGCTGCCGCGAAGGTCATCGACGATCTGCCGACCCTCACGCCGTTCTGGGCGCGCGTGATGTCCCGCGCGGATTTCGTGGCGCGACTCGTGGAGCGCAAGAACGAGATCAATCGGGAATTCGCGGCCCAGCTCCAGCATCTCGGACCGAACAACCCGGCCGCGTCCGCACTTGTCTCGCGCCGGAACCGCGCGATTGCCGCATGCGACAAGTCGATTCAAAGGCTGCAGCAGAAATCCGAGTACGACGCGGCGTTCTGCATCGTGCTGGAGGGGATGTTCACCAATCCCGAAGTGGAAATCCGCTACGTCGGGACGGTCGCCGAAATCGAGAACCGCATTCCCCAGATCGGCCTGGTGTTCAACCAGCAGTTCGGATTCAGCGATGTCATCTCGAACCTGGCGATCGATGTGAGCCCGTTGCTCACCAAGGTCGTGTTGACGACAGCGGCACTGACCGTGCTGACGGGACCGATTGTCGGATTGTTCGCGCTCATCGGTGGCATCAAGCTCTACAACACCATCGACGATCTCGATCTCGAGCTGGAGATTCAGAACCGCATCCGCGAGAAGGGCAGCATGATCGCCGGATACGTCAAACGGGCCCTCGAGCGCATTACGGACATCGGGGCTGTCGCCCTTCATGGAAAAATCAATCCGCGCGCGGCTGCGGACGGTTCCGACAACCTGCACATCCAATATTTCAACCCGTCGACGGCCCGCCCGCCACGCCCCTGGAGGCCCATCGATGACGTCGTGGCACCGATCTCCGAAACACTGGAAATCGCGCCGGGCGAAGTGCGTGCCCGACCGGCGCGCGCAATCACCTATGTCCGGCGCTCCAACACCCGGAACGCGCCCTATGTCGAACGGCTCACGGCATTGGCGCGCGAGACGCCCGGCCCGATGCCTTCCGATTTCAAGGTGCCGGATCGGGAGATGCTCGGGCGGCTCGATGACCATGACTGCATTGCCGTCGTCATGATGGAGAACCGCTCGTACGATCACTTCTTCCACGATCTGCCGCTGGCCCATCCGGGCAAAGGCTACCGGAAGCCGCCGGCGAGCTACCGCAACACCCCGCCTCCCGGCTTCAAGGAGCCGTTCAGGGTGGTGAAGAATACGGAGATCGGGATCGGGAACAGCCTGATCTTCGTGCCGAGCGGAAGATCGTCGGACCCCGGTCACAATTACGACCACACGCTGTTCCAGATCGGCGGCGGCACCGAAGAGACAGTCGGCACCGGCGAGATGCGCGGGTTTGCCGCCGACTTTGCGAAACAGTCGGACTCGCCGCAGATCGTCATGAGTTACTTTGGCATGGACGACCTGCCGGTCTACAAGGCGCTCGCCAAGTACTACCCGGTGTGTGACCGCTGGTTTGCCGCGCTACCCGTGGGAACGTACCCCAACCGGCTCGCCAGTCTCCAGGGCAATGTCCCGTTCCTCTACAACATCCACATGGATGATCCTGCGCTGGGATACATCGAGGACTATTCGATCTTCGATTTGTTCAACAGCCAGGGCATCAGCTGGAAGTTTTTCGAAAGCGATATCGGGACCATCCGGCTCTACGACCGTTTCCGGCTCGATGTGAGAAACGTCCGGCCGATTGCCGAACTCAACGCAACGCTGCGTGAGGCTGCCCGGGCGGGCGGAACGCTGCCGCGGGCGATGTTCATCGAGCCGCAGTTCCTGTTCGGCAATGACGATCACCCGCCGATGGATATCCAGCAAGGTCAGAAATTCATTCGCCAGGTCCTCGGCAAGTTCATCGAGCACGGCTTGCTGCACCGGACGCTCTTCGTGATCACCTACGACGAGCACGGCGGGTTTTTCGATCACGTGGCTCCGCCCGGAACCCCCGTCGTATTGAACCGGCGAAGGGCGGCCGAGACGCGGCCCGAAGGCAGTTACGGAAAAGTGGAATCGCTGTTTCCCCAGGATCCGGAGAACGCGCCCAAGTGCCTGGGAGTACGGGTGCCGAGCCTCGTGCTGTCGAAGTGGGCGTCGGCGCGGGCGAACCACACGATCCTCGACCACACCGCGATTCTGAAGACGTTCCTCCTGCACAATCGCGAGCGGATCTCGACCGCACAGTTCAGCAAGTTCGGCGAGCGGGTCAAGAAGCGCAACCATCTCGGCCAGGTCCTGGACCTTCAGAGCCCCAGACCGCTCGACTATGCCGCGCTGGCCCGCGACATCGGGTATCAGACCGGTCGGCGGGTCGCCACGACGGCCAATGCGGTCGTTGCCGCGAGGGCGGTCGGCATGACGCCTTCGCATCCGGCGAACGTGCTGCGGGGCATTGCCCAGCCGAGGGGACGAAAGATTGTCGAGCGGCAGTAGAAGTGACGTCTTCGGCCGTAATTCGGGGTCAGAACCAAAACTGGGATCACTGAAATAGTGGTCTGACCCCAATTAGTACCAATTAGTGGCCTGCCAGTTCGTTCCAGCGCGGCAGGAGCACAATACTGTTGGGGTTGTAGCCCTTGTTCTTCAGCGTGTCGACGCTGCCGATGGCTTTTTCCGCCTTGAGATCGACGACGGTGATCGAACCGTCGCTCATCCCGGGCAGATTGAGCAGCGCATTCTGCACATAGGCGTAGCGCCAGTCCTTGGTGAAGGCGACGTGATGCGCGCCCTCGGCGGTTGCGATCGACTTCAACAGCTTGGGCTTGGCAGGATTGCCGGCGATGTCGAAGATGTGCAGGTGGCCGGGCTTGGCGGTGGTCACGTACATCCGGTTCGCCTTCACGTTGAAATAGATCTCCAGCGGAACACCGGCCTTCTGCGCCGTGAAATCGTGCGCCTGCTCGAGCTCGAAATCCTTCTTCGTCGGATTCCACGTAGCGGTCCACAGCGTATTGCCGTACATGTTGGTGACAATGGCGACGGGCGGATTGCTCCCGGGGACGAACAGGATCTCGACCGGCGCTTCGCCGGACGGCGATGGTTTCTTCGAGAGCTTGTAGGTGCCCAGCACCTTGCCCGTGCTCGCCTCCATCGCCCCGATGACTTCACCCGCATCGCCGAGATCGGACGCGCGCACGGTGCTGGTCACCAGGATGCGGTCGATGCCGTTGTGAATCGCGATGCCGTGCGGATACGGCGCCGCCAGCTTCACGGTCTTGAGCGGCTTATCGGTCGTCGCGTCGCCGACGATCACGGCCTGCGTGCCCATGCACGTGAGATACCAGTGCTTGTTGTCCTCCGAGAACACCACGTCCTCGCCCACGCCGCAACCGGGTACTTCGACAACCTGCATCTCGTAAGGGGTCTTGTTCATATCGATCACGCGCAGCTCGCTTTTTCCGAGCGCGGTGATGTAGGCCTTGCTTTGATCCCGGTTGTAGAAAATGTGGTGCGCGACAAGATCGCCGGGCAGCGGCAGATCCTGCACCATCTGCCCGAAGGTTTTCGATTGGGGATCGACGTCGATGATAGCGATGCCTTCCTTGCGGGCCGGAGCGCTGATCGGCTTCTTCAATGACTTCAACGACTCCGCCGACTTGGTCTCGTAGTTGACCATCGCGTGGATCTGGCCGATGGCAAGCGACGGTGCGAGGACGAGCAGGGTAGCGGTGCAAACGAGGAGTGCGAGGAGACGACTCATGACGGGCCTCCTGAGGATGTTTGGCTCGCTCGAGGCGGTTCGGATACTCTTCAAGCTCGAACGCACGATTACTATGAACCTCTGATGTCTCCCGGGCAATCGGGACTTTCGTGCACGCGGCGGGTCCTTCTTGCTGGCACAGCGCTTGCCAGTATGTTGCCTGTCGCCGGACCGGCTGGGGCACACGGTTTCGGCGAGCGGTATTCTCTTCCGATCCCGCTCTGGCTCTACCTCACGGGCGCCGGCCTGACCGTCGCAGTTTCCTTCGGGATGATCGCGCTGTTCGCACGTCAGGCCCCGATTGCACGAGGCCACCAGCGGGTTGGCCTGATGCGGCTACCGCTCGGCCGCGTGCCCGGCGCACCGAAGGTGCTGCTTGCGCTGCAGTTGCTCGCAGTGGGGCTATACCTGCTGGTGATCTTGGCCGGGCTCTTCGGCACGCAAAGCCCGCTAAGGAACATTGCGCCGGCGATGGTATGGGCGATCTGGTGGGTCGGCATGGCCTACGTTTCAGCGTTGGTGGGTAACCTATGGGCGCTCATCAATCCCCTCGATACGCTGTTCGCCGCAGCGGAGTCGTTCTACCAGCGGCTGCGGCCGGGGCGACGGCTGGCGCTGGGATTGCAGTATCCGGAGAGCCTCGGCGTTTGGCCGGCGGTCGTCCTCTTCACGGTTTTCATATGGATGGAAGTTGCATGGAAGGCGAGCGACCATCCGGCAAGCCTCGCAGCCGCAATGCTCGCGTACTCGGCGCTGACCTGGCTCGGGATGCTCGTGTTCGGCAGATCCGAGTGGCTGCGCCGGGGCGAGGTTTTTTCGCTGGTATTCGGGCTTCTGGCGCGGTTCGCACCGATAGAATGGCGCGCCGCGAGCGCGCGGGAGTGGGCTCTGCGGCCGTACGCCGTCGGGTTGATTACGTCCGAACCATTGCCCGCGTCGCAAATCGCGCTCGTGTTGTTGCTGCTCGCATCGGTGAGCTTCGACGGTTTTCGCGACACGCCGGCATGGGCCGCGGTGGTCGATGGGCTCGGTCAGGACTCACATGGATGGGTGCCGATTCTCGGCCTCGCGGTGCTGGTGTCGTTATTTGCCGGGGTGTACTTGGCGTTCTGCCGGCTCGTCGTGCTGTGGGGAACATCGCATCCTCATCCGGACGGCCCAGCGGCTTCTCGTTCGGTCATACGGATCGCCGGCGTGTTCGTACTGACGCTGGTTCCGATTGCGATTGCCTACAATCTTGCGCACTACCTTTACTTCATCGTGATGGCGGCGCAATACCTCATTCCGCTCGCCTCGGATCCCTTCGGCTTTGGCTGGGACATCTTCGGCACTCGCAACTACTTTGTGCGGGGCGTGATCGACGCACGTCTCGTCTGGTACGTATCAGTCGCCGCCATCGTTGCGGGCCACATTGCGGCCCTGTACGTCGCCCACCTCCAGGCGGTGCGCGAGTTTCCCGACAGGCGATCAGCGCTGCGCAGCCAGTGGCCGATGCTGGTCCTCATGGTCGGCTACACCATGCTGAGCCTGTGGATCATCGCCCAGCCGATCGTGACAAGCGGATGAGCAGCGCTGGAACGGTGTGAGGGAGGCGCCCAATCCGCTGGCGCCGCGTTCAGCAGCGCTCCATAGGTATATAGCGGAAATGGGGGGCTGTCCCCAATTTCGCCCGGCGATGCCGTAATGCACGCTGGTGGCCGCGATCTGGTTGGCCTACACAATAAGCGTTGCGACAACAGGAAGTATGACATCGGTATTCCGCTCGTAACTTTTACTCGTCTAGTGCTGCCTTCAGCGTCAGCGTTGACGGGTTGATCTGGGAAGCACAGTGGCACCTACCACCGCTCGAGATACCGATCCATAGTGGGATCCGCCGTATGGGGTTTGCGGCGGCTGTTAAAGCTTGACGGTGATGAAACTGAAAGGGCCGCATCTGCGGCCCGTTTTTTGGGGCTTTTTATCGAATGGACATGCTGAATGTGGACGGCAACAATGCCAAACGGATTAACAATTCTGCATATGGGTAATACCATTCTCGTCACAAGCTGTGCGTACTCTATTGAGGATCAATAGAAAGAGAATCAACGCTCTCTCAGGAATGTGATGGTAAGACGATCATATGCCATTGCGCTGACGCTTCTCTGGATCATTACATTTCTTCTCGCTCTATACTATGGATACAGGCAGCTTAAGGAAAGTGAAACTGTAGACAATTATCTTATTTCCACAGGGTTGGCGGGATTGCCGATCAGCAAGGAAACAGCGGTTCGCGTATCTGATCAGGTCAGGCGCGACTTCAACGTGAATGCACCAAGCTTTGTAGCGTTGAAGATGGATGCCAGACCCTTCCTTAGGGAAGATACCGGCTTCTTGCTCACCCATAAGGAAGGTGAATGCGGTGAGGGGGCCAGGGTGATAGTAAACCTTTTGAACAGGTTGGGCTTTGATGCAACACGCTTCAGCCTGTACGACAGAAGGTTATTTCCCGCTCACACGCTAGTTTCCGTAGTGATAGGAGAAAAGGAATTTCTGGTAGATAGTATTAACTCCTCTCCGGAACCAAACAGATTGCTGAAGACTTACGATGTGTCACCGATACATTTCAGCATTCTAGATTACAGGGGCAACATTAAAACCAGGACAGAGCTAAAGAAGAACTTAGATAAAGCTAATAGGCCAGAGGCACTTAACGGCTTTTTGGAGCACTACTGGTTATACTCATACGAGGCGGTGCCGTATACCAAGTTACTCTCTGCACTGCACCTGAACATAAGGGCATTCAATCTGTCTAGGCCACCGCGATGGATATCCGCCCTGGCAGAGAAACCAAACATGATCATGTTTCTTGTTACCTTCCTTTCCTCGGTTCTAATAGCTTATCTTCTCGACAAGCTGGGAATTTCGAGGACTATATGGCACAAAATACGGCGTGAAGACATTTCTTCCGCAAAGGTACAACGATCTCCTTGCCGATATTAACATTCCTCCATTGGTAAACCGCTGTATAGTAAATGCATTCAGGCCGCACTACAGTGACCGCCATAATTACTGTTATCGGGGCATTGCCCAAGATAGTAAGAACGGAACTCGGACGGCGCTTGGGGCTGGCACCGTGCAATCTTTGCGCGTAAGGCTGCGGACAAGCAGCCATTGACAGAATGGGGCCGGGCCTTGCTACCACGATGCGAGGCAGTCCGCCTACGGTGTCGCGTCGCTGTGACGGCCTGAGCCACGTCGAAGGCGGGCTTCTTCCAGAGCAAGATTATCGCGCGCGATTTGCAGGAGAGTTTGATGCGCTTTCAGCATCGCAAAAGCGTGCGAAGTGCGTTGCCCATGCATCTGCAGATCGGTCACAACATTCTTTTGTCCTCTGACTTGCTGCTCCCCTTCCCGCACACGACGCCGTGCCACTTCGAGGCGCGTGCAGGCACGTCGAAGTTCCATCGGGTTCCGTCCAAAGGTTGGCATATAGCTCCCTTCTGAAAAGCGCCACAAAGCTCGCTGTCCGTATTTGTCCGACAGGCGCGCGTCGCGTCGGTTTCGACTGCTAAGTATTAATACATCGATGCTGTCGGGACACTGGGATCAACGTCCCCACGACTGAATAGAACTGCGGCGCGGCACAGGCGGAGTGCGCAATAAGGGGCTCGTCCGGTACGAAACTGCAGCAGAGCGGCCGGGTCGAAGTCTTTTCGCAACCCTGTCAGGGTGCAGCCATGGAACAACGTTCCGTCAGCGTCGACGCAGGTCCGGTCACGCTCCAAGGCGACCTCAATCTTCCCGAGAGTGCCCGCGCAGTGGTGCTGTTCGCCCATGGCAGCGGCAGCGGCCGCTTCAGCCCGCGCAATCGCTATGTCGCCGAGCTGCTGAATCAGGCCGGGCTCGCGACCCTGCTGGTCGATCTGCTTACCACGGAGGAGGAGGCGATCGACATGCGCACCGCGCACCTCCGCTTCGACATCGGCTTGCTGGCGGACCGGCTCATCGGCGCCACCCGCTGGCTGAAGCGCGAGCCAGCCACGCGCGATTTGCACATCGGTTACTTCGGCGCGAGCACAGGGGCCGGTGCGGCGCTGGTCGCAGCCGCCGAGCTGCCGGATGCGATAGGCGCAATCGTGTCGCGCGGCGGACGGCCCGATCTTGCAGGCGATGCCTTGCCCCGCGTGAGCGCGCCGACGCTTCTCATCGTCGGAGGCAACGACCCAGAGGTCCTCGAGCTGAACCGCCTAGCCCTGGCCCAGATGCGCTGCGAACGGCAGCTCGTCGTCATTCCCCGGGCGACGCACCTCTTCGAGGAACCGGGCACGCTGAATGAAGCCGCGCGCCTCGCGCGGGACTGGTTCCTTCGTTATCTTGACCCCGCGAAAGGGGACCAGAGCCGGGAAGGCGCAGCAGCCTGAAGGTGCCGGGGCGTCATGACCACGGCTGCAAGGACGTTTTTTCTCTGCGGCGACGTGATGACCGGGCGCGGCATCGACCAGATCCTTCCCTACCGCTGCCTTCCTCACCTTTACGAATCCTACGTGCGCTCCGCGCTCGGCTATGTTGCGCTCGCCGAGCGGGTGAGCGGCGAGATCCCCCGGCCCGTGCCCTTCGCCTACATCTGGGGCGATGCGCTTGCCGTGCTCGAGCGCGTACGGCCCGATCTGCGGATCATCAACCTAGAAACCGCGGTCACTACATCCGAGGATGCGTGGCCGGGGAAGGGCATTAACTATCGCATGCACCCGCGGAACATGCCGTGCCTCACGGCGGCGGGCGTCCAGTGTTGCGTGCTGGCCAACAATCACGTCCTGGATTGGGGTTACAGCGGGCTGCAGGAGACCTTGGACAGCGTGCGCGGCGCGGGCATAGATGCCGTGGGGGCAGGCCGCGACGAAACCGAGGCGGCCGAGCCCGCCGTGTTCGATCTGCAGGGAAGCCGCGCGCAGGTGTTCGCCTTCGCGATGCCTGACTCTGGCGTCCCCGGCTTCTGGGCGGCGGGGCGCGATCGGCCGGGGGTCAATTTCGTGCCCGAGGCGTCGTCCGAATGTGCGGATCGGGTCGCGCAGGAGGTGCGTGCTCTGAAGCGTCCGGGCGACATTGCCATCGTGTCCGTGCACTGGGGCGGCAACTGGGGCTACGAAGTGCCGCCGGACCATCGCGCCTTCGCGCACCGGCTCATCGACGGAGGCGGCGCGGACATCGTGCACGGCCACTCGTCCCATCATCCGATGGGCATCGAGATCTACCGCGATCGGCCGATCTTCTATGGCTGCGGCGACTTCCTCAACGACTACGAAGGCATCCATGGCCACGAACTCTACCGTCCGGAGCTTACCCTCATGTACTTCCCCACCGTGGAGATGCAGTCCGGCAGACTTCTGCGTCTCGCGGCGACGCCGATGCAACTGCGCCGCATGCGCTTGAACGAGGCGCCCGAGGAGGAGGCGAGCTGGCTGCAAGGCGTGCTCGATTGCGAGTGCCGCAAGCTCGGCAGCCGCGTGGAGCGGGAGCAGAACGGAGACTTCCGGGTTCTCGCGGCGGACTAGCGGTAGAGTGTCAACAGGTTGTTTCGGGACTGAGCTAAGCGCCTCGTGGTGACCAGGCCTGTCCCCACTTGTTCCTTCCACGGCGCTTAGTACCACGTCATACTAAGCGTCGGATTGATCCCTCTCGGTTCACTACGATGACCAAACTCGCGCTAATGCAACTCCCGCTTGGTGTCCTTACTGCGGTCCTGCTTCTCGCAACCCCGGCGCCTGCCGTAGCCGCCGAGAAATATCCGACCCGACCGATCCGCGTCATCGTTCCCTTCGCGCCGGGCGGAGGCACCGACATGGTGGCGCGCGTGATCGCCCCGCGACTGTCCGAGCGCCTCGGCGGCACGCCGGTCATCGTGGACAACCGCGGCGGCGGGGGCGCCATAATCGGCACGGGGATGGCGGCCAGGTCGACGCCGGACGGATACACGCTGCTGGTATGCGATACCGCCCATACGATACAGCCCGCGCTGCAGAAGCTGGAATACGATCCGATCAAGTCTTTCTCGCTGATCGCGTCGCTCGTGACCGGCGACAGCATGCTCGTCTCACCGGCCAGCGTTCCGGTCAAAACGCTGCAGGAGTTCATCGCGCTGGCGAAGCAGAAGCCCGGCCAGCTGGTGGCGGGAACCGCCGGCCCGGGCAGCAGCGGTCACATGGCCCTGGAATTGTTCAGGGTGATGGCCGGCATCGACCTCATCATGGCGCACTACAAGGGTGCCGGTGCCGCGACAATCGATCTGCTCGGCGGGACCGTCCACATCTCCAACGTCACGATTCAGGCCGCGGTGCCGCATATCAAATCAGGGAGGATCAAAGCGCTCGGGGTCGGCGGACTGAAACGCAACGCGATTCTGCCCGACGTGCCCACCGTGTCGGAATCGGGCCTGACCGGGTATCTGTCGACCGGATGGCGCGGGCTGATGGGGCCGGCCGGCATCCCGCCGGCGATCACCGCGCGACTGACGCGCGAGGTCAAGGCGATCCTCACCTCGGATGAAGTGAAGGCGCATTTCGCGAAGAATGCGATGGACATCGATTACCGCGACCCGAAAGAGTTCGCGGTGTTCATCACCGACGAGATCCAGCGCTGGTCGGGCGTGGTCAAGAAGGCCAACATCAGTCTGGAGCCCCAGAAATAGAAGCCGCTCGGCTGAATTCGGCGCACAGGTACCGACTGCGCGGCCTGGCAGCGTATTCCGACTTGAAGGTGACTTCGATGCGCCTGCCGCGCTGCGAAGCTACAGTCGCGACTCGTCGATCGGAAGCCCCAGCCAATACTGACCCGCCAGCTCGTAGTGAGCGACGCGGCCGTGCAGGTGCTGGGTGATCACGTGGATGTCCTGGAAGTGGCGCTGGATGAGGTTTCCCTCGAATACGGCGGTTGCGCCGGCCGCGCTGTAGACGCTGTCGATCACCTGAGCGGCGAGCCGTATGGCGTGGGTCGTTGCCACGCGCAGCGCCGCGCGCCGCTCCATGCCGACCGCTGGCATTGACGTTGCATCGCTCCACAGATCGGAGACCGCCTCCGTCAGAAACGCTCGCCCGGAACGCAGCGCGGCCTCGGCTTGACCGACGGTGAGCTGGGTGAGCGGCTGGTCGCGCAGCAGCCCCTGGAAACGCGGCGTCTTGGATCCGGCGAGCTCGTAGAACGCGTTGAGGCAGCTTCGCGTCATACCGAGAGCGATGGCCGCATCGCCGCCTGCGAAGGCGAGCTGGAAGGGAATCTTGTAGCGCGCACCATCGTCGAAAAGCGGCGCACCGAACTGGAAGACGGTCCGCTCTTCGGGCACGAAGATATCTTTGATGGCGAAGTGATGGGTGCCGGTGCCGCGCATGCCGCGCACATACCACGTGTCGAGCAACTCGGCCTGCGCAGCCGGAAAAATGAAATACCGCGCTTCCGGCTTTCCGTCCTTGAGCCTCGGCGCGCCGTTTTCAATGACGATCGCGTGCGCCGCCAGCCACGAGGCGTGCCGGCAACCGGTGCTGAAGCCTTGCCGGCCGGTGACGCGATAGCCGCCGGGCACGACCACCGCCTGTGCGGTAGGCGATGGCGTGTTTGCGACCATGCTGCGCGGCGTGTCGATCCATATCTCGCGGGCGACGCGCGACGACATGCGGGCGGCATAGGCGCCGAAGGTGGCGCACTGGTTCACGATCCAGCCAGTGCTCGCATCCGCCTTCCCCAGCTCCTCCATGACTTGCACATACGTCGGAAAATCGATCTCGGCTCCACCGACGGCGCACGGCACGGCGAGATGAAACATGCCGGCGTCGGCTAGCGCCTCGAAGAGCGGCCTCGGGAGTTCGCGCGCCGCCTCGATGTCATCCGCGCTTGCGCGTATCAACGGCGCGAGCTCGCGGGCGGCTTCCAGAGGCGATGGGGGCGCTTTAGTCACGGCTGGATTCGGTGGCTCGTTCGCCAGTGTCCCCGAACCCATGGATCGCAGTCAAACGATCGCCATACGGGGCTGGCGCCTACTCGAGTGGCGGGATGGTCCGTATCCACGCGACCAGCGCGTCGAGGTCCGCATCTGTCATGCGGCTGAAAAATTCCTGGCGCGCCATTGGCGGCTTGAACGGCCGGCCGTCGCGCGACACGCCATGCGTGAGCGCGCGGCGCAGCTCCGCGTCACGAGCTTCGGGTCGGCGGTGTAACGTGCAGTGGCGAATGCCAGCGCGAGAACGCTGTGTGAGATGAACCTCATACCGGCTCCTTCCTCCTTCCCACACGCGTCTGTTACTCTGAGAATCTTCTGGCCTCTCAAGAGGCTCTTTTGTGGCAGGGCGCTAACATAGCATCCTTTCCGGGTCGCCGGTCAAACGGCGCAATATCCACTTCAAGGGAGATCATCATGCTTTGGGCCATCTCGCGCGGAGCCTCACCCAAGTTCGCCGAATTGCGTGAGAAGCTGTTGCAGCCCCACCTCGAGTACCTGCGCAGCCAGAAGAAGATCCTCGTGCTCTCGGGCGCGACGACGACCGATGACGGCAAGGAGTTCGTCGGCAGTTTGTTGATCGTCAACGTCGGAAGCCGTGCGGAAGCGCAGGCTTTCGTGGACGGCGACCCGTTCACGAAGGCGGGCATGTTCGCCCACGTGACGATCACGCGTATGCGGAAGGGGCAGTGGAACCCCGAAGCGGCAGAGGGCGCTTGAGGCGACTCGGGGTCAGACCCGGAGTGCGGGTCTGACCCCAGATTGGCGGAGTGCGGGTCTGACCCGAAATCAGTGGCGGTGCGCGGTGCCACGTGCGGCGGCGTAGTGCTCACGCAGCAGATCGCGGCCGAAGTCGCCGGTGAAGTCGCGCCACACTGTGTGGATGTGATTGCCGCCGGCCTGCGAGGCGTCGTACTCGATGAGAACGAGCGGTCCCTGCAGGCGGTAGTAGTGCGGCGCGCCGCGCTTCGTCGAGCCGGCCCAGCCAAAGCGCAGGCTGTCGATTCCGCCTTGGCGCGCACGCGCGAGACGCGCTTCCGCGAGTCCGGGCTCGAAGCTCCCGGCATAGACTTCAACGATTTTCCATAGCAGCGCGCGCTGCCGCTCGTCGAGCTTTGAAGCCGGAATCCCCGCGGGGGCGAGTGGCTCGACCTTGTCCTTGTTCGCGGTGACGATGTCGCCGTAGGTACGCTCGCTGATCACGGCCTCGCGGCGCTGCACTTCACTGAGCGAGTCGAAGAGCGCCCAGCCCGCATCGTGCTCTTCGCCGAGCGCGCGTAGTCCCTTCTTCGGACCGTCCTTCACCGTCGCCGGGTTGGCGCCGAAGAAGCTCGGCGTGTCGGCCGCCGCGCGATCCCCCGCGAGCGTGAAGTTGAGCGACAAATGATGTCCCTCGAAGCGCCAGCCCCACCGCTGCGCGCGGTCGGGCTTGCCATAGATCGTGACGTGATAGCGCTCGGGATCGCGCGAGAAGCCGAAGGTCTCCAGCTCGCGCAGCACGAGCTCGAGCTCGATGATGTTGACCACCTTTTGGTAGCCCGGGACCGAGAGCGCCGTTTTGAGCAGCGCGTGCACCGCTTCGCGGCCTTTCGCGTCCAGCTCCTTCAGCGAGACGCCGTTTCGGCTGCGCGGGGTGTAATGCCAGTCGACCCGGTCGCGATCGTCGAACGGCCGCGTCGCCTGCGTGCGCAACCGATCGGGTAGCGCGGCGAGGAAGCGCTCGGCCGACTCGCGCATTTTCGTGGCGACGGGCGCGGAGGGATGCGTTTTGTACTGAGCCACCGCAGCGGCAGCGAAACACATCAGTAACAGTGAGATCGCGAGTCGCATCGAATGTTCTATAACCCTGCCTTCGCCAGCAGATCCACCAATTTCTGCTTTTGCCCGATGTCGGTCATGGGATAGGTCTCGAGCCAATCGTGCATCCGAATCTTGTCGTCCAGCGCTCGAATTTCCAGGGCTTCCCATTCAGCTCCTGAAAGATCCCCGTTCGCCACCATTGCGGCCGTATAGTAAAGGCGCGTCTCGAGATTGACGGGATTGCGCGCGAGCGCTTCGCGCAGGTTGATGAGCGCCTGTTCGGGTTGATTCTGGAAGAGATAAGCGCGACCGAGCAGAAGGTAATACAGATGTCCGCCATCCGGGTTCAAGCGCAGCGCGGCGCGCAGCAACGGGATGGACTTTTCGGGCTGGCCAATATACGTGTAGATGCCTCCCATCAGCGCATAGGCGTCCGCGAACGATCGATCGAGCGCAATCGCTTTCTGCAGGCTTTTTAGCGCCTCGTCATGGCGGCGGCTCTGGACGTGCACGAAACCGAGCGCCCAATGGATCTCCGGGATGTCGGGATCGATCAGTCTCGCCGTTTCCGCAAACTGAATCGCCTTCTCCAACGCCGGGGACCCCGCCGACCATTGCAGGCGACTGTCCATGGCATAGGTCATCGCGAGATTCGCATAGGCCCGGGCGAACTTGGGATCCAGCTCGAGCGCTTTCAGGTAGTGCGCGCGGGCCTCGTCGTTCTCTTCCACGCGGCGAACGAGAGAAAGCGCCCGTCCGCGCAGGAAATGGTCGTAGGCTTCGAGGCTGCGGGTGTAGCGCTTGGCGAGACGTTGCCGCTCGGCGTGTGTGAGCTTGCCCGGCAACTGCTCCGTCAGCTTGTGGACGAGCTCGTCCTGGAGGGCGAAGAGATCGCGGAACGGCCGTTCGAATCGCTCCGACCAGAGTTGCTCGCTGGTCGCGGCGTCGAGCAGTCGGACGTGGATCCGCAAGGCATCGGATTCCCGCTGGACCGTGCCCGAGACGACGTAGCGGGCGCTTTCGGCCAGAGGTTTCGCCGATGTCAGGCTGGACGCGGCGATCACGCGCAATCCCGAGAGCCGGGAAAGCTCCGTCATGAGATCGTTGCTGATGCCATGGGCGAGGTAAGTGTGCCCGCCGCCCGGGCCTAAAGCTTCAAAGGGAAGAACCGTAACCGTCAGTGCGCCGCTCTTGCGGCTTTCCCCGATGTCGACGGCGGTGGCATACGCGTCCGTAGCGGCAGTGTGCCGCGGCGATCCATAAATGAAATAAGCCAGGGCCAGTACCAGCACCCCCGCAAGGCCTGCGGCCAGTTCGAGGTAGGGCATGTTGCGGACGGGCGGCACCGCACGCTTGTCAGGCAAAGCCGGGCTTTCGTCGACCGTTACCTCGCCGTGCCGCACCGACGCGACCAGTCGGTAGCCGCGCTTCGCTATGGTCTGGATGTACTTCGGAGAGCGCGGATCGTCGCCCAGCGCCTTGCGCAGCTTGATGATGCACTGCGTGAGGACTTCATCGGTGACGACTGCGCCGCGCCAGACTTCGGCAAGGAGTTCTTCGCGGCTGACGACCTGCCCGGAACGTTGGGCGAGCGCCATCAGGACATCCATCGCTTTCGGTTCGATCCGTACCTTTTCGGTGCCGTGGCCAAGCTCGTTGAGGGCGCGATCGGCCCACCAGTCGCCTATTTGCAGCCGCGGCTGCGTGCTTGAATCATGCATACAACCTTCTGATCCTCCAGTGCGATGGGTCCTTAGGAAAAGCTTAACCGTTTCTTCGGGAGTTTTCCGCCTCGGGAATAGTAAACCTGCCGTTGCGCCAGCACGAATCTCGCACTCGGGCCGCAACGGGAGGTGGGTAGCGGGGCGCGAAACGTTCAAACCAAGGAGGTTTACATGAAACGGTTCATCGCTATCGTGGGTTTATTGATGTCGGCGCTCTGGCTCTCGCAGGCCACAGCGGCGCAGCCGGGCAAGTATGTCGTCAAGCCCGTAACCGAGAAGAAGCTGAAGGAGCTTCCCTCCGGGCCGCTCTACTGGCGTATCGAGAACTTCGCCACACTCCCGCAGGCGCAGGCTGCCGCGGGACCGACGTCGCTCGCCGCTGAGATCGAGGGCAAGGTATGGCTCTTTACATTGGGCCCGAAGGGTGGGTCGACACCGGGCGGGCGCACGGTCACGGAGATCGGGCCCGTGGCGCCGCTGCGTGCGCCGGAATATTTGCTGCGCATCAACCACGGGTTCGGGCCGCCCGGCTCCCAAACGTCCGTCCATACCCATCCGGGGTCTGAAGTCTTCTATGTCCTCGCCGGCAGGGTGGGGCAGCGCACGCCCCACGGCGTCAGCCATGCCGAAGTGGGACAGTCGCTGACGGGACACGGCGCGGATGTGCCGATGCAAGTCTTCAGCGCCGGCACGAGCGATGTGAGCGCGCTCGTCATGTTCGTCGTCGATGCGACACGGCCGTTCTCGTCGCCCGCGAAAATGGATTAGGTCCGGAGAGATGGGACGCTGACGCTATTCCTGTTTGATGTTGGCGTCCCTGATGACTTTCGTCCACTTGCCGATTTCGCTCGCGACCTCCGCTCGCAGCGCCTCCGGCGTACTGCCCTCGATGTCGATGCCGATGGCCGCGAGCTTTTCGCGCCGTGGCCCTTGTACGGCACGTGCACCATACGCCGGCCATTTGCTTGAAGAGTTCGCCCGTGAGATGGATGAGTCCCCCTGTGCCCGAGGACGCGAACGTCAATTGGCGCGGCTTCGATCTTGCGAGCGCAATCACTTCCTTCACTGAACTTGCTTTCAGGCTCGGTGGCACCACCATCACGACGGTGCCGAAGCCGATCCCGAGCAACAGTAACGATGATCCGGGCAAGCCTTGCCCGTTGCGGACATGGCAGCGTATTATTTGCCGTCGTATTGACGTGCCGGGCACTTTTCGAACGGAAGCGATAAGAACGTTCCCGATTCGTCCGGACACCATCACCGATAACATTAATTGCCGAGGCGCTTCGAGACGCAGAGCATAGCGTCACGAGCGGGTATTTGTTGTCCCGGGGAGCGGAGTGGGTGAACGAATGTTCACAACGCAGCATTGCGGTGGTAATTGCGGTCGGCGCCGCGGTCGCAGCGTCATTGGTTCACGCCGCTGAACGCCCCCTCACCGTTGGGCCGCCGGTAGTCGTTACCGACACGCGCATCGAGGGCCTCGCGTCGCGCCTGATCGGAGCGAGAGTTATTACAGCACGCGATATCGAACGCAGCGGCGCATCCACCTTGTCGGAGTTGCTCCGATCTTTGCCCGAAGTGCGCACGCGCGATCTTCCCGGATCGCCCAATCCGCAGATCGATATGCGCGGCTTTGGGCTTTTCGGCGAGCACAACACGCTCGTGCTGCTCGACGGCATCCGCGCGCGCGAGTACGAACTGCTCACGGTGAACTGGTCGGCGATCCCGCTTTCGTCCATCGAACGCATCGAGATCCTTCCGGCAAGCAGTGCCGTGCTTTATGGCGGCGGCGCAACGGGTGGCACGATCAACATCGTCACCAAGGCGCCGGCGCGCGGTTTGCGCAGCGCTGAACTGGGCACAGGCGTTGCGACGCACGATACGTTGGAATTGCGGGCAGGCGGCAGCGCCGCAAAAACGAACGCCGGCCTGAGGCTCCACGGCAGCCATTATGAGAGCGACAACTATCGCGAGAACCAACGCGTGCGCATCGACAACGCCCAGGCCGACGTGCGCTGGACAGGCGAAGCCGGCGCGCTGAGCCTCAAGGTGGGCGCGGACGACCAGCGTTTTGGCCTGCCGGGCGTAATCAGCGAAGCGCAGTTCGCTGCGAATCCCCGGCAGGCGGCCCAGCTCCAGGATTTCGGGACCCAGCGCGGCGGTTACGTGAACCTCGGTGCCCGCACGGATCTCGGCTTCGGCGATCTCGTCGCGAACCTTGGCTACCGTGAGCGAGATACGTCGCAGCACATCCTGGTGGGAACACCTCTCGGCAACAGCGCGGATACGCAGGTCGCGTTATGGACGTTCGCGCCACGCCTGCAATTCAGGCCGGAATTCGGCTCCTGGGAAAACGCCCTCGTCGTCGGCTCGGACTTCGAAGACTGGACCTTCGATGGCAGTTCAGGGCCGACGATCGTCGGACTTCCGCATTCGACGCAGCGCAGCGCCGCGGTCTACGCCCAGCACGCCATGACCTTCGCGGCGGGGACCGCCCTGATTCTCGGCGCGCGTGAGCAGTATGTGCGCTACGGGGTCACGGATCGTATCAATCCCGCTGGGAGCGGCGCGCGCCGGCACACATTGCACGCCTGGGATATTTCAGCGCGACAGTCGCTGTCGCCTGCAGTCAGCCTGTACGCGAGGCGCGGCAGCAGCTTCCGGGTACCGAACGTCAGCGACAACTTCAATCCGACTTTTGCGCGGGTCACTCTGCTCGAGCCGCAGACCGCGCGCGATGCGCAACTCGGGCTCGAAGGCGCCGGTCCCGCATGGCGTTATCGCGCGTCGGTATTTCGCGTCGATCTCGCGAACGAGCTCTTTTTCGATCCCGTGACCCTCGGCACGGTCAACCGGCAGCCGACGCGCCGCCAGGGATTTTCGCTGGAGGGAAGCTGGCAGGCGACCGCATTCCTGGGGTTGCATGCCAACTATACGTACGCCGACGCCACTTTCCGCGAAGGTAGCGTGCGCGGCATATCGATCGCCGGAAACCGGGTGCCGATCTCTCCACGCCATACGTTCAATGCCGGGTTGAGCTGGGCGTTCGAGAGATACGCACGAGCGGATTTCGACGTGCATTACACCGGCACCAGCGCGTTCGACGCCGACGAAACGAACACGTTCGGGCGCGAGATCCCCGCGTACACCGTCGCGGATCTGAAATTGACCGCGCGCAGCGGTGGCTGGCTCCTCAAAGCCGGCATACGGAATCTCTTCAACGAAAAGTATTTCGACTACGGCGTCGTTACCGGACGCCCCACTTTCGCGGTGCGTCCCGCCGCCGCACGCACGATGTTCGTGGCGGCGCAATATCATTTCCATTGATGGCAACCGGTCCACGCATATCCGTTATGGTCGTCGAAGATGACGACGTGTTGCGCCGTGAATTCGTGACGATGATCGAAGCGGCGCCGGACCTCGTCCTGCTCGATTCCGCAGGCACGCTGTCCGCGGCTCGTGCGATCCTGGCAACGCACGGCGCACCCGATGTGATGATCGTCGATCTCGGATTGCCGGACGGCGACGGCACGGTGCTGGTCAGCGAGCTGGCGGCGGCGGCTCCGACTTCGGACGCGCTGGTGATCACTATTTTCGGCGACGAGGGCCACGTCGTGCGTGCGCTGGAAGCGGGCGCGAAGGGCTATCTGCTGAAGGATGCGACGCCGGAGGAATTCGTGCGGGCAATTCGGCTGGTGTACGAAGGCGGGGCGCCGCTGTCGCCGATGATCGCACGCTATCTGCTGAAGCGGTTCGCGCCGCAGAGAGCCGCCCGCGTGTCGCCGCCGGCCAAGGCCGATCAACTCATCGAGAACCTGACTGCGCGGGAAGCGGAAATCCTGCAATTCATCGCACAAGGCAAATCCGTCGCGGAGACGGCGACCGCGTTCAACCTCTCGTCTCATACCGTCACGACCCATGTGAAGCGCATCTACGGCAAGCTGGCCGTGAACAATCGTGTGCAGGCCGTCAATCGTGCGCGAGAGACCGGCCAGATCGACTGAATCCCGGCTGCGACGGCGCTTCGCGACCTTCGCAGCGGCGGCGCTCCTGTGCTCGCTGCTGCCTGCATCCGCGACCGAGGTCGAAAGATCGCCCATCGCTTACCCTTCATCCATCGTCTTCCCGGCGTACGCCGGGACCCAGAAAACCGCACTGGATTCCGGCTTACGCCGGAATGACGGTGAGAGGGGCTTACGCCGGAATGACGATGGGGGTGTACTGCGCTTCGAGCAGGCCGAGTTCGTTGTGAGCGACGCCACTACACCGCCACAAGACGGTTGGCGTCCGCAGCGTCTGCCCGATTCGTGGCTTCACAATCACCCGGGACTGAAGGGCGTCGGCTGGTACCGCATGCGATTCACGCTCGAAGCGTTGCCGCCAACCGGGACGGCGCTCTACGTGTCGCGGGTCGCGGTGACCGGGCAGTTGTGGTTGAACGGCTCCATCCTCAATCCTGAAGTGCGGTTCACCGAAACTGACGGCCTGGTCGGCACGAGCACGAGCCACCATGCTTACCTCATTCCCCTGCCACAGGGACTCTTCCGAGTCGGCGAGAACACGCTCCATGTCCGCGTGCAGGGATTCGGCGTGGGCGGTGAGGGATTGTGGGACGTGAGGATCGGCGACATTTCGAGACTGCGCCCGGCCTGGCTCGTGCGCGAAATCCCGCAACGGATCATTCCGCAGGCGCTCTTCGCGCTCATGGCGGCCAGCTCCTTCTTCGGGCTCCTCGTTTGGTGGCGCGAGGGGCGCACTGGCTTTCCTCACTTCATGCTCGTCATGCTGATGTGGACGGTGTTTCTGGGGGTTTTCGTGCTGCCAACGCCGCCCGTCATGCACCTCGCGTGGATCACCTTCATCGTCGTGCTGCTGACGCTCTTCAACTGGACGCTGCTCCATCTCTTCTATCGGTACAGCGAATCGGGCTGGCGCTGGTACCCTAAGGTGCTGCATGTCGTTTCGACCATCACGCTGGTTCTCGCCGTGTGGGTCGTCGCGAGCGCCAGTCCCGAACATGGTTCCAGGGATCTGGGCCTGCTCATGATCCCCAATGCGCTGCTCCGCGCGCTCGCAACCGCCATGCTGCTGCAGGCCGCCTGGCGCCAGCGCGCGTGGCGCAGCTATGCACTGGCGGGCAGCGAGCTGCTGTGGTTCAGCGGCCAGCTTCAGATCATGGCGATACTGATGGGATGGATATCGCCCGATCCATTCCGCATCGACCCCGCCTGCGCGCTGCCGCTGTACGTGGTGCTGCAGTATTTCTTCGTCGAGCGTTTCGTGCGCGCCAGGGAACAGGCCGCGCGCGAGCAGCAGGAAGCGATCATCGCCGAACGCGCGCGCATCCTGCAGGACATGCACGATGGCATGGGCTCGCAGCTCGTCACCGCGCTTCGCCTGGTGAAGCGCGAAGACGGCGACCGCACGGTGGCGGCACGGAACATCGAGGAAGCGCTGCAGGACCTGCGCCTCATCATCGATTCCCTCGATGACGCCAATCAGGGACTCATGCCGAAGCTCGCCGATCTGCGCTACCGCCTGGAGCCGAGACTTGCGGAACTCGGCATTCGCCTCAACTGGGAAGTCGAGGCGTTGCCGGAACTCGCCCACCTCGCGCCGCAGTGCGCGCTGAATGCGATGCGCATCGTGCAGGAAGCGCTGAACAACGCCGTGAAGCACGCGCGGCCGGCGTCAATCACCATAAGGGTCGCGCGGCACGGCGCTGGGGCGGTGATCTGCGTATCCGACGACGGAAGTGGATTCGATACCGACGCAACGGCACGCGCGGGCCGCGGGCTTTCGGGCATGCGCAAGCGGGCCGAGCAAATCGGGGCGAGCCTTGACGTCGAGCGGCGCGAGGCCGGCGGTACCGCCGTATCGCTGCATTTCCCGCCTGTTTCAGGCTTCCGGGAACAGACCGGGACGGCTGCCTGACGGGCCAGGCCGCACACAAAAATACCAAAATCAGGGGACGCGCCGGCCTTTTCGACTGACTACGATCCTGCCGCAAAGCATGCAAGCGAGGAGGATCGATGTGTCGGATGTTCGCACCTTCCTTCGTTTCTTCGGGCCCGTCTCCAGCCACAAGAGCGCGCTGCTGGCAGTTTTTTGCGCCTTGAGTGCAGCAGGCGGGGCTCACGCCGAGAGGCCGATCCGCATCGCATTCGGGACGCGATACTGAAAATGGACACCAACACCGTCTTCGGTGCATTCAAGGTGGATTCGGACGGTGTGCAGATCGCGCACCGCATGCTTACTTTCCAATGGCAGGACGGCAGGAAGGTGATCGTGTGGCCCGAAGAACTCGCTGCCGACCGGCCGCGATTCCCAACGCCTGCATGGAATCGACGGCGATAGGTTAGTGATCTCTACAAAAAGGGGAGCATTATGAAACGACGCAGCTTTATTGCTACCGCCGGAGCAGTGGCAGCAGGCGCTACCGGAGTCATTCATGCGCCGGCCGTCATTGCGCAACAGAAGTACCGCTGGCGGATGCCGACAACATGGACCCCGGCGCTCAACGTGATGCTCGGCTCCGCTCAGCGGCTGGCAAAAATGGTCGCGGAGTTGAGCAGCGGGCGGCTCACGATCGACGTATTTCCGGCCGGGCAGATCGTGCCGCCGCTCGGTGTGTTCGATGCGGCGTCCAAGGGCACGGTCGAGGCATTCATGGGCGCCTCTTACTACTGGGTTGCGAAGGAGCCCGCCGTGCAATGGTTCTGCAGCGTGCCCTTCGGCATGAATCCGATCGGGATGTCGGGCTGGTACTTCCACGGCGACGGGCTCAAGCTGTGGGAAGAAACCTATGCCGCATTCAATCTCGTTCCGCGTCCCGGTCCCGCGACCGGGCCGCAGATGGCCGGGTGGTTCAGGAAAAAGATCAACTCCATCGCAGACTACAAGGGACTGAAGATGCGCATTCCCGGCCTTGGCGGTCAGGTCATCTCCAAGGCGGGCGGGACGGTTGTGCTGACGCCGGGAGGCGAAATCTTCGCCGCCCTCGAGCGCGGCGCGATCGATGCGGCGGAGTGGGTGGGACCGCATGATGACCTGCAACTTGGGTTGCAGAACACCGCGCGTTACTACTACTACCCGGGCTGGCACGAGCCGGCGACCACGCTCGAATTCACGTTCAACAAGAAAGCGTACGACAGCCTGCCGGCCGATCTGCGGCGCATCCTCGATCATGCTGTGTCGGCTGTTTCGGTGTACGGGCTTTCAGAATACGAGGCCAGGAACGCGATCGGACTCGAGAAACTGAAGACCGAATACAAAGGAAAGGTCGAAATCAGCGCGCTGCCATCGGCGGTGTTGCGCGACCTGCGAAAGCTCGCAACCGACGTCCTGGTTGCCGAATCGGAGAAGTCGCCGATAGCAAAGAAAGTTTATGCGTCGTTTACGAAGTTCCAGGGGCAGCATGGCGGTTGGCGCCGCGTATCGGAGGCGCCGTACTACGACCTCCTCGCAGGCTGAGGGCGATGTCGATGGTACGCCTGACGTCGCGCACTCTATGCCGCGCCGCGCTGGTTGCGCTGGCTGTCGCGTCCGTCGCCCTGCCGACAGACGCAGCTTCTCAGCAGCCGCAGCGCCAGTACCGGATCGGTGTGCTCAATGAAGCGTGGGCCGCCAATCACCCCACGGTCGAAGGGCTGCGCGCGGGGCTTCGCGATCTGGGTCTCGAAGAAGGGCGTGATGTTGTGTTCGACATCCGTTTCACCCAAGGCAAGCCCGAAGCGACGCGGGCTGCCGCCGAGGCGCTTGTCAAGGAGGGCGTAGACCTCATCGTCACGAGCAACGAATCCGCGACGCAGGCCGCAAAGAGCGCCACCAGGAAAATCCCGATCGTTTTTACGCTCGTGGGCGACCCGGTGATGGCGGGTTTTCTTCGCAAGATCGCCAAACCGGGAGAGAACCTGACCGGCGTCTCGAGTCTGAGCTCTGACCTGGTGGCAAAACGCCTTGAGATCCTCAAGACACTCGCGCCGCAGGTGCGGCGCGTCTGGGCCATCCACCATGGCGACGATCCTTCATCGCTCGAGGCGATCCGGCGCGCCGAGATGGCCGCGAAGCAGTTGAAAGTGGAATTGCTGCCCCGCGCGGTATACACGCCAGAGCAGCTTGCGCACGCGATCAAGGCTGTCCAGCCAGGCGATGCGCTGCTCCCTCCGGACGTGGGCACACTCGACATCCCGGCGGCCCTGCTCGAGCTTTCCATTGCGTCGCGGCTTCCCGCCGTGTTCGCTACTTCACTTTGGGTGGGGCATGGGGGACTTGCGTCGTACGGGCCGGATTACCATGCGCAGGGCGTACAGGCGGCGCGGCTCGTCGTCAAGATTCTGCGCGGCGCGCGGCCGGGCGAACTGCCTGTGGAAGGGGCCGACAGAATCGATCTCGCAGTGAATCTCAAGACCGCGCACGCTCTCGGGCTCGACGTGCCGAGAAAAATCATGCTTCGCGCGGATACGATCAGACGATGAGCGCCGCAAAGCCAACCACCGGCAAGCTGTTCCGGAAGTACGTCGTCGTCTTTGTCACGCTCGTGGGCGGGCTCCTGATCGGCAGCGGCCTGGTGGAACTCTATTTCTCGTACCAGGAGACGCAACGCGGGCTGGTTCGCCTCGAACGCGAGAAGGCGCTGGCAGCGGCGGAGCGCATCGAGCGCTTCGTGATGGAGATCGAACGGCAGCTGCGGGCGACCACGCACGCCGCCTCGGACGACCCGACGGTGTCTCTTCCACGCCAAAGGGGTGCGGCGTTCAGGGATACGCTTGCGAGCGCACTTCTCGAGCAGCGCGAGCTCGACTTCCTGCGCCTGCTGCGCAGCGTGCCGGCCGCAAAGTCGATACGCCATCTCGACATCGCGGGCCGGGAACAGGTGCGGGTCTCGCGCTTCGAGCTGGATGCGATTGGCTCCGGTGAAGACTTTTCCCAATCCGCCGCGTTTCTCGCTACCAAGACCGGGAAGACCTATTTCAGCCCGATCTATTTCCATAACGATTCAGAGCCGTACATGACGATTGGCATCCCGTCGGGCGAGTATGCGGTGGAGGTGACGGTTGCCGAGGTCAGCCTCAAGGCGATCTGGGACGTCGTGTCCCGAATTCGCGTGGGAAGGCACGGTCAAGCCTACGTGGTCGACGCGCGCGGCCACCTCATCGCGCATCCGGATGTGAGCCTGGTGCTCCAGAATCGGGATCTTTCCGCTCTTACGCAAGTCCAGGAAGCGCGCGCGGCAGGCAAGGCCATCAACTCCGGCGATATGCGTGTCACAACCGCACGGGGCTTCGATGGAAGCACCGTGCTCTCGGCACACGCCCCGATTGCCACGTTGGATTGGCTCGTGTTCGTGGAGCAGCCGCTGGTCGAGGCGTTTGCGCCGCTTCGCGCAAGTCTCCTTCGTGGCGCCGCCATACTGGTCGTGGGATTGCTGCTCTCCGTTCTGGCAAGCGTGCTCCTAGCGCGCCGCATGGTGGCTCCGATACGCGTGCTGCAATCCGGTGCGGCGACGATCGGGGGCGGCGATCTCGGGCATCGCATCGAGCTTCGCACCGGCGATGAGCTCGAAGCGCTCGGCGAGGACTTCAACCGGGCAGCGGCCAGACTCCAGGAGTCGTATGC
>CAMPGR010000036.1 GCA_946885605.1 uncultured Pseudomonadota bacterium
GAGCGCCTCGACCCCATGGCCCCGCTGCACCAGCCGCACAATATTGCGGCGATACGGGCGTTGAAATCGTTGCGCCCTGCGCTCCCGCAGGTCGCGTGCTTCGACACCGCATTTCATGGCACGCAGCCTCCGGTTGCCCGGCGCTACGCATTGCCGCGTGAGTTGACCGCTCAAGGCGTGCGCCGCTACGGATTTCACGGCCTTTCGTACGAATACATCGCAAGCGTCCTGCCCGCGCAGGTCGGCGACCGGGCGGAAGGCCGAGTGGTCGTCGCGCATCTCGGCAACGGCGCCAGCATGTGCGCGCTCCATCGCCGCCAAAGCATCGCGACCACGATGGGCTTCACTACGCTGGACGGCCTCGTCATGGGAACGCGCAGCGGTGCCATCGATCCCGGTGTAATTTTCTATCTCATGCGCGAGAAAGCGATGAGCGCGGCAGAGGTCGAGGAGATGCTCTACTACCGCTCGGGGCTGCTCGGCGTCTCAGGAATAAGCGGCGACATGCGTGTCCTCCTCGAAAGCCGCGAGCCCGCAGCGCGCGAGGCCGTCGAGCTGTTCGTGTATCGCGCTGCGCGGGAGCTGGGCTCTCTCGTCGCCGCCCTCGGCGGTCTCGACGTGCTCGTCTTCACCGCCGGGATCGGCGAGCACGCGGCGCCGGTGCGCGCCATGATCTGCGCTGAGGCACGCTGGCTGGGGATCGACATCGATGCCGAGGCGAACGCGCGCCACGACACGCGCGTGAGCGCGCCTTCGAGCCGCGTGGCAGTGTGCGTCATCCCCACGAACGAAGCAATCGTCATCGCGCGGCACACGCGTCGCCTCCTCGCACTGTGACGGCGCCCTTCCCTTGCCGGCGCGTTGGAACCAAAATACGGATTTCCCCCCCGGATGACGCAAATGGATGAGACCAATGGGAAGGTCGAGGTTCACCGCGGCCTCAAAGGCGTGTACTTCGATCGCTCGCGCGTGTGCTACATCGACGGACGCGCCGGCGAGCTGCGTTACCGCGGCTACTCGATTCATGACCTCGCCGAGCATTCGACGTTCGAGGAAACGTGTTATCTCCTGCTCAAGGGAGAATTGCCGACGCGGCCGCAACTCGAGGCGTTCACCGCGGAGCTCAAGGCGGCACGCGCGCTGCCGCCCGCCATCTATGACGTCATCCGGACCGTGAAGAACGCACACCCGATGGACGTGCTGCGCACGGCCGTGTCCGCGCTTTCCGCTTTCGATCCCGAGACGGCGGACAAGTCCATCGAAGCGACGCTGCGCAGAGGCATCCGCCTCACTTCCCAGGTGCCGATGATCGTCGCCGCGCACGAGCACATCCGCAACGGCCGCGAGCCGGTCGCACCCGACCCGAAGCTCAATCACGCAGCCAATTTTCTCTACATGCTCAAGGGCACGACGCCGAGCAGCGACTCCGCGCGGCTCATGAACATCGACATGGTGCTTCACGCCGAGCACGGCTCGAACGCTTCATCCTTTGCCGCGCGCGTGGTGGCCGGGACCGACGCGGACCTGCACGGCGCGATCACCGCGGCGGTCGCCGCGTTGGCGGGCCCCGCACACGGCGGCGCGGCGGAGAACGTGATGCGCATGGCACAGGAGATCGGCGACCCGGCCAATACCGCCGAGTACGTGCGCAAGAAGCGCGCGAACAAGGAGCCCGTCATGGGGTTCGGCCATCGCGTGTATCGCGCGGAAGACCCGCGCGCGCGTCACATGCGGGCGGGAGTCGAAAGGCTCTCGCGCGAGATGGGCCAGCCGCAGTGGTACCGCATCCTCGAAGGCGTCGTCGAGGCGATGAAGCCGTACGCGCGGCACGGCGTCAACGTGAACGTCGACTTCTACGCGGGCGTCGTGTACTTCCTGAACGGAATCGCCGAAGATCTGTTCGTGCCGATCTTCGCCGTGGGCCGCGTGCCCGGATGGACGGTACAGGTCATGGAGCAGCTCGAGAACAACATCTTGCTGCGCCCGCTGACGCTCTACAACGGCCCGGGACCGCGGGAATACGTGCCGCTCGAGAAGCGCCGGTAATCCACCCCCATCCCAACCTTCCCCCTGAAGGGGAAGGAGCACCTCTTGTTCGTTACGTTCAGTTCAGGGCGAGCAAGTTCCCTTCCCTCCCCTTCAAGGCCTTCAAGGCGAGGGCCGGGGTGGGGATGGGGTTTGTAGTCGATCAGGCCTGGGCGAGCACGAGCGCCGTCGTCGCGACGATGTCGTCCACGCTCGCCCCGCGCGAGAGATCGCTCAGCGGGCGCGCAAAGCCCTGCAGCACCGGCCCCACGGCGCGCGCGCCTGCCAGGCATTGGGTGAGCTTGTAAGCGATATTCCCGGCGTCGAGATCGGGAAAGACGAGCACGTTCGCCTTTCCCGCCACTGCGCTCTCGCCTTTCAGTTTCTTGGCCGCGACCTCTGGCACCAGCGCCGCATCGGCCTGCAGCTCCCCGTCGATAGCAAGCCCCGGCGCGCGTGCGCGTGCAATCGCGAGCGCGTTCGTCACTTTCTCCACGTGCGCGTGGTGCGCGCTGCCCTTGGTGGAAAACGAGAGCAGCGCAACGCGCGGCTCCTCCTCCAAGAGGCGGCGGCAGGTTTCCGCCGAGGCGAGTGCGATGTCGGCGAGCGTCTCGGCGTCCGGATCGACGTTGACGGCGCAGTCGGCATAGATGAAATTGCGCGCCGGCCCGCCCGCCACGCCGGGAACGATCATCAGGAAGAAACTCGACGGCGAGCGCATGCCGGATGCGAGCCCGACAGTCATCAAGCCGGCTTCGATCACGCGGCCGGTGGGATTCGCAACGCCCGCCACCATCGCCTCGGCATCGCCCGACTGCACCATCATGCCGGCGTGGAACAGCGGTTTGCGCACAAGACGCTCCGCGCCCCTGGGATTCGTATTCGGGCGGCCGCCGCGGTAAAGCTTCGCGTAGTGCTGCAATCGATCGCTGCGATCCGCAGCGACGGTGGAAATACCATCGAGGGCCACGCCGGCGCGCGCGGCGGCGGAGGCGATCTCTTCCGGCGTGCCGAGCAGCACCGGTGCCGCGATGGCGCCGTCTTTCAGTTTGCGTGCCGCAGCGACGATGCGCTCGTCATGGCCTTCGGGAAAAACCACTCGCCCCGCACGCTGGCGCGCCCGGGCGATGCACGCCGCGACGATGTCGTTCACTTAGAACGGGATATCGTCGTCCATTTCCTCGAAGGCGCCGCCTTTCCTGCCCTGCGGTTTCGCGCCGCCCTCGCCTGCCGCGGGCGCCGGTTCGCGCGACATCGGCTCGGCCCCGCCACCCCGGCCGCCGAGGAGCTGCATGCGCTCGGCGCGGATTTCGGTGGAGTAGCGGTCCTGCCCATCCTTGTCCTGCCATTTGCGCGTCTGGATGCGGCCTTCGACGTAAACCGGGGAGCCCTTCTTCAGGTACTCTCCCGCGATTTCCGCGAGCCGGCCGAAGAACGCGACGCGGTGCCACTCGGTATGCTCCTGCTTCTCGCCGTTCTTGTCCTTCCACGTTTCGGTGGTGGCGATGCGAATGTTGGTCACCGCATCTCCGCTCGGCAGGTAACGCGTCTCGGGATCGGCGCCGAGGTTGCCGATCAGGATGACTTTGTTGATTGAGGCCATCAGGTTTCCCTCGCAAGCAATTTGGCTACATTCTCTTCGTCAAAGCCGGCGCTGTCCACCTTGAGATAGGCGCGGCTCTCCGTCGCGACCACCCGCGCCTCGTGCACGCCCGGCAGCATGCTCAGCCGCGCGGCGAGCGACTCCGCCCTGTCGAGGGCGTATGCCGGCAGGCTGTAGATGCGCGTGCTCAACGTCGCCGGCACCTTCATCCCCCACGCAGCCATGAGCCAGATAACGAACAGCCCCGCGTTGAAGATGACAATGCCGGAGACGCCCCAGCGCGCATAAAGGGCCCCGCCCGCCGCCGCGCCAAGAAAAATGCCCAGAAACTGCACGCTGCTGAAGATGCCGATCGCCGTGCCCTTCGCCTCCGCCGGCGCGATGCGGGACACGAGCGAGGGGAGGCAGGCCTCCAGCACGTTGAACGGCGCGAAAAAAAGCAGAAGGAACAACCCGATCCACGCCGTGCCGTGCGTGAGCCAGGGCATCGCGAGGTGTGCAAGGAGCAGCAGCACCACCGAACCGATGAAAAGCCCACGCACCTGGCTCGCCTGCCGGGCGCGAAGAAGCGGCGGGAGCATGAGCACGAAGGAGCCGAGCAACGCCGGCAGATAGACGCGCCAGTGCTGCGCCACGGGCAGGCCCGCCTCGCGCAGCGAGAACGGTATGGCGATGAAAAGCGCCATCAACGCCGCGTGCAGCGCGAAGACACCGTAGTTGAGACGCAGCAGCTGCGGGTCTCCGAGCACCGCCGCAAAGCGTGCATCGTCCGCCGGAGCCGCGTTTGCACCGGCTCGCGCTTGATGGCGCGGCACGATCGCGTAAGCGACCCCCATGGCCGCGATCGCCAGCACGCCGGTCAGCGCGAAAATGCCCGGCACGCCGATCACCCGATCGAGCGCGGGGCCGGCGACGAGGGAAAGCGCGAAGGTCGCGCCGACCGTCGACCCGATCATGGCCATCGCCTTGGTGCGATGCTCGTCGCGCGTCAAATCCGCCGCGAGCGCCATCACCGCCGCGGAGATCGCGCCCGCACCCTGCAGCACGCGCCCGAGAATCACCACGTAGATGTGGTGCCCGGACGCAGCGACAAAGCTCCCGGCCGCGAAGATCGCGAGCCCGGCGTAAATCACGGGCCACCTGCCATAGCGGTCGGACCACCATCCGAACGGAATCTGAAGGAGCGCCTGCGTGAAACCGTAGGCGCCGATCGCGATCCCGACGAGCGTCAAATCGTCGCCGCCGGGAAGATGCTCGGCATAGATGGCGAACACGGGAAGAATCGCGAACATGCCGAGCATCCGCAGCCCGAAGATCGCGGAGAGCCCGATGCACGCGCGCAGCTCCGCGGCGCTCATACGCCCGTTGTGAGACATCGACCGGAAATGGCTGAAACAGGTTGGGAATCGAACGTGAAGTCCGGTATATTAACAGGTTTACCGCGCCAGCCTGCTTGAAAGCGAACCCGCAACATTCGGTGGTCGCGCTCCGCCCGGAGCCCGCGCGCGGCGGCGAGGTGATCCGCATCCGCGGCGCGCGCACGCACAATCTCAAGAACATCAATCTCGACCTGCCGCGCAACCAGCTCGTCGTCATCACCGGCCTCTCCGGCTCCGGCAAGTCTTCGCTCGCGTTCGACACGCTTTATGCCGAAGGCCAGCGCCGCTACGTCGAATCGCTTTCGGCGTACGCGCGCCAGTTCCTGCAATTGATGGAGAAGCCGGACGTCGACCTGATCGAAGGGCTTTCGCCGGCGATATCCATCGAGCAGAAAGCGGCGAGCCACAATCCACGCTCGACGGTCGGCACGATCACCGAGATCCACGATTACCTGCGGCTGCTCTTTGCGCGCGTCGGCGACCCGCATTGCCCGGACCATCACATCAAGTTGACGGTGCAGAGCGTCTCGCAGATGGTCGACCATGTGCTGGAACTCCCGGAAGACACCCGGCTCATGATCCTCGCGCCGCTGATCGTCGGCAGGAAGGGCGAGCAGGCGGAGCTTTTCGACGAGCTGCGCGCGCAGGGTTTCGTGCGCGTGCGCATCGACGGCAAGGTGCACGAGATCGATGAGCTGCCGCGGCTCAAGAAGAACGTCAAGCACACCGTCGATGTGGTCGTGGACCGGCTGCGGGTGCGCGCCGATGCGAAACAGCGGCTTGCGGAATCTTTCGAGACGGCGTTACGCCATGCCGACGGGCGCGCTATCGCGGTCGAGATGGACAGCGGCGCGGAACATCTGTTCTCCGCGAAGTTCGCCTGCCCCGTGTGCAGCTACTCGCTGCCGGAGCTCGAGCCGCGGCTTTTTTCGTTCAACAACCCGATGGGCGCCTGCCCGCGCTGCGACGGCCTCGGGACGATCAGCTTCTTCGACCCGAAGCGGGTCGTCGCATTTCCCGACCTGTCGCTCGCCTCGGGCGCGATCAAGGGCTGGGACCGGCGCAATCAGTTCTATTTCCAGATGCTGCAGTGCCTTGCCGCGCACTACGGCTTCGATCTCGAAACACCGTTCAACCAATTGCCCCAGGCGGTGCAGGATGCGGTGCTGCACGGCTCCGGCCGCGACAAGATCCGCTTCGTTTACGTGGGCGAGCGCGGCAACAAGTTCGTGCGCGAGCACGCTTTCGAAGGCGTGATTCCCAACCTCGAGCGCCGTTATCGCGAAACGGATTCGATCGTGGTGCGAGAGGAGCTCGCGAAGTATCTCAATACCCAGGCGTGCCCGGAATGCAAGGGCACGCGGCTGCGGCGAGAAGCGTGCAACGTGACGGTTGCCGGGCGCACGATCTACGAGATCAGCATGCTGCCGCTCGCGCAGGCGGCGCGGTTTTTCGAGACCATCGAGCTCTCCGGCGTGAAACAGGCGATCGCGGACAAGATCATCCGCGAAATCCTGAACCGCCTGCAGTTCCTCAACAATGTGGGGCTCGATTACCTCTCGCTCGAGCGTTCCGCCGAAACGCTGTCGGGAGGCGAGGCGCAGCGCATCCGGCTCGCGAGCCAGATCGGGTCGGGGCTCACCGGCGTCATGTACGTGCTCGACGAGCCTTCGATCGGGCTGCACCAGCGCGACAACGCACGGCTGCTCGACATGCTGAAGCGGCTCCGCGACATCGGCAATTCGGTGATCGTCGTCGAGCACGACGAGGAGGCGATCCTGAGCGCGGACTATGTCGTGGACATGGGACTCGGCGCGGGCGAACACGGCGGGAGCGTCGTCGCGGAGGGCACGCCCCGGGAAATCATGAATCATGCCGATTCGCTCACCGGTCAGTACATGAGCGGACGCCGGCGCATCGAGATCCCGGGGCTGCGGCATCGCGTGAACCCGCGGCGTCAGATCGAGATTGCCGGCGCCACCGGCAACAACCTCAAGAACGTCTCGGTCAACATACCCGTCGGGCTTTTCGTCTGCGTGACGGGCGTTTCGGGCTCCGGCAAGTCGACGCTCATCAACGATACGTTGTACCAGGCGGTGGCGCGCAGCCTCTACGGCAGCGCGACCGAACCGGCGCCCCACGAATCCATTTCAGGCATCGAATTCTTCGACAAGGTGGTGAACGTGGACCAGAGCCCGATCGGGCGCACACCGCGTTCCAACCCCGCCACTTATACCGGGCTCTTCACGCCGATCCGCGAGCTCTTCGCGGGCGTGCCGGAAGCGCGTGCCCGCGGCTACGGCGCGGGACGCTTCTCCTTCAATGTGAAAGGCGGGCGCTGCGAGGCGTGCCAGGGCGACGGCGTGCTCAAGGTCGAGATGCACTTTCTGCCCGACATTTACGTGCCGTGCGACGTCTGCCACGGCCGGCGCTACAACCGCGAGACGCTCGAGATTCAATACAAGGGACGGAGCATCCACGAAGTGCTCGAAATGACCGTCGAGCAGGCGGCCCAGTTCTTCAGCGCGGTGCCGGTCATCGCGCGGAAGCTCCAGACGCTGCTCGACGTGGGCTTGGGTTACATCACGCTCGGGCAGAGCGCGACCACGCTCTCGGGCGGCGAAGCGCAGCGCGTCAAGCTCGCGCTCGAGCTCTCCAAGCGCGATACCGGGCGGACGCTCTACATACTGGACGAGCCGACGACGGGACTGCATTTCCACGACATCGATCTGCTGCTGCGGGTGCTGCAGCGCCTGCGCGATCACGGCAACACGGTCGTGGTCATCGAGCATAATCTGGATGTCATCAAGACTGCGGACTGGATCATCGATCTGGGGCCGGAAGGCGGGGATGGCGGCGGACATGTCGTCGCGGTCGGGACACCGGAAGAAGTGGCGAAGAACAAGGAAAGCCACACCGGGCGCTATCTCGCGCACGCATTGCGTCAGACGGCGCACGCCAAGTCGTCATAGGCATACAGCAGAGCTAAGGGGGTCAGACCCCATTACGGGTCTGACCCCGACATAAACCCCGGCATAAAGGCATGGCGACCACCGAGAACGGAATTTCATCGCGCGAGCTGATGCTCGGGAGTTTCCGCGCGGCACTGGCCGCCGCCGACCCGCTCGAGATCGTCCCCGCGCATCTGCCGAAACCGCCGCGCGGGCGCACACTCGTCGTCGGCGCGGGCAAAGCGGCTGCCGCGATGGCGCTAGCGGTGGAGCAGCACTGGCCGGCGCACGCGCCCCTGGAGGGGCTCGTCATCACCCGCTACCGGCACGGGCTCCTCACCAACCGCATCACCGTGATCGAGGCCGGCCATCCCGTTCCCGATGAAAGCGGTGAGAAAGCGGCGCACGAAATCGCCCGCCGCGCGCGCGTTCTCGGCAAGGACGACCTCATGCTCGTGCTCGTTTCCGGCGGCGGCTCGAGCCTGCTTTCATTGCCGGCTGAATGTCTGGGCATGGAAGACCTGCGCGCCACGACGCGCGAGCTGCTGCGTTGCGGCGCGCCGATCCAGGAGATGAACACGGTGCGCAAGCACCTCTCCGCGCTCCTCGGCGGACGGCTCGCTGCGGCGTGCAAGGCGCCCGTCCTCGCGCTCCTCATCTCGGATGTCACGGGCGACGATCCGACGCACATCGCCTCGGGACCGTGCGCGCCCGATCCGACCACTTATCAGGACGCGCTCGATGTACTGAAGCGCTACGAGGTCGCTGTGCCGCACGCCGTCCTCGAGCACCTCACACGGGGTGCACACGGGGAGATTCCCGAAACGCCGAAACCGGGCCATGCCATGTTCAAGCGCGTCGAGAATCGCGTCATCGCAACGGCGCGGCAATCGCTGCGGGCCGCGGCCGATTTCTTCTCCCGCCATGATGTGAAGCCGGCGATCCTCGGCGATTCCGTCACCGGAGAAGCCCGTGAGGTCGCGAAGGTGTACGGGGCGCTCGCACGCGAAGTGCGCATGCATGCAACGCCGTGGGCGCCGCCAGTGGCGCTCATCTCCGGCGGCGAATGCACGGTAACGCTGCGCGGCAAGGGCCGCGGCGGGCGCTGTACGGAGTTTCTGCTGTCGCTCGCCGTCAATTTGAACGCTGCGGCAGGAATCCATGCCCTCGCCTGCGACACCGACGGCATCGACGGATCGGAAGACAACGCGGGGGCAATCCTCACTCCCGACTCGCTGCAGCGCGCCGCGGCCTTGAAGCTCCTGGCACCGCAGATGCTCGAGGACAATGACGCCTACGGCTTCTTCAGCGCGCTCGGCGATCTCGTTGTGACCGGGCCGACGCGCACCAACGTCAACGATTATCGCGTCATCCTCGTTTCATAAGACGCGCGCCATAACCTGTCATGCGTGCCTCGCGCATCAGCCGTTTTCTTGCGTGGGTCTGCGCCGCGTCGGCATCGCTCGCCGCCGCGCAGACCGAAGTCGTGCGCCTCGGCTTCGCTTCTCCGCTCACGGGTCCGCAGGCCCACTATGGCGAAGACAACCTCCGCGGCGCGCGCATGGCGATCGAGGAGCTCAATGCAGCGAGCCCGCGCATCGGCAGCAAGGCGGTCAGGTTCGAGCTGCTGGCCGAGGACGACCAGACCGATCCCAGGACCGGCACGCTCGTCGCACAAAGGCTCGTGGACGCCGGCATACGCGGCATGATCGGTCACTTAAACTCCGGCGTCACCCTGCCCGCGTCGCGCATCTACCATGAAGCCGGCATTCCGCAGTTGTCGGTTTCCACCAACGTCAAGTACACCCGGCAGGGTTACCGAACGGGCTTTTCGCATGATGGCAGACGATGACAAGCAGGGCGGCGCGCTCGGCCGCCACGCCGTCGCCCGTCTCGGACTGAAGCGCCTTGCCGTGCGCGGGAGCTCGGCATGAAGACCCTGCTGCTCGGCGGCGAAACGATGGCGCATTGCAGCACACCGTGACGGCGGTCCAGGCGGACTACGTCCTAATGGTGTAGCGAAAGTCCTATAATCGGCTCAACACGTCGTTCTAGGCATTGAATTTCTGGCGAACGCAAGGTTCGTCAGCCACCGCGGTGGATCACCTAAGGAGGATGCCATGAGCCGCACTGTCACAGCTGTACTTTCTTTCCTGTTGTCTCTTGCAGCACTCGCCGTCAATGCAGCACAGGCCGATTATCCCAGCCGGCCGATCCGTTTCATCGTGCCGTTCGCGCCCGGCGGTCCGAGCGACATCCTGGCGCGCATGGTGGGACAGAAGCTGGGCGAGAACGTACGGCAGACGCTCGTAATCGACAATCGCGGCGCCGTCGGCGGCATACTGGGTTTCGAGCTGGGGGCAAAGGCAATTCCCGACGGCTACACGATACTGCTCGCGGTGAACAGCGGGCTCACCATCAATCCGCACGTGTTCAAGAAACTTCCGTATAACCCCGACCGCGACTTTCAGCCGATCACCCAGCTCACCAGCGTCGGCAACGTGGTAGTGGTCAATCCTTCGGTCAACGCCAAGACCATCAAGGAGTTCATCGCGCTCGCGAAAGCGAAGCCGGGGCAGCTCAATTACGCCACGACGGGCACCAACAACCTGCTCGGCATCGCGCAGTTCAGGAAGATCACGGATATCGATATGGTCCCGATCGCGTACAAGGGCACCGGGCAGGCGGTGGGCGCCCTGATTGCAGGGGAAGTGCAGTTCTTCTTCATGAACCCGCTGGTCGCCATACCGCACGTCAAGGGGGGCAAGCTGCGCGCCCTGGCCGTCACGTCTCTCGCGCGCAATCCGGCGCTGCCGGACGTGCCGACCGTCGCCGAATCAGGCGTCCCGGGTTTCGAGAACGTGACGTGGCATAACGTCGTCGTGCCCGCCGGCACGCCGAAAGCCATCGTCCGGCGCCTGAACGAGGAGCTCGTCAAGATCGTTCGATCGCCCGAGGTGAAAGAGCGTCTGGAGGGACAGGGCCTTACGCCGGTGGGCTCGTCGCCCGAGGAAGTCAGCGCCCGGGTCAAGAAGGAATCGATGGAGATGGCGAAGCTGGTGAAAGACATCGGCTACCAGCCTCAGTGACATACAGGGGTCAAGTCCCGGTGCCGTGGCGCCTGCCGCCGAGCACTGCCGCGGCGGGCGCATTACGCCTGCCGTGGGCGCGACGCGGGTTTGCGGGAACACTCCGCGAACGCGGCTCGCCGAACACGCTCGCAGAAGAGGGAAACATCTGCCCGGCATTCGAGCGCGGCTGACTTTCGTTTTTCTGATCGCGTCGCAGCTCGCGAGCCTGTGACCCTCTTTTAGCTTTATGGCGCGTATGCTGCGGCGGGCGTTCCGCGGGCTGCGGGTTATGCCCTTTCGAATGGCGCGCCTCACGCTGATCCATGCCGCTCGTTTCGAATCCGGCGACGGTCTGCCGCTCGAGCCGGCGCACGAGCAGTTTCTCGATGGCAGCCAGTAACGGCAGTTCCTCCGGCGCCACGAGTGAAATCGCCTCTCCCTGGCTGCCGGCACGGCCGGTGCGCCCGATGCGATGCACGTAATCCTCAGCGACGTGCGGCATGTCGAAATTGACGACGTGCGGCAGCGCTTCGATATCGAGGCCGCGCGCCGCGATGTCGGTCGCGACCAGAACGCGCACGCTGCCCGCCTTGAAGTCGGTCAGCGCACGCGTGCGCTGCGGCTGGCTCTTGTTTCCGTGTATTGCGGTGGCGTGGATGCCGCCGCGTGTGAGCTGCTCCGCCAAGCGGTTGGCGCCGTGCTTGGTGCGCGTGAAGACCAGCACCTGCCGCCAGTCGCCTGCCGCCACGAGGTGAGCGAGCAGTTCCCGCTTGCGCGCCGCGGGGACGGGATGCACGCGTTGCGCGACGAGCTCCGACGCGGCGTTACGTCGGGCGACCTCGATGAGCGCCGGCGCATTGAGCAAGCCGTCGGCGAGCCTGCGGATTTCATCGGAGAAAGTCGCCGAGAAAAGCAGGTTCTGACGCTCCTTCGGCAGCAGCGCGATGATGCGGCGGATATCGTGTATGAATCCCATGTCGAGCATGCGATCCGCTTCATCGAGCACCAGGATCTCCACGCGCGAAAGGTCGACCGTGCGCTGCTGAACGTGGTCGAGCAGCCGACCGGGCGTGGCGACGAGAATGTCCACACCGCGCCGCAATGCCTGAATCTGGGGATGGATGCCGACGCCACCGTAGACGAGCGTCGTGCGCAACGACAGGTACTTGCCGTAGGTGCGCACGCTCTCTTCCACCTGCGCCGCGAGTTCGCGCGTGGGCGTCAGAATGAGCGCGCGCACCGGATGGCGCGCAGGCGAGTACGAATGATTGGATTTCGCTGCAAGGCGCTGCAGCAACGGCAACGTGAATCCGGCAGTCTTCCCGGTCCCCGTTTGCGCTCCGGCGAGTACGTCCCGCCCTTCGAGTATCAGGGGAATGGCCTGCGCCTGCACGGGCGTGGGTTGCGTATAGCCCGCTTCGGCGACTGCGCGCGTCAACTCGGCCGAAAGGCCGAGACCTGCAAACAACTGAGTCAAGTGGATCTCCTGGGATCGGCCCGCAGCGGCATTCAGCCGTCAGAACCGGTTCAGGCGGATTCAATTCTTGTTGAAAGATTCGGGGGAGTCTTGTGAACAACCGCGAGAGGAGAGAGATGCAGACCGGATGACGCCTCCCTAGCCTTGCGGGCATTATACGCTATTTGGGGCCGGCGGTCGTGCGTCGTATGCCAGACCTTGCGTGTTGCATCGACGGAACCGAGTGGAAACCGCAGTGACCAACCACTGATCGCTACTCGCCTTTGCGCGGCTTCCGCAGTGAATTCTCTCGCGATGGCCTTCGTAGCGAATCCGAGGCAACCATGCGCGCCCGACACGTCGGCCTGGGCTTGCTTGCCGTTCTCCTGATCGGCATCGTTCTCTTCGTCGCCTATGCCTGGCGGTCGGCGCTGCCGCCCGTCGATCCACCCTCGCCGACGACGTTCGACCGTGCGCTGCTCGTGCGCGGTGCACAGCTCGCTGCGCTGGGGAACTGCTACGAATGCCATACGGCGGACGGCGCGCCGGCGTACGCTGGCGGGCGGGCGCTCAAAACCCCCTTCGGCACCCTTTACGGCACCAATATCACGCCCGATCCGCAAACCGGTATCGGCCGCTGGTCGCAAGCGGCCTTCGTGCGCGCCATGCGCGAAGGGGTGGACCGCGAAGGGCGACACCTGTATCCGGCCTTTCCCTACGACCATTTCACGCTGATGCCGGACGACGACCTCAGCGCGCTCTACGCGTACCTGATGAGTCGCAATCCGGTGGCCGCGGAGACGCCGCGCAACGAGTTGCCTTTTCCATTGAACATCCGGATGCTGCTTGCCGGGTGGAAGCTGCTCTTTCACGAGAACCGTCGTTTCGAACCCGACCCGGCTCAGAGCGCGGAATGGAATCGCGGGGCCTATCTCGTACGCGGGCCGAGCCATTGCGGTGCGTGTCACACCCCGCGCAACTTCCTGGGTGCGGAGAAGAAGGACGAATTCCTCGCCGGCGGGGCGGCGCAGGGGTGGAACGGCCCTGCACTGAATGCCGCATCCCCCGCCCCGATACCATGGACGGCCGAGGCACTGTATCGCTATCTCGCGACGGGAGCGGACGCGCTCCACTCGGTTGCGGCAGGTCCCATGGCGCCCGTGGTCGGCAATCTTGCCGCGGCGCCGGAATCCGACGTCAGGGCGATCGCGGCCTACGTCGCTGCAGTAGCCGGGCCACCGTCGCCCGAACGGCAACGCAGGGCGCAGGAGGTCCTCGCGCGCGTGCAGCGCGATCAGTCGCTTTATGCCTCCGTTCAAGGCGTCGTGCATCGCTCGTCCAGCGCCTCCGCTGCCGGCGGGAGCGCGAGCGGCGCCGCGATCTATGACGGCGCGTGCGGACTCTGTCACGACAGTGGCCGGCAGACGCCCTCTTCCGCGGATGCATTGCACCTCGCCTTGAGCACTAGCGTCCATCTTTCGACGCCGCGCAATCTGGTCCACATCATCCTGGATGGCATCATGCCGCGCGAGGGTGAACACGGCCCGTGGATGCCCGCGTTCGGCGCTGTCCTCACCGACGACCGGCAGCTCGTGGATCTCGTTGTCTACTTGCGCGAGCGGTTCGGTCCGGGCACGGCATGGGAAAACGCGCGGGAGGAAATCGCGCGGTTGCGCGAGGAGCGCGGCAGAGAAGAGTGAGGAAAGGCGGCTATGGTTACACTCAATGTAAACGGTCAGACGCGCGAGATCGAAGCCGATCCCGCAACACCGCTGCTCTACGTCTTGCGCGACCATCTCGAACTGAACGGCGCGAAGTTCGGCTGTGGGCTCGGCCAGTGCGGCGCCTGCACGGTGGTGATCGACGGCAATGCGGTTTTTTCGTGCATCACGCCAATCTCCATGCTGCAAGGTCGCCGCATTCTCACGCTCGAAGGGCTCGGGACGCTCGAGCAACCCAGCCCGATCCAGCGCGCCTTCATCGAAGAACAGGCGGCCCAGTGCGGATTCTGCATTCCTGGAATGATCATGCGGGCGCATGCCCTTCTGGAGCGCAATTCATCGCCCTCGCCGGCGCAGATTCGAAAACACATGAGCAGCAATCTCTGCCGCTGCGGCACCCACATGCGCATCCTGCGCGCTGTGGAGCGCGCTGCGCGCGCGAAGAAGCCGCACGAAGAAGGATCCGGTCTATGACGGCGAAACTGTCCCGTCGCACTTTTCTTGCCGGCAGCGGTGCGCTGGTGGTGAGCTTTTCACTGCTGCCGCGCGTCTTCGCCACCACCGAGCAGGACCCGCTGAAGCCCGGCGAGGAACCGAAGAAGGCGCCGGAGCTTCCCGGCAGCCTCAGAAACGAGCCGCTGCTCGATTCGTGGATCCGCATCGATGCGGACGGCAGCATCACGGTCTTCACCGGCAAGGTGGAGTTCGGGCAGGGCATCAAGACCGCGCTGATCCAGGTCGCCGCCGAAGAACTCGTCGTCGAGCCGGGCGCGATCAGGCTCGTCACCGCGGACACGAGCAGCACACCGGACGAGCGCTACACCGCAGGCAGCCAGTCGATGCAGGACAGCGCGACAGCCATTCGGCATGCCGCCGCGCAGGTTCGCGCCATACTGCTGGAGCTCGGCGCGAAAGAACTTGGCGTCCCCGCTGCGCAGCTTTCCGCGGAAAACGCAAAGGTGAGCGCTCCCGACGGGCGCCAGGTCTCGTACGCCAAGCTCGTCTCGAAGGACACGCTGCACGTCAAGGCCGAGGCGCGCGCGCCGCTGCGCGACCCGAAGAACTATCGCGTCGTCGGAAAATCGATGCCGCGCGTCGATATCCCGATCAAGCTGACTGGCACCGCGATCTACGTTCAGGACCTGCGCTTGCCCGGCATGGTGCATGCGAGAGTCGTGCGCCCCCCGAGCTACCGCGCGCGGCTTCGAACCGTGGACATCGAGCCGGTCCAGAAAATGCCGGGCGTGCTGAAGATCGTGCGCAACGGAAGTTTTCTCGCCGTTTTGGCAGAGCGCGAATACCAGGCGATAGTCGCGATGCGCGCCCTGGAGCGGGCCGGCGAGTGGGACGAGCGGCCCACGCTCCTCGACCCCGCCCGGCTGTATCCCCAATTCCAGCGGCTCACCTCGCAGGAGCGCGTCGTTCGCGACGGCCGGCCGGTGCCGCGGGGTTCGGGCCTCATCGAGTCGACATACCGCCGGCCCTATCAGCTTCACGGTTCCATCGGACCGTCTTGCGCAGTGGGCCTGTACCAGAACGAGCAGTTGACGGTGTGGACCCACAGCCAGGGCGTTTACCCGCTGCGCGAAGCGATCGCCGAGATGCTGCGGCTGCCCCTGGAGCGGGTGCGCTGCATCCATATGGAAGGGGCCGGCTGTTACGGCCACAATGCGGCGGATGACGCCGGCGCGGACGCGGCACTGGTTGCCGTGGCTTTCCCCGGGCGGCCAGTGCGCGTGCAGTGGATGCGCGAGCACGAGCACACGTGGGAGCCCTACGGCTCCGCCATGATCTCGAACGCGCGGGCACGCTTGGAAGGCGGCAGGATCGTCGACTGGGAGTATGAAGTCTGGAGCTGCTCGCACACCACGCGCCCCGGCCCGGCCGGTAATCTCGCGCCCGCGTGGCATCTCGAAAAGCCCTTCGAGCAGCCGATACCGAAGCCCATCCCGCAACCGACAGGAGGCGGCGACCGCAACGCCATACCCCTCTACCGCATCCCGAACGTGAGAGTCGTCCATCACTACGTGACCGACATGCCGTTGCGCGTTTCGGCGCTGCGTGCGCTGGGCGGCTATCACAACGTCTTCGCGCTCGAAAGCTTCATGGACGAGCTGGCGAAAGCGGCGGGCGTCGATCCGGTCGAGTTTCGACTAAGCCATCTCGAAGATCCGCGCGCTCGCGACGCAATACGCATGGCGGCGGATCGGTTCGGCTGGTCGGCCTACAAGCGACGGCCCGGGCATGGCCGGGGCTTCGGCTTTGCCCGCTACAAGAATCTGGCTGGCTACGCCGCTGTCGCCTGCGACGTCGCGGTGGAACAGGAGACCGGCCTCGTGCGCGTGCTGCGCGCGGTGGCCGCGGCCGACAGCGGCGAAGCCGTCAACCCCGACGGCATACGAAACCAGATCGAAGGGGGCGTCGTACAGTCGATCAGCTGGACGCTCTACGAGTCGGTCAGCTTCGATACGACGCGCATCACGAGCGCGGACTGGAGCACTTATCCGATCATACGTTTCTCGAACGTGCCGGAGAGCGTCGAGGTCCACGTCATCAGCCGGCCGGGTCAGCCATTTCTGGGGACGGGTGAGGCGGCACAGGGACCGACGGCTGCAGCCGTCGCGAATGCCGTGGCCGACGCAACGGGAATGCGTATCCGCGAGCTGCCCCTCAACCGAACGCGCGTGCGCACCGCGATCGGCGCCGGAGCATGACCCAACCTTAGCGCGCGTCGATGGTCCAGAGATAAATCGGACGCTCGCGGCCGTCGCTTTTGACGCGCACGGTTTCCTGCGGCTGCCAGTCACCCATGTCGTGCCAGTGGGAGACGATGCGGGTGCCGGCTTTGAGCTCCCGCTGCAGCTTCGGACGGAGCTTCAGATTGAAGTCCGGAGAAAGAAAGAGCATCACGACGCTCGCGTCCGCGAGGTTCGTGGCAAACAGATCCTCGTTGACAAAGCGGATGCGATCCGCAACGCCCGCCCGCACCGCGTTTTCGCGGCTCTCGGCGATGCGGCGCGGGTCGATGTCCACGCACACGCCGCGTGCCGCGCCGGCGCGAACCGCTTCAATCACGATGCGTCCGTCGCCGCAGCCGAGGTCGTACACCACATCGCCGCTCTTCACCCCGGCAAGCTTCACCATGACATCCACCACGTCGGGCGCGGTGGGCTCGTAGCGCACGCCCGGCGCCTGCGATGGCGGCGTGAGAATGGCGGGCTGCCGCGCAAGGACGCTGCCGGCGAGCAATGCACAGAGGGCCGCGACGTAAAGGGAGCGGCGCGCAAGAAGCGATGCCGTGAAGAAGCCGAAAGCGTTCATCGCGGGTTCGAAGAGGCTGCCGATGCCGCGAGAGGTTCTTTGCCGCGCGCGTTGCGCCGCTGCCACATGAGCCAGAGCGTCGCCGCCGTCGCGAGCAGCAGGAAAGGCAGCGACCCGTAATTCACGGCGTGCCACCCGCTTGCGTTGAGCAGCAGCCCCGACGAGAGCGAGGAGAGCGCCATCGTGACGAACACCATGAAGTCGTTCGCGGCCTGCGTCTTGGCACGCTCTGCCGCGGTATGGCACTCGGTGAGCAGCGCGGAGCCGCCGACGTACATGAAATTCCACCCCACGCCGAGCAGAAACAGCGCCACCCAGAAATTGAGGAGCGCGGTTCCGGCAAGCGCCGCGACGATGCAGACGAAAAGCAGCACGATGCCCGCCATGATGATGGTGAGCACGCCGAAACGCTGGATCAGCGCGCCGGTGAAGAACGACGGACCGTACATGCCGATCATGTGCCACTGAAGGACGAAGGCCGCGTCGTTGAAATGATGGTGATGCGCGCGCATCGCGAGCGGCGTCGAAGTCATGAAGAGGTTCATGATGCCGTACGACAGCATTGCCGCAAGCGCCGCGACCATGAACACCGGCTGGCGCATGATTTCGGCGAGCGGCCGCCCGGAATCCTTGCGTTCCTGCTCCGAGAGCTGCGGGATGTCGAGGCGGGTAAGGAAGAGCATCGCGACGAAGCAGACGACGATGAGCGACAGGTACGAGCCGAGATAGGCGTGATCGGCGAACATGACGCTCGTTCGCTTCGCCATCTCCGGACCGAAGATCCCGCCCACGATGCCGCCCGCGAGCGTGAGCGAGATCGCCTTGGCCCGAAACTCCACCTTGGCGGCATCGGCTGCGGCGAAGCGGTAGTACTTGCCGAAAGCGGTGTACATGCCCATCACGAACATGCCGGCGCAGAGCAGCCAGAAGTTCGCGATATACATGGCAAGCGCGCAGCCCGCGGCACCCGCCATGCCGAGGCCTGTTCCGGTCTGAAAGCCCGCGCGCCGCCCTACCGCGTTCATGAGCAGCGACGCGGGAATCGTGCTCGCGGCGGAGCCGAGCACGTAGCAGGTCAGCGGTACGGTGGCGAGCGCCTTGTCGGTGGCCAGCGCGAAGCCGGCGAGGCCGGTGACCACGATCATGGTGGTCCCGACGGTCTGCAGCGTAGCCTGGCAACCGGACAGGACCAGCACGTTGCGGTATTGACGTTCCATGTTGTGAACGCCGGCCTTGTCAGCGGGCGTCACGATTGCGACAAAGCGGCACTATAGCGCAGCCGCGTAAAGCAGCGCGTGCATCGACCGCATCGTGGACCGCTTGAGGCGGCCCCGCGAAAAGCTATCTCCCGGAAGCGCTCAGCGGGTACGGCGCCCTGCGCGTTTGGAGCGCCCGTCCGCCATCATGCAGGCGGGCATCGGGATATGCTAACGTTGGTCCCTGCCGGGCCCAAAAAGAGGAGAAGAACGTGAAACTGGTGGACCGCGTGAAGAACATCCTGATTCAGCCGAGAACGGAATGGCTCGTCATCGAATCCGAATCCACCGATCCCAAGACGCTCTATCTCAACTACCTCGCCATCGTGGCCATCCTTCCGGCTGCGGCGAGCTTCCTGAACTTCGTGCTCTTTGCCGGCCCGTTCGGCACGCGAACGGGCGTGACCGCCGCCCTGGCGGGCGCAATCACGCAATACGCGCTGAGCCTTATCATGGTGCTGGTGGTCGGGTTTATCGCCGATGTGCTGGCGCCGAGTTTCGATGGGCGCAAGGACCTCAGCCAGGCGCTCAAGCTCACCGGCTATTCCGTGACCGCCGCCTGGGTTGCGGGCATTTTCGTCATCATCCCTGGGGTCGGCTGGATCATCGTGCTGATCGGCACCCTGTACTCGCTCTACCTCTTCTTCCTCGGTGCGCCAGTCATGATGAAGGTGCCCGAGCAGAAGGCGATCGGTTACACCGTGGTCGTCGTCGTGGTCGCGATTGTCGTGAGCTTCGTGATCGGCATGTTCCAGAGCGCCATGCTCGGCCTCGGGCCCGGCGCCATGATGGGCCGCATGCCACATATGTAACGGGCGCATCAGGCGAGGATGTCCTCGGCCTGGTTACGCCGCAAGAGCTCGTAGATGAAGTCTTCCAGCTCGGGGCCGAGCGCATCGCGCGCGGAAATCATGCCAACCGGACGGCCGTCCTCCACCACGGGAACGTGACGGAAGCCGCCTTCGTACATGAGGTGCAACGCGTCGGCAAACGGCTTGTCGGGAGTTATGGTCTGCGGGTTGCGCGTCATGACCTCCCCAAGCGCCGTCGTATCGACGTCGCGTCCCTCGGCGATCACGCGAAAGAGCGCATCGCGTTCGGTGAATACGCCTGCCAACTTGCCGTCCTCCACCACCATCACGGCGCCGACATTGTGGTCTCGCATCAGGCGCGCCGCCGCGATGACGGTTGTGTCCGCCGGCGCTGCGATGACCTGCTGCTGCTCGATGATGGTCCGGATGGTTCGGTGCGTCATGGCCGCCTCCGCTCGAAGGACGCCGCCAGGAAGAAGCCCGCGGCAACAGCACGGGTCCTGGCGGCTGCAAATCATGCTACGCCGGCGCCGCTCGACCGGTCAAACCGCGGTTCGGCAGCGGCCTCGTGGTAGCATCCACGCGAAGCACAGGGAGTTCCGATGCCGCGGGTTGTCGCCCTCTACCGCTATCCGCTGAAAGGCTTCACGCCCGAAGCTTGCGACCCACTCACCGTTCTGCCGGAGGGGCGCATCGCCGGCGATCGGGTGCTTGGCTTGCGCTTTGCGAATTCACCTTTTCCGGATCATGCGTGGAGCCGGAAGTACGAGTTCGTGGCGCTCGTCAACACGCCGGGACTCGCGCGTCTTCAAGTCCGTTTCAACCACCGGGCGTTACGGCTGCAGGTGACCGGCGCGGGCGCGATCATCGCGGACGCCGTGCTCGACGATGCAGGCCGCAGGCGCATCGCGGACGCTGTTGCCGAGTTCGTGCGGACGCTCGAGGAGAATCCGCTATCGGGACACCCCGAGCGCCTGCCGCTGCGTCTCATCGGCGACGGCATCACGCCACGCTACCAGGACAATGAGGCGGGCCAGATCACGCTGCACAGCAGGGGTAGCCTCGCCGCGGTCGCGCATGCCGTCGGCGGTCCCGCCTTGAACGAGCTGCGCTTCCGCTCGAATATCGTCGTCGAGGGTCTGCAGGCATGGGAAGAACAGGCCTGGATCGGGAAGACGATCCGCATCGGTGACGTGGCGTTCGATGTCGTGAAACCGAAAGTGCGCTGTCTCGCGACGCACGCCAATCCTGTCACCGGCGAGCGCGATCTGCCTCTTCTTCCCACGCTCAAGCGCGCTTTTTCGCAGGAGGAGCCGACCTTCGCCGTCGGAATGCTCACGCACGGCGCGGGCGGCGAGGTGCGCTTGGGCGATGAAGTGAGCGTGTTGTGAGCTATTCGGGCTGAATGCCCGCCGCGCGTATCACTTTTTCCCATTTCGCGATTTCGCTGCGTATCAATGCGCCGAATTCCTGCGCGCTTCCGGGAGCGGGCTCCATCCCGCGCTGCAGGAACCGCTCGCGGGTTTCCGGCTCGTCCAGCACCTGCCGCAGCTCGCCGTTGAGGCGGTTGACGATCGCCGCGGGCGTCCTGCCGGGCGCAAGCAAGCCATACCAGCCGTTCACTTCATAGCCTTCGAGACCCGATTCGATGAATGTCGGCAGATCGGGCATGGCGGGGGCGCGCTTGACCGTGGTCACGGCGATGGCGCGCAGCTTTCCGGCATCGACCTGCGGCTTTAGTGTGGAGATCGAGCCAAAAAACGCCGAGACGCGCCCCGCCATCAAGTCCGGGAGCACCGCGCCGCCGCCTTTGTACGGGATGTGGTTGAGATCGATGGCGGCGGTCATCTTGAGGAGCTCGGCGGCGAGATGCGGCGGGCTTCCGACGCCGACCGAAGCGTAGTTGACCTGTCCTGGTCTCGCTTTGGCCCACGCCACGAATTCCTTCACAGTTCTTGCCTGAATGGAAGGATGCACGACCATAAGGTACGGCCCGCCGCCGACCCGCCCGACGGGCGCAAAATCGCGTGCCGTGTCGTAGGGCAGCTTGCGGCGCAGGCTGGGATTGATCGCGAAACCGGCGGCGACGATCAGGAGCGTGTGACCGTCGGGCATCGCGCCAGCGACGATTTCCGAACCGACCACACTGTTCGCGCCGGCCCGGTTGTCCACCACGAAAGGCTGGCCGAGGCGCGCCGCCAGCCGCTCGGCGACGATGCGGCCCATCACATCGTTCGTGCCACCCGGCGCAAACGGGACGACGAGCCGAACCGGCCGCTCGGGGTAGCGCGATGCGCCGTGGGTCGTGGCGATCTCGCTCAACGAGATGAGCGCGGCGAAAAGCGCTGACATCCGGATCCCTGGCTTCATCTTTTTCCGCCTCCTCAATGGTCGCGCTTCATGATCATGCCAGCCTGCAAAGCGGCGCGCCATATCGCACGCGGCCTTGCACGACGCCGGGGCGTTACCTACCATTCGGCTACGGAATCGCGCTCATGTCTAACATCACCCTGCTCGATATCGATGCACTGCGGAAGACGCGGCTCAAGCCCTACATCGAGCGCTGCCTCCGGAATCGCGCGCCCGACCCCGGCTTTCATGCCGTCATGGGGCACAACATCGACCTGTGCGAGGCGATGTTCGTTGCCTGGGACACGATATTCAACACCGGCCGCGTCAACCACGCACTGAAGGAAATCATACGGGTCCAGCTCTCCCGGATGGCATCCTGCGTCTATTGAGGCAACGTGCGTTCCGCTTCGGCGAAGCGGCAGGGGTTGAAAGAAAGCGACATCGACGAAGCGCTCGCGAATTACGAATCGAGCCCCCGCTTTGACGAGGCCGCAAAGCTCGCGCTGCGTTACAGCGAATGGATGGCGCTCGATCCCGAGCGCATCGATGCCGGTTTCTACGAGCGCCTCCGCCGCCACTACAGCGACGAAGAGATCGTCGAGCTGGGTGCTTTCATCGGCTTCAACGTGGGCTATCACACGTTTTTCGGCTCGCTCAAGTTCTACCCGATGTTCGCCCCTGACGGACGACTGGTGAGCCAGGAAGAGTCTGCGCGCATCTATGGCGACGTGCCGGTTTCTCTTCAGTCGCCCGGGAGCTCTTCGGCCGAGACATCCGAAACTGTCGCGGCGCGTACCGGCGCCAGTCCGAACACCCCTGACGGTCCTTGCTCCGCAAGCCTGAGCCCGGATACCGCTCTCCCCGGCGCAAGCCCGCACCGTCTTCCCCGCGCAAGCCGCGATCAGCCATCCGTGAACGAGCGCCCCATCAAACCGCTCCGGCTTGACGAAATAGGCGATGAGGAACTGAAAGCGCTGATCGTCCGGTGCACGGCGCTTGGCGTGCCGGACGAGAACTTCCCGGGCATACTCGCCCGGGTGCCGAACCATGCAAAAGCGCTGCTCCAGGCCCTGTTGCACTCGCACACCGAGGGGAACGTCGATCACCGCTTGAAGGAAATCATCCGCATCCTGCTCGCGCGCACCGCGGGCGACGCTTACTTCGCTGGCCTGCGTTCCAAGCGTGCCGCAAAAGAAGGGCTCGACGAAGAAACGATCGAGGCGGGCTGCGGCGCGTTCGATGCCGACCCGCGCTTCGACGACGCCGAGAAGTGGGCGCTGCGTTACGCACACACGCTCTATCGCACGCCCGAAGCGGTCGATGCCGCCTTTTATGCCGAAGGCAAGCGCCACTACAGCGAGGCGCAGATCATGGAACTGGGCGCGTTCATCGCCTTTCACTACGGCATGCAGGTTTTCATGCGCAGCAACAGTGACGCTTTCCGCTCCACGTAGCGGTAGGCTGCTGTAGAATGCGCCCACGGGGGTGGGCATCATAGAAAACAGGCGTTGGCTCAAGCCGCATTGCGAAGGCCGTGCTGTAGCGGGCCCTCCCGCCCGTCACGCTGCGAATGCGGCGGGTATCCCCATCACGCCGCGCCTTGCGCGCGAATCCCGGACTCGGAATGCCGAGCGCGCCGCGCAATGCGCGGTGCCGCGTTTCGCCAATGCCGATTGACGCCAGATCCGCGCTGGAATTGCAGGCGGCGGTCCTGGCCCGGCGCCGTTTCGACGAGGCGGCCGTGACTTTTGTCACGCAATTCGCGACGCTGTGCGGCTTCGAGCGCGCTTCCATCGGGTTCGTCGAAAACGGGTATGCCAGTGTCGTCGCGATCTCCCACGGCGCCGCGCTCGACACAGCGGAGGACGCCGCGCGCGAGGTGGCAGCCGCGATGGACGAGGCGATCGACCAGGCGGCGACGGTCCTGTATCCCGTCCCGACCCACACGGCGCCCCGGATCACGCTGTGCCACGCCGCGCTCGCACGCCGTCACGGCACCTCAACCTGCACTTTTCCGATCGTCGATGGCGAGGCCATCGTCGGGGCCGTAACGGCCGAGTTCGCGCCTGACCGGGTTCTTGCGGGGGCCGACACGGAGCTCTGCGAGCATCTCGTAAGTCTCGTGGGTCCTATCCTCGCCCTGAAGCGGGAGAACGAAAGACCGTTCTGGTCGAAGGCCCGCCAAAGCTTGCGGGTCGCCTGGAAGCGCCTGCTCAGTCCCGGCGAACCGGCGCTCAAACTATCGCTGGCGGCCGCGATAATCTCTGCGGTCGTCGTGCTTTTCCTTCCTTTCCCGTACCACGTCAGCGCACCGGCGCGCCTGGAAGGCTCGATCCAGCGCGCCGTGGTGGCCGCATCCGATGGCTACATCGAGCAGGTATCGGTGCGGCCGGGCGACCCGGTGAAGCAAGGTCAGGTCCTTGCCGAGCTTGCGCAGCACGATCTCCGCCTCGAGCGCAGCAAATGGGAGAGCGAGCTCGCGCAGCAGGTCAACGCCTACGGCGCGGCGCTCGCCCGCGCCGACCGCGCGCTCCTCATGGTCAACCACGCGAAGGCCGCTGAAGCCCGCGCGCAGCTCGAGTTGATCGAACAGCAGATCGAGCGCGCACAGTTGAAAGCGCCGTTCGACGGCGTGGTCATCAGCGGCGATCTCACCCAGTCGCTCGGCGCACCGGTGCGGCGCGGCGACACCCTGATGGTGGTGGCGCCGCGGGATCGCTACCGTCTCATCGTGGAAGTCGACGAGCGCGACATTGCGGATGTCCAGGTCGGCTCCAGGGGCGGGATCGCACTCGCGGCCCTGCCGGCGCAGCCCCTGCCGTTTCAGGTCCAGCGCGTCACGCCGATCAGCGCCACCCGGGACGGCCGCCATTTCTTCGAGGTGGAGGGGAAGCTCGAGGCAGGAGGCGCGGCGCTGCGCCCCGGGTTACAGGGCGTCGCGCGGATCGAGGCTGACTCGAGGCCGCTCGCGGCGCGCGCCTTCGGACGTTTGCTGACGTGGCTGCGTTTGCAACTCTGGGCATGGGGAGGGTGGTCGTGAGCGAGGCGCTGCTGAGCCCGTTGTGGTACCGCGTTGCCGATCTGCGGCCGCGGCTGCGCCCACACGTGCGTGTGCAGCGCCAGCGCTATCGCGGCGAGACCTGGTATCACCTGGGCTCCGCGATGAGCGGCCGGCGTCACCGGCTCAACCGGGCGGCGTATCGCTTGGTCGGGCACCTCGATGGGCGCCGTAGCGTAGGCGAGGTTTGGGAGGCGCTCGCAAGAACGCTGGGCGACGAAACGCCGACGCAGGACGAGGCCATACGGATACTCGCGCAGCTCAATGCCGCGGAGCTCCTGCAATGCGAGCTCACGCCCGATATCGAGCGGCTCTTCCGCGAGCATCGGTCGCAGGCGCGCAAAAGACGCTGGGCGGAGCTCAATCCGCTCGCCATTCGCGTTCGGCTGTTCGATCCGTCCCGGCCGCTCGCCGCATTCGATCGCCTGCTGCCCTGGCTCTTCTCGCCGGCGACGATGTTCGTCTGGCTCGCTGCCGTACTGCCGGCGATCCTCATCGCGCTCGCGCGCTGGCCGGAATTGCAGGCCTACGCGACGCTCCATGCCGATGCGCCGCGCTATCTGCTCATCGGCTGGATCGCCTATCCCCTCATCAAAGCGCTGCACGAACTCGGGCACGCGCTCGCGATCCGGCGCCGGGGCGGCGAAGTGCACGACGTCGGATTCACGCTCTTCGTGCTTGTTCCGGTGCCCTATGTGGACGCCTCTGCGGCGAACGGCTTTACGCGCCGCTCGCACCGCGCACTCGTGAGCGCAATCGGGATCATGCTGGAAATGCTGATCGCGGCGCTCGCGCTCTACGTGTGGCTCAACGTGCAGCCCGGCTGGGTGCGCGACACGGCGTTCGTCGTCATGCTGATCGCGGCGGTCTCGACAGTGCTCTTCAACGGAAACCCGTTGTTGCGCTTCGATGGCTACCACGTGCTGAGCGACCTGCTGGAGCTGCCCAATCTCGATTCGCGGAGCCGGGCATGGTGGCGCAATACGATCGGGCGGCGTGTGTTCGCGCTGGAATCGCGCCCGCTTCCGCTCGCCCGCGGCGAACTGAAGTGGATGGTACTCTACGCGCCGCTCGCATGGAGTTATCGGCTGTACATCGGTTTCCTGATCGTTCTTTGGGTCGCCGCGAAGTCCACGCTCGCGGCGGCGATGGTTGCAGCGGCAGTCGCGATCATGCTCCTCGCTGCGCCGTGCGCCGCGCTCGTTCGCACCGTCCTCCGCCATCCGGACGAACCCGAGCGCCGGCGGGCGGGTCGCATCTTGGGCGCGATAGGTATCGGTATCGTCGCCGTCATTGCGCTCGTTCCCGTGCCCTATGGCGCGGTTGTCCCCGCGGTCGTATGGCTCCCCGAGCATGCCCAGGTGCGCGCGGAGACCGGCGGCTTCGTGCGCGCGCTGCGGGTTCGCGGTGGTGACACGGTGCGGCGCGGTGAGCTGCTTGCTGTGCTCGACGATCCGGCGCTGCTTGCGAGCCGGACCGAGGCGAGCGCGCGGTTGCTGGCCCTGCGCGTCCGGCAATACCACGCGCTTCTCGACGATCGCGGGCAAGCTCCCAGCGTGGCCGAAGCGATCGCGCATGCAGAAGCCGAGCTCGCGCGTATCGATGCGCGCGTGGCGCAGCTCGAAATCCGCAGCCCGGCAGCAGGCCGCATCATCTTTACGCGCCCGGAAGATCTGCCCGGAGCGTTTATCAAGCAGGGGCAGCCGCTCGGCTACGTGCTCGAGCCCACGGATGTCGTGGTGCGCGCCGCTGCCGCGCATGACGAAGCGGCTTTGATACGCGAGCGCTCCCGCACGGCCGCCGTGTGGATGGAGGAGAATCCCGGCCGACCCGTGAATGGGCAACTGCGCCGCGAGGTTCCCGCGGCAACCTTCAAGCTGCCCAGCGCCGCCCTGTCCGATCGCAACGGCGGCGCGATTGCCACCGACCCCGCCGATTCCGAGCACCTGCGAACGCTCGAGCCGGTGCTGATCGTGGACCTCGCGCTCCCGCAAACGCCGGTCCAGCGCCAAGCACATCAATCACTTCCGCGGGATGTTGTA
>CAMPGR010000037.1 GCA_946885605.1 uncultured Pseudomonadota bacterium
CTGGGCGCGAATGGCGTCGCCGAAGGCGGCGCGCACGGGCTGATCGTCGCCGACACTTCGACCTCCCGCCCGGAAGATTCGGAAAGGCTCGGCGCGCAGCTTGCCGAGCGCGGCATCCGCTTTCTCGACGCCTGTGTGAGCGGCACCAGCGCGATGGCCTGGAAGAAGGATCTCATCGTCATCGCCGGGGGCGCGCCGGAAGACTTCGAAGCGGCAGAGCCGCTTTTCGCAGGCTTCAGCCGCGCGGCCTACCATATGGGGCCGGTCGGATCGGGCGCCCTCACCAAGCTCATCATCAATCTCATCCTCTTCGGTAACCGCCTGGCGCTCGCCGAAGGCCTCGTGCTCGGCATGAAGGCGGGCATGGCGGGCGAGAGCCTGCTGCGCGTGCTGCAGGATGGCGCCTGCAGTTCGAAGACCATGATCGACAAGGGACCGAAGATGCTCGATGGCGATTATTCGCCGCAGGGCATGGTCAGGATTTCGCTCAAGGACGCACGGCTCGCGCTCGAGCAGGGCACGCGACTCGGTGCCCCCATGCTCGTCACGAGCCTGTGGGCGCAGCTGCAGCAGGCGGCGTATCAGCAGGGGCTTGCCGACATGGACAGCGTCGCATTCATCGAAGTGCTGCGCGGTCTCGCGGGTTTGCCGAAGCGCGTGTGAGCGGTTGCGGCAAACAAGTCGACAAGCTCCTGCTGGCGCGCGTCACGCCGCGCGGCGCAACGCCGGGCCGCTTTGGACCGGCAGCCCTGCTTCGACCCAGTCCTGCTTGCCTTCCGCGTACACCGCCACGTTCCGATAGCCGAGCCCGAGAAGGGCATTCGCCGCGATGTGCGAGTTCTGGCAATTGACGTTCGCGCAATAGACGACGATGTGCGCCTCCTTGTCCCTGAGCAGCGTGGGCGCGAGCGCGGCAACCTGGTCGTGCGGCAGATGCAGCGCACCAGGCAGGTGGCGATCGACGTAGTGGCGTTCGGGCAGCGCCTCGACGAGAACGACGCGGCCGGCGAGGACTTTCTCCGCGAGTTGCGCACGGGTGATGCGAGTTGCCATGAGAGAGTCTCCTTGACGGTTCGTTGAAGGTTTAATGATTGCAATTGCAATCAAATCGGATTGTGCTTGAATTTGATTGCAGATGCAACTACTATCGCAGCCGGGAGACGGGAATGGCAAAAAAGCAATCCGAAACAATTCGTTCTGCGTGGCCGCTGTTCGTGACTACGCATGCCGCGGTGGTGTCGCGGATCGAGGCCGACCTCGCCGCGGCGAACCTTCCGGAACTCGCCTGGTATGACGTCCTGTGGGCAATCGAGCGCTCTCCGGGGCGGAAGCTGCGCTTGCATGAGCTTGCGCGAGAGCTCGTTTTCTCGCGCAGTAACCTGACCCGGCTCGTGGATCGCATCGAGGAGGCCGGGCTCGTCAAGCGCGAGCGCGCGGAGGACGACCGACGCGGCTATAACGCTGTCATCACTACTGCCGGGCTCGCCATGCGCAAAAAGATGTGGCCGGTGTATTCGAAGGTGATCGAAACCTGCTTCGACCGGCATCTCACGCACGCGGAGAACGCAACGATCCGCAGCGTCCTGCGGCGCGTGCTGGACGCTGTCCGCGAAGGCTAGGGGTCAGACCCCAGGCTAGGGGTCTGACCCCTCACTGCAGTTCGCGCAGCCGCCGCTCGAGAAATCGCCGCTCCGGTTCCTGGCGGGTGAGCGCAAGCGCACGTTCGTAAGAGTCGCGCGCGTCGCCCTTGCGTCCGAGTCGGCGACACAACTCCGCGCGCGCCGAATGCGCAAGGTGGTAATCGGTGAGATCGCCGCGCGCGAGGATCGCGTCGAGCAACTCGAGTCCCGCGGCGGGACCGTCCCGCATCGCCACGGCGACGGCGCGATTGAGCGCTACGACGGGAGAGGGATCGATCCGCGCGAGCGCATCGTAGAGCCCGACGATCTGCGCCCAGTCGGTGGCCGCAGTGCTCGGCGCTTCGGCGTGCACCGCGGCGATCGCGGCCTGCAGCGTATAGGGCCCGAACCGGCGCGAGGCGAGCGCGCGCTCCACGAGGGCGATGCCTTGCGCGATCTGCTCGCGATTCCACAGCGTTCGGTCCTGCTGATCGAGGAGGATCAGATCGCCGTTCGCAGAGGCGCGCGCTGCACGCCGCGACTCCTGCAGGAGCATGAGCGCGAGGAGCCCCAACGCTTCCGGCTCGGGGAGCAGCTCGATCAGCAGCCGTCCCAGCCGGATCGCTTCGGTGGAAAGATCGGCGCGCACGAGCGATGCGCCCGACGAGGCGGAGTAGCCCTCGTTGAAGACGAGGTAGATTACGCGCAGCACCGCATCGAGCCGCTCGGGCAGCGCTTGGGGCGGCGGCACTTCGTATGGAATGCGCGCGTCGCGGATCTTGGCTTTGGCGCGCACGATGCGCTGGGCGAGCGTGGGTGCGGCGGCGAGGTACGCGCGCGCGATCTCCTCCGTCGTGAGGCCGCACACTTCGCGCAGTGTGAGCGCGACCTGCGCATCGGGTGTCAGCGCCGGGTGGCAGCAGGTGAAGATGAGCCGCAGCCGATCGTCTTCCACGCTCTCCGGTTCGGCGTCCGGGCTTTCGGCGGCGAGCGATTCGACGTGCTCGATGTGGTCGTCCAGCGGATCGAAACGCGCGCGGCGCCGGATCGCGTCGATCGCCTTGAAACGCCCGGTCGACACCAGCCATGCGCGAGGATTGTCGGGAAGGCCGTCCTTCGGCCAGTGTTCGAGCGCGGCGCGAAACGCTTCGTGCAAGGCTTCCTCGGCAAGGTCGAAGTCGCCGAGCAAACGGATGAGCGTTGCGAGCACCCGGCGCGATTCGGCGCGGTATACCGCGTCCACGCTCTTGCGGACGTCCATTGGTGAGGTCGGGTCCATAGCCCGCAAATTTACGATGAAAACGGTCCCGGATCGACCGCCGCGCGACCGGAGCAAATTTTTTCAGCTCGCGCCGCACAACACCCGAACGGCGGGCTTCCAGTGCGAGTCAAATGCTCAAAGCGAGGTGCGCCATGGAACGACCCATCGATATCCGCCGCCGTCAACTCATGCTCACAGGCGTTGCCGCAGCCGGCCTGGGAATGAGCCGAGGGGCCCTGGCGCAGCAGGAGGCGTCCAAGCCCAAGCCGCTGCCGAAGTACGCCGCATGGAAAGACAGCGACAGCGTCATCGTTCACAGCAGCAACACGATCGAGACCAAGCGCTCGGCTTTCGGTACGAGCGTCATCGTGCCGAACGATATTCTTTTCGTACGCAACAACCTGTCTCCGCCCGAGGAGTCGATCACCCACGATCCGGATGCATGGGAGTTGACTGTGGAGGGCACAGGCAAGCCCGGCAAGCTGACGGTTGCACAGTTGAAGCGGCTCGGCGTCGAAAGCATCGGTGCGGTCCTTCAGTGCTCGGGCAACGGCCGCGGCTTCTTCAAACACAAGCCGAGCGGGACGCCGTGGACGGTCGGGGCCGCGGGGTGCGTGGTCTGGAGCGGCGTGCCGGTGGCCGCCGTCGCCAAGGCGATGGGGGGTGTCGCGGGCGGCATGCAGTTCATCACCGCCACGGGCGGTGAAAGAATACCGGCCGGCGTCGATCCCAAGACCGTAGTCGTCGAGCGCTCGGTGCCGATGAAGGAGATGGAGAACGCGCTGCTCGCGTGGGAGCTGAACGGCGAGCGGCTGCCGCTGGCGCATGGTGGCCCGCTGCGGCTCGTCATCCCCGGTTATTACGGCATCAACAACGTGAAGTACGTGAGCCGGCTTGCATTCACCGCGCAGGAGACCGAGGCGAACATCCAGGCGACCAACTATCGCTTGACCGAAGTCGGCAAGAAGCCGACGCCGCGCGAGCCGCCGGTGTGGGAAATGAACGTGAAGTCGTGGATCAATCATCCGGCAGGCGATGCACCGGTGAACGCCGGGATGGTGCAGATCGATGGCGTCGCGTTCTCGAGCCTTCATCCCGTGAAAAAAGTCGAAGTCTCCATCGACGGCGGCAAGAGCTGGAAGGAAGCGCGCTTCTTCGGCCCCGATCTCGGCCGTTATGCGTGGCGGCAGTTCGTGTTTCCCGTCGAACTGGGCGCGGGGAACTACGTGCTCGTGAGCCGCGCCACCGATGCTGCGGGCAACACGCAGCCCGTCGAGCCCGTGGAGAATAGCTTGGGCTATGCGCACAACGGTTGGCGCGACCACGGCGTCAGGCTGACCGTTGCATGAAGCGAACGCGTCGGGAGCGCGCAAGGTTCATCCTCGCGCGCTTCGGCAGCGCGGTGACGGCAGCATGCGCGCTGCTCGCGCCCGCCGTTGCAGCGGATTCGGATGCGATGATCAAGCTCGGCCGCGAGGTCTTCACCAAAGTCGCCGAGCCTCCATGCGGGATTTGTCATACGCTCAAGGACGCGGGCACCACCGGAACGATCGGCGCGAATCTCGAGGAGCTCAAGCCCGATGCCATGCGCGTGGAGGAGGCGGTGCGTAACGGCATGGGCCCGATGCCGCCGTACGCAGGCAAACTCACCGAAGAGCAGATCAAGGCGGTGGCGGCGTACGTCGCCCGCGCCGCCGGGAAATAGTCAGGGCTTCACTGTCAGCGGCACGCCCACCGCACCGGCATAGAACACGACGAGCCTCACCGTTCCCTTCCCGACATTGCGCCCGTTGTGAAGCGTATCGATGACTTCGACCAGCGCTTCACCGGAAGCCATGCGCTTTGTTTGCCCATCCTTGAGCGTGACTTCGAGTGTGCCTTCCAGCACCATCGCGAACGAAGGCACCGGATGCGCGTGCCAGCCGGTCTCCGCGCCCGGCGCTATCTCGATGACCATCGCCGTGATCTCGGCCTGTCCGTCAGGATAAGCGATCGGCTTGCCGGTCCAGCTCGATGTCGTTTTGATAAGCGGTGTCACCTTGACGGCCGGCGTTTCTTCGAGCGCAAGCGCGCCCATGGAGGAAAGCAGCGCCAGCAGGCCGCTGGCAATCACAGCAGGTGAGACGTTCACGGCGGCGCCTTTCATTGTGATGGAGACCAGAGTCTGCAGCACACATGTATCGTCTGCAACTGCTGAGGCTCCGAATCGAAAGTCAGATTGTGTGAACCCACGTACGGTGCGCGTGTCCTACATGCGCTCGCATAATATGAAAGATAAAGGAACAGCCTCGCATGCACCCACTGCACTACAACTTCCACACGCGATGCCGCAACGGAATGCACGCGGTAACGCGACTCGCCGCAGCTGCAGCGTTCTTCGTCGCGCCGTTATCAGTTGCAGCGGACGATCGACCGCTGCTCCAGTGCGACTGGAAGGAAGCGTGCGAACTGCAGCTCTATATCGAGAACGACAGCATAGGCAGCAGGACGGACCGCTATTACACCAACGGCATAAAGCTGGGCGGCGGCATCAGGGCGGAGCGGATTCTTGAACGGCTGTTCCAGGAACCGGCCGAAAGGGTACTGAAACGCTTTTTGGACAATCCCGGCGAGGCGCGGCTCGGCCTCTTTATCGGTCAGAACCTGTACACGCCAAAGCGCATTACCGTGGTGGAGCCGCAGCCCTTCGACCGGCCGTGGGCGGCGTGGCTCTATGTCGGCGGCGTCGCGCAAAGCGTGGCGGGCGACCGGCTGCAGACCGCGGAGTTCGATCTCGGCATGATCGGCCCGGCGGCGCTCGGTGAAGAGGTGCAGAAGGCGTGGCACAAGCTCGTGGACGCGGACCGCCCTCTCGGCTGGCATAACCAGCTCAAGAACGAGCCCGGCCTCATGCTTTCGTATCTCGAGAAGTGGCGTTTCGGTGAGCGCAACGGCCTGCAGTTCGTCCCGCATTTCGGAGCGAGCATCGGCAACGTGATGACGCTCGCGCGGGTGGGCAGCATCGTGCGCTTCGGGCGCAACATGACCGGGTTCGGCCCGGACACGATCGAGCCGGGCGGTGCGATGCTGCAGCGTGTGCGCCGTGAAGACGTCCACGCACCGGAAAACCGGCGCGAATGGTATCTTTTCGCCGGAGCAGATGCGCGGGCCGTCGGCTACAACATCTTTCTGGACGGCAACCTCTTCCGCTCGGGCGGCCCATCGGTGGACCGCCGACCCTTTGTTTATGACCTCAAGGCGGGCTTCTCGATGAGAATTCCGCCCGCGCGCATTTCCTTCACGCAGATCTGGCGCAGCGAGGAGTTCACGACGGCCCTCGGCGGCGGCGGATCGCAGCGCTTCCAGTCGATCAACCTGAGCTGGGAATTCTGATCGCGAGCGTGGCCTAGGCGGCGAGGCGTGCGGCGTAACGGGGGTAAACCTTGCGCACGTTGCCGCTGAAGATCTTCTCCTTCTCTTCCGCGGTGAGCTGCGTCACCGCATCGAGATAACGCTTGGTGTCGTCGTAATAGTGACCGGTGTCGGGATCGACGCCACGCACCGCGCCCACCATCTCGGATGCGAAGAGAATGTTGTCCGCCGGGATCACCTTCGTCAGGAGATCGATGCCCGCCTGGTGATAGACGCAGGTGTCGAAGTAGACGTTGCCGAGCAGAAGCTCCGTGAGCGGCGGCTTCCGCATGTCCTGTGCAATGCCGCGATAACGCCCCCAGTGATAGGGCACCGCGCCCCCGCCGTGCGGGATGACGAACTTGAGGGTCGGGAAATCCTTGAAGAGGTTCGACGTGATGAACTGCATGAACGCCGTGGTGTCGGCGTTGATGTAATGCGCGCCGGTGAAGTGGAACGCAGGGTTGCACGATGCGCTTACGTGCACCATCGCCGGCACTTCGAGCTCCACCATCTTTTCATAGAGCGGGTACCACCACTTGTCCGTGAGCGGCGGATCGGTCCAGTAGCCGCCGGAAGGGTCCGGGTTCAGGTTGCAGCCGACGAACCCGTACTCCTTTACGCAGCGCTCGAGCTCCGGGATGCAGTTGTCGGGCCGCACGCCGGGGCTCTGCGGCAACTGGCACACGCCGACGAAGTTCTTCGGGAAGAGCGTGCAGACGCGGTGGATCAGCTCGTTGCAGATGTCCGACCAGAGCGCGCTCGTCTTCGCATTGCCAATGTGGTGCCCCATGCCGCCCGCGCGCGGCGAGAAGATGGTGACATCCGTGCCGCGCTCGCGCTGAAGCTTGAGTTGCGCGCCTTCGATGCTCTCGCGGATCTCGTCGTCGCTGATGACAAGCGAGTTCTTCGCCGGGTTGAGGCCCGGGTCCTTCAGCCCTTCGATCTGACGTTTTCGGAACGCCTCGAGCGATTTCGGCGCGGTCGTATAGTGACCGTGGCAATCGATGATCATGCTGCCGCTCTGCGCTGCGCGCTCATTCGGCCTTGATGTTCGCTTCCTTGATGATCGGCAGCCAGCGCTTCTGCTCGCTCCGCGCGAAGTCGAGATACTCCGCCGGGGTCGACGGTGCGGGATCGATGCCGCGATCGTTCAACTGCTTGATCACATCCGGCGACTTCAACGCGGCGACGAAGTCGCGGTTGAGGCGATTCACGATGGAAGCGGGTGTCTTGGCCGGCGCAAGCAACCCGTACCAGTTGGTCGCGCTATAGCCTTTCACGCCCGCTTCGGCGACCGTCGGCACTTCGGGCAGCGCAGCCGAGCGCTTCGTGCCGGTCACCGCGATCGCGCGCACTTTGCCCGATTTCACCTGCGGCACCGCGGTCGAGATCACCGCGATGAACGCCGGCACGTGGCCGGCAATCAAGTCCGACATCGCCGGGCCGCCGCCCTTGTACGGAATGTGCGTCATCGGCACCTTGGTCATGCTGCTCAAGAGCACGCCGGCGAGATGGCCGGGGCTGCCCACCCCCGAGCTCGCGTAGTTCAATCGTCCCTGCTGTGCCTTCGCGTACGCGAGAAACTCGGGGAGCGTCTTGGCGGGCACGGAAGGATGCACGATCAGGATGTTCTGCAGCGACACCAGCATCGTGATGTAGGTAAAGTCCTTGAACGGATCGTACGGCACCTTCTGGATGGCGGGGCTGATGACGAGCCCGCCGAAATGCCCCATGGCGACCGTGTGACCGTCAGGCTCCGCGTTCTTGAGGATCTGCAGCGAAAGGATGCCGTTCGCGCCGGGACGGTTGTCCACGATCACCTGCTCGCCAAGGCTTTCGCTCACCTTGGGTTGGACGATGCGGGCGACGAGATCGGTGGCGCCGCCGGGCGGGAAGCCGACGATGAAGCGCACCGGTTTGGTCGGGCTCCACTCAGCGGCGAGTGCCGGCGCTGCAAGGAGCGCAGAGAATGCGGCGGCGGCCACACCCGCCAGCGCGCGTTTAGCGAAGTTCATGGTTTTACGATTCCTCAATTTCATCACTGCTCCTCTTTGACAACGGGACTTGCGGATGAATCATTCCTCGAAGGCTACCAACGGATCTTGGCAATCAGACGTGCGGCCGCACGGGCCGCGGCGATCGCGTGATGCGGGGATAGGATAACAGATCGGGCCGCGTTGCTCCGGCGCGCGAAGTCCACATTACGACTCTAGAACACTCCCTCTCCCCGAATCTACTTATACAACAGCACCGATTCGCGCTCCTCCCGCCACGCTTCTTCATCCTCCCTCGTAAGCGCATCGAGATCAGCGGGCGCGGCGGATGCATCGTCCACCCACTCGCGCAACAGAGGGCTCCCGTTGATGATGTCGATCGCGAGGCGATCGCGCTCGTATTCGTACGGAAAATGGCGCCAGATCGCGTACGCCGGCTTCAGTTTCCGCAGCGCCTTGAACGCGAGCGCGACGAGCCGCCACGACTTGAATGCTTCGTGGTCGTACGCCGGATCGTCGACGTGGATCTGCACGCCCGCGCAAAGCCGCCCGGCGTGCTTGTGAAACGTTGGCTCGAACCAGCACGGGCGCAACCGGCAACCGCGCATCCAGTGCGGCGCGATCGTTTCCATCGTCGCGAGGAGCGCGCGCGGATCGAGATCCGGCGCGCCGAGCAGTTCGAGGGGGCGCGTCGTTCCGCGCCCTTCGGAGAGCGTCGTGCCTTCGAGCATGACGGTACCCGCATAGCAGCGCGCCATGGATAGCGTCGCCGCGTTGGGGCTGGGGTTTACCCACGCGCGCTCGTGGAGCGGCCAGCCGTAGCCCGGCGCGCTGGACGGATGCCAGCCTTCCATCGTCACGACCCGGCAATCGACATCGAGCTTGAGCGTGCGCACGAACCACTTCGCGAGCTCGCCGAGCGTGAGCCCGTGGCGCATCGGCAGCGCTCCGGCACCGACGAAGCTCTCCCAGCCCGCGCGCAGCGTGAGGCCTTCGATGGGGCGGCCGGCGGGATTCGGCCTGTCGAGCACCCACACGCTCTTCCCATGCTGCGCGGCCGCTTCGAGGATGTAGCGCAGCGTCGTGATGAAGGTATAGACGCGGCAGCCGACGTCCTGCAGATCGATGAGCAGCACGTCAAAGCTTTCCATCATCTCGCGCGTCGGGCGGCGCACCTGGCCGTAGAGGCTGTAGACGAGTATGCCGTGCACCGAGTCGGCGTAGTCGGACGACTCCGCCATGTTGTCCTGCTTGTCGCCGCGCAGCCCGTGCTGCGGGCCGAACGCGGAGGTGAGGTTGATCTCGGGGAAGGACGCCAGCACGTCGAGGGTATGCACGAGATCGTGCGTCACCGACGCGGGATGCGCGAGCAGCGCGACACGCCGCCCGGAGAGCGGCTTGCGCAGGGCAGGCTCGTCTCTCAGCCTGTCGATTCCGAATCTGATGGACATGGGTGGTCGAGTAAGTGGCGGCGGGCGCGAGCTCAATGCTTCGCCGGTTTGGGATAAATGGCGACAGGATATGTCGGTACGTTGCCGGTGACCAGCGCGCGGTCGATGTCCGCCCCCGGGCACTGCGGCACCAGCAGGGATGCGAAGTCCGCCGTGTGCCGGAGCAGGTACTGGTTACGCCGCAGCATGAGATAGGCGACGTTCGCTTCGAAAATGTGTGCGACATCGATCGCTTTGAGCCCGCGGTCGCGCTTCGCGTCGAACGCGACCGACGGCAGCACTGAAATGCCGAGGCCGCGCGTGACGTACCACTTGATGACGTCCGTATCAGTGGCCGCGACCACGATGTTGGGCTCGAGCCGCGACCTTGAAAACCGCTGCAGCACCTTCTGTCCCGCCGCAAATGAAGCGTCCAGGGCGATCAGCGGGTACTGCGCGATATCCTCGATGGCGGGCCTCCTTTTCCTGAGCAGGGGATGGCCCGCCGGCACGACGATGCTCCGCGGCAGCTCGTAGCAGGGCAGCATGACGATGTCCCTCACGGGCTCGTCCGGCCGGGCGCTGACGCCCACATCCGCATCGCCGTTGCTGACGAGGTCGACGACCCCCGCAGCATTGCCCTGCCGGACCACGACCTGCACCTTGGAGTGGCGGCGGGAAAACCGCTCGATGACGTCCGCCAGAACGTAGCGCGCGTGCGTGTGCGTCGTGGCGATGACGAGCCGCCCGCTCTCCTGGGTTCCGAAGTCCTCGCTGATCGACTGTATGGTTCGAGCGTCGTTCAGTATGCGGCGCGCTGTCTTGAGTATGGCTTCTCCGGCCGCTGTGAAGGCGACGATGCGGTTGCCCTGGCGGAGCACGATGTCCACACCGAGCTCGCGCTCCAGCGACGAGAGCTGCTTGCTCACCCCCGGCTGAGTCGTATGCAGCGCACGCGCGGCCCGGGTGATATTCATATCGCAATCGGCGACCTGGCAGATCGCGCGCAGCTGGTGGAGATTCATCCAACCATGACATAGCGTTATGGAGAGATAACAAAATATCCTTTTCTGTCATGTTTTGCCAGGTGCTAGCATGAGGACCTTGCAAGCCCTCCGCGCCGCGCTCGAACGATGGAAGCGGCCCGCGCATCGACAGCCGACCAAAGTGAGGAGCCCCTTATGCCCCGAATGACAGGCTCGCGCGCCTTCGCCGAGATGATGAAAGGTTATGGCATCGATCACATCTTTTTCGTGCCGGCCATCATGTCGAAGGCGCTGGCGGAAATGGAGGACATGCCGATCCGCCGCGTGATGGTGCATGGCGAAAAATCGGCCGCCTACATGGCCGACGGTTATGCGCGCGCAAGCGGCCGGGTGAGCCTGTGCATGGCACAGCACATCGGCGCCTCCAATCTCGCCGCCGGATTGCGCGACGCCTGCATGGCGGGCTCTCCGGTGCTCGCGATCACGGGCGGACCCTCCACGGAGACGCGCTATCGCCACACATACCAGGAGATCGAGGACTTCTCCCAGTTCGCGTGCGTGACCAAGTTCAGCGCGAACGTGCCGACGGTGGCGCGCATTCCCGACATGGTGCGTCAGGCGTTTCGCGAAGCGAGCACCGGTGCGCCGGGTCCCGTGCACTTGCAGTTCGCGGTGCGCGGCGGCCACATGGCGGAGGAAGAAGGCGATCTCGATCCTTTCGTCGAGCCGGAATATGCGCGCGTGCCGGCGTTTCGTCCCGAACCCGAGATGGATCGCGTGCGTGCGGTCGCGGCGGAGCTCGCGAAAGCCAAGCGCCCCGTTATCGTCGCCGGCGGCGGAGTGATCCGCTCGGGCGCCGAACGGGAATTGGTCGAGCTTGCCGAGAAGCTGCAGATTCCGGTAGCGACCGCGCTCAATGCGAAAGCCGCCATCGCGGATCGCCATCCCTTGGCGGTCGGCGTGCCGGGAAGCTATTCGCGCTACTGCGCGAACAACGTCATCAAGGAAGCCGATCTCGTGTTCTTCATCGGCAGCCACGCCGGCGGGCAAGTCACGCACGGCCGCAACTTCCCGCCGCAGGGCACCCGCGTCGTCCAGCTCGACATCAGCCCGTCGGAGCTGGGGCGCATCTACCACAATGCCGCCTCCATACTGGGCGATGCCAAGGTTGCGCTGCGCCGGCTGATCGACGTCATGCAGCCGCGCTCGGACGAGGCGGCGAAGCAGTGGGTCGCACGCGCGCAGCAGCTCGTCAAGGAGTGGCGCACCGACGAAGAGAAGAATCGCAGCTCAGACGCCGTGCCGATCCGGCCCGAGCGCATCTGCAAGGCGATCACCGACGTCCTGCCCAAAGACGGCGTGATCGTGTCGGACACCGGCCACGCCGGCATCTGGACGGGCACCATGATCGAGCTCAATCATCCCAGGCAGCGCTACTTCCGGTGCGCGGGCTCGCTCGGTTGGGGTTTTCCCGGCGCGCTCGGCGTCAAATGCGCGCTTCCGGACCGCCCGGTGCTCTGCTTCACCGGCGACGGCGGTTTCTATTACCACATCGCCGAACTCGAGACCGCGCGGCGCTGGGGCATCAATCTCGTCGTGCTCGTCAACAACAACAACTCGCTCAACCAGGAAATCACGCTCAACAAGGTCGCCTACAACAATCAGCCGCGCGGAAGATGGACGGACATGTGGACCTTCACGGACAACAATTTCGCGAAGATCGCGGAGGCGTTCGGCGTGACCGGAATCCGTGTCGAGCATCCCGGCGAGCTTGCGGACGCGCTCAAGAGCGCGTTCGCCATGGAGAAGCCCGTCGTGCTCGATGTGGTGAGCGACAAGAACGTGCTCGCGAAGCGCGTACCGCACTGAGCGGAGGCGTCTTGTCGCGCTGCTCGCTTGCCGTCACGCGCACGGCACGCGGGCAGCGATCCGGAACTTACGAGGAGGAGTAGGAGATGACCCACGCGATACGCGCCATTCTGGGCATCGCGGCGTTCGCAGCGCTCGCAGCGCCGGTCGGCGCGGCGGAGGAGAGCTATCCATCGCGCACGGTGCGCATCGTCGTGCCGACGGCGGCGGGCGGCCCGAGCGACCGGGCCGCCCGCCTGATCGCCGGGGAGCTCTCGAAGCGGTTGGGGCGCCAGGTGATCGTCGAGACGCGGCCCGGCGCGGGGACGATCATCGGAAGCGAAATCGGTGCCAAGGCGGCGCCCGATGGCTACACGCTGCTCCTGAGCCCGAGCACGCTCGCCATCAATCCGTCGAGCTACAAGAAGATGCCGTACAACGCGCTCACCGACTTTGCGTCGATCACCCAGACGCATTTCGTGCCGAACCTGTTCGCGGTGCACCCGTCGCTGCCGGTGAAGTCGACGAAGGAGTTCATCGCATTCGCCAAGGCGCGGCCGGACGAGATCCTCTACGGATCGGCCGGACACGGCACCAATCCGCATCTCACGGTCGAGCTCTTCGCGAGCATGGCCGGCGTCAAGCTCTATCACGTTCCTTATAAGGGCACGCTGCCGGGGCTCACCGATCTGCTCGCAGGCCGCGTCGTCGTCATGGCGACGAGCTCGCTCGGGCTGCTCGTGCCGCACGTCCGGAACGGAAAGCTGCGCGCGCTCGGCGTGACGAGCCGCAAGAGGACCGAAGCGCTGCCCGACATCCCGAGCATCAGCGAGGCCGTGCCCGGCTACGAGTCGGTTCAGTGGTCAGCCCTGATGGCGCCCGCCGGCACGCCCGCCGCAATCATCGACCGTCTGCACAAGGAGACGGTTTCCATCCTGCGCATGCCGGAGATCAGAAAGAGTCTCGCTGCGGACAGCGCCGAAGTGGTGGGCAGCAGTCCGGAGGAGATGGCCGCGTTTCTGCGCGCCGAGACAGCGAAATGGGCGAAAGTCGCGAAAGCGGCGGGCATCGAGCCGCAATGAGCGAAGCACAGGACATCAACTGGAGGACCTAGAGTCATGAGCGACGATGGAATGAAGGCGATACGGCGCGTGGTGACGGGCAACGACGCGCGCGGGCGCTCGAGAGTGGTGTGGGACGGCCCAGCACCCGATGTGCACAAGGCAACCCCGCTCACCAATTCGTGGACCGATTTCTGGGTCTGGCATGAAAGTCCCGCGCCACTCTCGGGAGAGAGCGACGACGGCAGCGCGCACTACCTTTTTCCCGGGCCGCGCAATGGCGGGCACCTGCGCGCCGTATACGGCAAGGGTCGTCCGGCGAATTACGATGCGGGGTCAGACCCCAAAGTGAAGCCGTTCCATGCGCCCAAAGAGCGGCCGGCGGGCAAGACTTGGGATCGCGGCGGGCGCAACGCTTACACATCCGACATGCACAAGACCGAAACGGTCGATTACGCGATCCTGCTGCAGGGCGAGCGCAACCTCGTGCTGGATGATGGCGAAGTGAAGTGGCGGCCCGGCGACATCGTCATCGACGTCGCCGCCTATCACCAGTGGACGAGTCCGCGCGAGGAGGGCATCGTGCTCTACGACATGATCGCGGCGCGCTTCGTCGACGGCACCGCGGGCCTGGTGCAGGGGAACGTTCCGGTGATGCGCGCCGATTCCGGTCAGAAGCTTCCTGCAGGCATCAGACCCGCCCGGCGGATCGTGTGCGCCGATCGCGAGGTGAACAAGTCGTGCCTCATCAGCGACGGGCCCTCGCCGGACGTGCGCCTCGATCCCGCGCGCCCCGGATTCGCGTTGCAGCGCATGTGGGTCACCGACGCGACGCCCGCGAAGATCGTCGCCGAATCGCTCCAGCTGCCGAACGTGCTCGAGCCGGCCGGCAACGGCTCCGTGCTGAACGTCGTCACGTTCCCGCCGGACCGCGAATGGGAAGGCAAGATCGGCGAGCGCGAGGTGAAGGCATGGTTCGGCGCCGTGGGATCGGCCCGCGCCTCGACCTACTCGCCGAAAGCGCCTCATCCGTACATGCAGAAAACGAGCACGCTCGACTTCTGCGTGATCCTGGAAGGCGAGATCACGCTGCAGCTCGATACGCAGGAAGTGCCGATGAAAGCCGGAGAAATCGCCATCCTGCGCGGCGCGAACCACGCCTGGCGCAATCGCTCGACGAATCCCGCGGTCATCGCGATCGCCTCGCACGCCGGCAAGTTGTGATCGCCCGGCACCGCAGTCTGCCGGCTCGACCGTTCGTTGGAGGGAGGAGAACCATGAAACTTCGGCTGAGTGATGCGATGCTCGCCGCGCTGGCGCTCGTGCTGAGCGGTACTTCCTGTCCCGTTCTCGCGCAGGAGCAATATCCCGCGCGGCAGGTGCGCATCGTCGTGCCCACCGCGCCGGGAGGCGGCAACGATCTCGTCGCCCGCATGTTTGCGCAGGCGTTCACGGAGCGGCTCGGGCGGCCCGTCATCGCGGAGAACCGCACCGGGGCGGGCACCATGATCGGAAACGACGTCGTGGCGAAGGCAAAACCGGATGGCCATACGCTGCTCATGGCGCCGGCGGCCCTCGCGATCATTCCCGCGCTCAACAGGAACGTGCCGTACGACACCCGGAAGGATTTCGCGCCGATCACTCACGTCGCTTCGCTGCCGAGCATCATCGCGATCCATCCCTCGCTCCCGGTCAGAAACGTGAAGGAGATGATCGCCTTTGCGCGCGGCCGGCCCGGGCAGGTGCTGTACGGCTCGGCGGGGCACGGCACGCAGCCGCACTTGACGATCGAGCATTTCTCCAGCATGGCGAAGATCAGGATGGTGCACGTCGCCTACAAGGGCACGACCCCGGGGCTCACCGACCTGCTGGCTGGCCAGATCGCGTTGATGGCGGGGAACATGCCGCAACTGCTGCCGCACGTGCGCGCCGGCAAGCTGCGTGCGCTTGGCATCACCACCGCTACGCGCTCCGAAGCGGCGCCGGACATTCCTTCCATCGCCGAGGCGGGCCTTCCGGGATACGAATCGCCGCAGTGGTACGGGTTCTTCGCAACGGCGGGCACGCCGCGCGACATCATCGCGCGGCTGCACAAGGAATCGGTCGCCGTGCTGCAGGACCCGGAGAATCGCAAGCGTCTCGCTGCGAGCGGCGCCGAAGTGGTCGCGAGCACGCCGGAAAAATTCGCCGCGTTCTTCCACGCGGAGATCGACAAATGGGCGAAGGTCGCGCGGGAAGCGGGGCTACGCGCCGAATAGGCGGCGGGATCATGTTGAACCCGCTGCAGGTGCTGAGACGGTATCCCGAGCACGACTACTCGCTGTGCGGCGCTTACGAAAGCCGGGCGTTCGTCGCCGTCGATCGCGAATTCGTGGTTTTCCGGACGCGGGCGTGGTCGCGCGCCGAATTCCGCGCGGCCTACACGGCGCTTGCAGGCGTCCTCGCTGCCCGTGGGATCAGGAAGGGCGACCGGGTGGCCGTGCTCGCGCGAAACCACGTCGGGCATCTCCTCCTGCTCTTCGCGTGTGCGCGGATCGGCGCGATTCTGGTGCCCTCCAATCCGGAGTTCGGCGTGAGCGAGGCGGCGTATGTGCTCGGGCACGCTGGTGTGGCGGCGGTCGCCTGCGACGGCGAGACCTTTGCGGTCGCGCGCGAGGCGTGCAAAAGCATCGATCGTGCGCCGTGGTTCATGCAGTTCGACGGCGATTCGTCCGATGCGCCGAACATGTTTGATCTCATCCGGCGCGCCCCGGACGATGCGCTGCCTGCAGCCGGCGCCGCAGACGATACCTGCCTCATCATCTACACCTCCGGCTCGACCGGCTTCCCGAAGGGCGCGATGCACAGCCAGCGCAACTTCGTCACCGCCGGCGAGGCGAACATCGCGCGGCTGTGGCTGCAGCCGGACGAGCGGCTGCTCTGCATCCTGCCGCTTTTTCACGTCAATGCGCTCTTCTACACGCTCGCCGGCACGCTGGCCGCCGGCGCGACCGTGATCGTCGTCGAGAAATTCTCGGCGAGCACGTTCTGGGACACCGTGGTGGAGAGCGGGGCGACGCAGGTCAATTTCATCGATGCCGTGGGGCGCATTCTCAAGGCGCGGCCGCGCAGCGAGTTTCGCCCGGAGCACCGCATACGGACGGTGTATGGCGCGCGCCCCGAGACGCAGGACTGTTTCCGGAACGAGTTCCGTGTGTCGAATCTCATCACCGGCTTCGGCATGACGGAAATACCGGGCCTCACCTGCAATCCGTTCGAAGGGCCGCAGAAGCCGGCGAGCCTGGGACCGGTGGGCCGCCATCCCGATCCCGCGCGGCCGTGGGCTGAGTGCCGGCTCGTCGACGACCACGGCAACGATGTGGGCGTCGATGAAGTGGGCGAATTGTGGGTGAAGCACCCCATCGTCATGCAAGGCTACTTTCGCGACCCCGAGCAGACGCGCGCCGCGTTTCGCGATGGCTGGTTCATGACCGGCGATCTCATGAAGCGCGATGCGGACGGCTACTTCTACTTCGTTACGCGCAAGAAGGACATCATCCGCAGGCGCGGCGAGAACATCGCGGGCGCGGAGCTCGATCGCGTCATCGCGCAATGCCCGGGTGTGGTCGAAGTGGCGGCCATTCCGGTGCCCGCCGAGCTCGGCGACGAGGAGATCCTCGCGGCGGTCGTGAAGGACCCCAAGTCCGAACTGACCGCGGAGGACATCGCGAAATGGTGCGCGGAACGATTGGCGGCGATGAAAGTGCCGCGTTACGTGCTCTTCATGGACGCGCTGCCGCACACGCCGACGCACAAGATCGCCAAGCACGTTCTCAAAGCGGATGCGACGCTGAAAGAGCGGGCGGTCGATCTCCAGAAAAATACCTGAGCGTCATACGAACAGGCGCGGACCCACGACGCCGGGCTTGCGGCGCTGACCATCATGTGGAATGATGGCGCCTGCTGTACCACATAAAACAACGAGGAGGAGGTCTCATGAGCAGAATCAGCTCGGCATGTTCGTTGGCGCTCGTTCTTGCGTGCGCCGCACTCGCAGTTTCCAACGCTTCCGCACAGAGCTGGCCCGCGAAGTCGGTGCGCATGATCGTCCCGTTCGGAACGGGCGGCGGCACCGACATCCAGGCGCGTCTGCTCGCCGAAAGCTTTCGCCAGAGCCTGGGCCAGACGTTCATCACGGATAACCGGACGGGTGCGGGCGGCACCATCGGGTTCGAGATTGCTGCCGAGTCCCCGCCGGACGGTCACACCATACTGTTCACCACCGCCTCTCTTGCGGTCAACACCACGCTCTTCGCGAAAACGCTCAAGTACGATCCACGTACCGATCTCGTGCCGGTGAGCCTCGTCTCCTCGACGCCGCTCGTGCTGTGCACGCACCCGAGCGTGCCCGCGAAATCGGTGAAGGAGCTGATCTCGCTCGCCAAGAAGAACCCGGGCAAGCTCAATCACGGCGTGAACTCGGCAGGCACCACGAGCCATCTCGCGGCAGAGCTGATGAAGCAGCGGGCGAACCTCGATACAGTGATCATCGCGTTCAAAGGCGGCGGCCCGGCCGCCGCGGCGCTCATGACGGGCGAGATCGACATGCTGTTCGCCACGGGCCCGGTCGCTGCGCGCAATCTGAAGACCGGCAGAGTCCGCTGCCTTGCGGTATCTTCACCCAAGAAAGCGAGCGCATTCCCCGAACTGCCGACCATGAACACCTTTGTCAAAGGCTTCGAGGCCGACAACTGGTACGCGATGTTCTTCCCCAAAGCCACGTCGCAGGATATCGTCGGCAAGATGAACCAGGCGATCAAGACGGCGCTCAAGGACGCGAAGGTGGCGAAGTTCTACAAGCAGGAAGGGCTGGATGCGATCGGCAGTCCGCCGAGCGAGCTCAAGCAGGTCCTCGACAAGGAAATCGCCAAATACGCTGATATCATCAAGAGGGCCGGCATCCGGGTGCAGTGATTTGGCAGACGAAAGCATTTCCGTCGTAAGCCCCGAGGGCGAGGACGCGGTTGTCCACGCCCGCGGGGCGAAGCGCCTCGACAGCCTGTCGGGGAAAACGGTTGGTGAAATCTGGAACGGCGTCTTCAAGGGGGATATCACTTTTCCCCTCATCCGCAAGCGCCTCCAGGAAAAGTTTCCGGGGCTCGAGGTCATTCCGTACACCGAGTTTCCCCATGCGCCGGGGAGCGACAATCCGGCGTTGCAAAAGCAGCATGCGGCGTGTCTTGCGGCACTGGCGCGGGAAAAGGGGTGCGACGGCGTCATCTCGGGTAACGGCGCCTGAGGGACTTGCGCCCCGGCCGCGGCGCGGCCGGCGACCGAAGCGGAGAAAGCCGGGATTCCGAGCGTGGTCGTCACGACTTCCGGGTTTTCGGCGCTGGCGCGCTTCACCGGCAAGGCCGGCGGCATAGACGAGCTCGCGATCGCGGAGTACCCGGGCCCGCTCGGCATTCACGACGCCCAAACCATCTCCCGGAACCTCGAGAACGTCGTCGCGCAGATCGTCGAGGGGCTCACACGCTCCGCGGAAAAGGTGGAGTCGGTGGGCGCCGCGGAACGGGCCCCCGGCGAGATCGTCTTTACCGGTACGAGCGATGAGATCGCGCGCTTCTTCATGGAGAAAGGGTGGAGCGACGGGCTCCCGATCGTTCCGCCGACAGTGGAGCGGATCGAGGACTTCCTGCGCTACAGCGAGCGCGCCGCGCGCGAGGAAATTGCCGTGCTGCCCTCGGCCAATCTCCGGGCGACGCCGTGGAACATCGCGGCGAACGCGGTGATGGCCGGATGTGCCCCCAACCACATGGCGCTCCTCATCGCCGCGGTGGAAGCGCTGGGCGACCCGCGCTGCAGCCTCAACAATATCGGCAGCTCCTCCGGGATTTTTCCGTTCGCGGTGGTGAACGGCCCGATCGTGAAAGAGCTCGATATCGCATGCGGGCCGCAGGCCATCTCACGCGGCCCCAATCCCGCGATCGGCCGCGCCATCGGGTTGATCGTGCGCAACATCGCGGGTTTTCGTCCCGGCGCGAGCTACATGGGCACGTTCGGTTATCCGCTCGCCTTTATGCTGGGCGAGAACGAGGCGGAGAGCCCGTGGCCGCCGTTTCATACTGACCAGGGTTTCGATCGCAATACGAGTACCGTGACCATCGGCGTCACCAACAACTGGGGCTCGGCCCCTTCACCCTATGACACGCCTGACCAGAGCGGCGCGCACACGGCGCTCGACCTCGTGAGCAGGGAGATCCTCAAGAAGACGCGCGTCTTCAACTTTCCCGCGCGCGGATCGAACGCCGAGAGCGTTATGGTGACCGTGCTGCTTTCGCCGCCAGTCGCCAAGTCGCTCGCCGCTGCCGGTTATTCCAAGGAAACGGTGAAAGAGTACCTCTACGAAAACACGCGCATGACGTTGCGCGAGTTCGAGTGGATCGTCAAATACACGATGATCGAGCGCACGACCGTGCGGGCAAGGGTAGAGGCGGGTGTGCTGCCGCCCGAGTTTCTCGGGAAGTCCGATGACAAGGTCCGCGTCCTCTCGAGCCGCGACATCGTGCACATCGTGGTCTGCGGCGATCCGCACCGCAACCGCGTCATGGTGCTCGAAGGCGGGCACACGCAGCCCACGACCAGAGCGATCGCGCTGCCCAAATCGTGGCCTCGGCCACGGGCGTAACGGCTATGCCTCAGGCTCGAGCTTGAGCGAGAACGCCTCGCGGTGATGAAAATCCGGCTTGGCGGCAGGATGCGCAAGCGCCCAGTAGGAGAGCGCGCCGTCGGCATCCTCGATCACGGCGGATAGACCGAGCGCCAGCACGCTGTTGCGATAATCCGGCGCGAGCCGCGCGAGCGCGATCGAACCTTCGAGCTCCAGCCGATCGGCGAAGCGCCGCACCGCAATCCGCGGATCGAGTATCTCATCGCGCAACGGCCGGCCCTCGCGATAGCTCGAAAACGCATACGCCGCCCACTCTCCGGAAGGCGAGAAGTTGAGCTCGCAGTACTCCGGCCGCGCCGCTATCGCGATGAAACACTCGCAGCAGGTGTGCTTCCAGAGTCCCTCGGCGAAGCTCGGCGATGCCAATGCCGGCACCGTCATACGTGATATATCGCCTTCGATCACATAAGAGATCGTGAGCAGGCCGTCCTGTCGCCTCCCCAATCGGGCGCGAATGCACCGCGCGGCGCCGCCGCGGCTCTGCGGATGGGGCAGGAGCGTTGCAGTCAGGAGAGTGGAGGAGGGCATCGGCGCGCAGTCTACCATCGCGGCATTCCAGGAATGGCGCAACGCCACGCCTGTCCGGCGGTCAGAGTTCGAAGACCGACGACATATCGAGGAACGATCGTGCCGCGACGCATAGCGATCATCCAGGGTCACCCCGACCCGCGAGGCAATCGCTACGGCCACGCGCTCGCTGCAGAATACGCGGAAGGCGCGAAGGCGGCGGGCCATGAGGTGCGGTTGATCGATGTGGCGGCGCTCGACTTTGCGCTATTGCGCACGCAGGACGAATGGAACGGGGGCGCCTTGCCTCCCGCGCTTAAGGGTGCGCAGGACGCCATCGGATGGAGCGAGCACCTCGTCATACTCTTTCCGCTGTGGCTCGGAACCATGCCGGCGCTGCTCAAGGGCTTTTTCGAGCAGACGCTGCGACCGGGATTCGCGATCGACGCCGGCGAAGGCGGGATGTGGAAAAAGCGCCTGGCGGGCAAGAGCGCGCGTATCGTCGTCACCATGGGCATGCCGGCGCTCGTCTATCGCTGGTACTTCGGCGCGCACGGATTGAAAGGCCTGGAGCGGAATATTCTCGCCTTCTGCGGCATCCGTCCCATCCGAGAGAGCCTGATCGGGAGTGTGGAATCGAAGAACCCGTCGCATCGTGAGAAGTGGCTCGCCAGAATGCGCGCGCTCGGCGCCGAGGGAAAGTAAAAACACCGCATCGCCCGAGTCGGTGAGCGCACGTATGGCAGAATGCCGCCTGGCATTCTTGCGGGAGGAGACGCCTTGAACAAGGAAGCAGCGGCCATTTCGCCCGTCATGCAGGCGCTGAGCGCGTATATCGCAAGCGCGCTCGACAAGGCTCCGCCGCCGGACGTCATCGAGAAAGGCAAGCATCATCTCATCGACACCCTCGCGGCGATGGTCTCCGGCTCGCGCCTCGTTCCGGGACAGAAGGCGATCGCCTTCATCCAGACGCTGGGCGGCATCAAGGAATGCACGGTCGTCGGCACACGCATCCTCACTTCCAGCGTCCACGCGGCGCTCGCGAACGGCATGATGGCGCACGCCGACGAAACCGACGATTCGCACGTGCCTGCGCAGGCGCATCCGGGTTGCGGCGTCGTGCCGGCGGCGCTTGCGATCGCCGAGCGCGACCAGAGGAACGGCGAAGCGCTGCTGCGCGCGGTCATCCTGGGCTACGACATCTGCGCGCGGGCCAACTTTTCGCTGCGGCCGAAGGCGTTGCGCGCCGCAGGTCATTCGAGCATGAGCTTCGGCCCGCTCTTCGGCGCGGCGTCGGCCGCCGGTGCGCTTTCCCGCCTCAACCTGGACCAGGTGCGCTATCTCCTCTCGTACACCGTCCAGCAGGCGGCGGGCGTGGATTGCTGGGCGCGCGACAAGGAGCACATCGAAAAGGCGTTCGACTTCGGTGGCATGACGGCGCGTAACGGCGTCACCGCCGCGAACATGGCCGCCAGCGGATTCACCGGCGTGGAAGACGTCTTTTCCGGCGAGAAGAACTTTTTCAAGACCTATTCCGCCGATCCGGATCCCGAGGCATTCATTCGCGGCCTTGGCAGCACCTACGAGATCATGAACACCAACATCAAGCGCTGGTCGGTGGGCTCGCCGATCCAGGCGGCGCTCGATTCGCTCTCCGCGCTCATCGAAGCGCACAAGCTGCGCGCGGACGACGTTGTGCACTTGAGCGTCACCATTCATCAGACCGGCGCGGTCACGGTGAACGATCGCACCATACCGGACATCAGCATGCAGCATCTCCTCGCCGTGATGCTGCTCGACGGCACCGTGACGTTCGAATCCTCGCACGACGAAGCGCGCATGCACGACCCGCGCGTGCTCCAGCTCAAGCGGCGCATCCAGCTTCACGGCAGCGAGGAACTCGAGCGCGCCCGGACACGGCAGGCGATCCTCGAAGTGGTGACGCAGGACGGGCGCGTGCTCAAGCATCACACGACCGCGGTGCGCGGCACGGCGGCAAATCCCATGGAGCGCAAGGAAGTGGATCGCAAGGCCTACGACTTGATGGCGCCTATTCTCGGCAAGGTGCGCGCGCACAAGCTGGTCGATAGGGTCTGGAACATCCAGCAGCTCGCCGATGCGCGCGAATTGCGCCCGCTCCTCCGCGCATAGCAATACGATGGACTCACAAAAGTTCCTTCCCCTTCAGGGGTGGATGGGGTAATGCAGAGCATGCTGTCCCCAACGAAACATTCCTTCCCCCTTCAGGGGGAAGGTTAGGATGGGGGTGGGTAAGCGACACGGCAAGATAAGAGGAGGACGTCCATTGAACGATGCTGCATCGAGCATTTCTGCCGTCATGCGCGAACTGAGCGCCTACATCGCAGCCGCGGTCGACCGCGCGCTCCCGCACGACGTCGCGGAGAAGGGCAAGCATCACCTCATGGACACGCTCGCCGCGATGGTCTCGGGCTCGAAACTGCTGCCGGGAGAGAAGGCGATCGCGTACGTGACGAGCCTCGGGGGCGTAAAAGAATCGCTCGTCGTCGGCACGCGCATCCTCACCTCCTGCGTCAACGCCGCGCTGGCGAACGGCATGATGGCTCACGCCGACGAAACCGACGATTCGCACCCGCGCGCGCAGGCGCATCCGGGATGCGGTGTGGTGCCCGCGGCACTCGCCATGGCGGAGCGGGGCGGGCGCGACGGCAACGCGCTGCTCCGTGCCGTCGTGCTCGGCTACGACATCTGCGCCCGCGCCATGTTTGCGCTGGGCGGCCCGTGGGTGCTGCGCAACGCCGGGCATTCGAGCCACAGCTTCGGCCCGCTCTTCGGCGCAGCGGCCGCGGCAGGCGCGCTCGCAGGACTCGACGAAACGAAAGTGCGCTATCTCCTTTCCTACACCGCGCAGCAGGCCGCGGGCGTCGAAACGTGGGCGCGCGACAAGGAGCACGTCGAGAAAGCGTTCGACTTCGGCGGCATGCCGGCGCGCAATGGCGTCACTGCGGCGACCCTGGCCGCAAGCGGCTGCACCGGCGTCGAGGATGTGTTCGCCGGCGAGCGCAATTTCCTCTCGATCTATTCGCCCAAGCCCGAGCCCGAAGCGTTCGTGAAGGATCTGGGCACGACGTTCGAGGTGGTAAACACGAGCATCAAGCGCTGGTCGGTCGGCTCGCCGATCCAGGCCGCGCTCGATTCGCTTTCCGCCATCATCGCCGAGCACAAGATCCGCGCGGGCGACGTGGAAAAGCTGACCGTCACGGTGAACGCGGTCGGCGCGCGGACGGTGAACGACCGCAGTATTCCCGACATCAACATCCAGCACCTGCTCTCGGTCATGCTGCTCGACGGCACCGTGACGTTCGCGTCCTCCCACGACGAAGCGCGCATGCACGACCTGGGCGTGCTCGAGCTCAAGAAGCGCATCGAACTCAAGGGCAGGGAAGACTTCGAGCACCCGCGCCAGGGCATGGTGGAGATCGTGACGCGCGACGGCCGAGATCTCAAGCATCACACCAGGGCGGTGCGCGGGACCGCGCTGAACCCGCTCGAGCGCGCCGACGTGGATGCGAAGTGCTTCGACCTGACGGCGCCAGTTCTGGGAAAACGCCGCGCCCGTCGCCTTATCGATGCCATCTGGAACATCGAGCAGCTGGGCGATGCACGTGAACTGAGGCCGCTCCTTAAAGCCTGAACCACTGACCATACGCTCTGTCCCATTAGACACGCGAATTCTCAACCACAGGTAGCACCGACATCATATGCAGGAATTCCCCCATCGCTATTCCGTCGCGGCGCTCGCCAACGCCGAGGGTAACGTCGCCCTGGAGAGCAGCCGGCTCCCTTCGCTCGCTTCCGCGCCGCCCGCGGAGTTCGGCGGTCCGGGCGATCAGTGGTCGCCGGAGACGCTGCTCGTCGCTGCGGTCGCCGACTGCTTCGTTCTCAATTTTCAGGCAATCGCGCGGGCGTCGAAGCTCTCCTGGATCTCTCTTCGGTGTGACGTCGAGGGTATTCTCGATCGAGTCGAGCGTGTCAGCCAGTTCACCGAGTTCCGCGTACACGCATCGCTCGAAGTACCCGCCGGCACCGATGTGGAGCGAGCGAAGCGTTTGATGGCGCGTGCGGAACAAACGTGCCTGATCACCAACTCGCTCAAGAGTGCCTCTCATCTCGAGGCAGAGGTAGCAGTCAGGACTGCCTGAGCAGGGGATAGGGGACAAGGAATGCCTTCGTCGCCGTCGAGGGCGACCGCCTCGATTCTCTTCCAGTCATTCTGTCCGTTCTTCTGGCGTGACGAATGGGATATCAAGTCACGCTTGCCCATTGGTTCCATTACATCTCTGTTGCCGCGCCCGTAACATAGGAAGCAACGACGAACCTCGCACAATGGCTTGAGGTTAACCCATGGAGGAGCGCTCATCATGGACCGGGCAAGAAGCAAATTTCGCGCATACGCAGCGGCTTTCGGGATAGCGCTCGGCGCGGCGGCTGCGCACGGCGGGGACCGTCAGGCTGAGCGGCAGCTTTCGCATTCAACCCTTGCCCCCCACGCTACATTGTCTGCTGCGGAGTTGGAGGAAGCCTTTTGGGTGTGCGATTACGTCGCCACGACACGAGGGATCGATGCGACCCCGACCGAACGTTGCCGGGCGCTTTATGCCGAGCTGAAAGACACCAAGTTCGGGGGCGATTTCGGACTGCTGCTCGCCTGGTGGCAGCAGAACAAGGCTGCTGAGCACAAAAAACTGGCGAGTCGCGGTTTGTGAGCCGCCCCCCGGAAAGTTCGAGCCGATAATTACGCGAAAAGGAAATCGTCCTGCGTGATCTGGCCGGCCAACCCGGAGACCTCGATCGAGCCCGCGGAGGACTCGATGACGGCCGAGACGCCGAAATCGCTGATGTCAGACCGGCGAAGGAGAATCGCCTCGGGGTTGCCTCAGTCGTGATTGTTTCGGTCATACGAGCGCGTGTCGTGAAATCCGGCGATGCGCTCGCGTGAGAACAGAGCCGGCGTCCGGCTTGGGACGCCAGCGGAGGTTACGATCCGCGCTTGGTAAGGCCGAGCGCGGTCAGCACTTCCTTGAGACGGGCGGTCTCGTCGTCCATCCACTTGCGCGTATCCGCCGAGTTCTTGAACTCGACCAGCCACTGGTTCTTCTCGGCGTACTCGGCGATCTCCTTGCTCTGCGCCGCCTTCTGCGAGACCTGCTCCCAGAATGCGACCTGCGCGGGCGTGATGCCGGGCGGCGCGACGATGCCCTTCCACGAGCCGGAGCTCTGATAGCCGAGCTCGCTCCATGTCGGGATGCTCGCCATGGGGCCGCCGAGCCGCTTGGGCGAGCTCACCGCGATGCCACGGAGCCGCCCCGCCGCTTGGTGAGGCACGAGACTGGACACCGACGTGATCACCACGTCGGCGTGGCCGCCCAGCACCGCCGTCGTCGTTTCGCCGCCGCTCTTGAAGACGACGACGCGAACCGCCTTGCTGTCCACGCCCGCCTTCTGCATCGGCAGCCCGATCGACACGCGGTGCCCGACGCTCGTCAGCGCGATGGCGAGCGAGTTGGGATCCTTCTTGAGCGCGTTGAGCAGATCCTGGCCGGTCTTGATCGGCGAATCGGGGCGCACCGCCGCGACCATCGGCTCGGTGATCATGTAGGCAATCGGCGTCACGTCCTTGTAGCTCATCTGCGTGCGACCCTCGACGTAGTTCATGAGCATCGGCGTGGACATGATTCCAATCGAGTGCGGGTCGCCCGAGCGCTGCTGGACGTAGGTGTAGGCGATCGTGTGCCCGCCGCCCGCGCGGTTGACGACCGAGCTCGACACGGGCAGGAGCTTCAAGTCATCGAACAGCTTCTGGATCACGCGTCCCGCAACGTCGTTCGATCCGCCGGGACCGGACGGCACCGTGAGCTCCACCGGCCGCTCAGGTTTCCACGCCTGTGCTGCTGCAGGATTTGCGAGTGCGACGCCAGCCGCAGCCAGCGCTGTCATCGACGCCCAGCTCTTGAGTTTCGTCTGCATGTCACCTCCTCCTTTGGTTGGCGAACTTCAGACTTCTTTGCGA
>CAMPGR010000038.1 GCA_946885605.1 uncultured Pseudomonadota bacterium
GCGCGCCTGGCTCCCCATGTTCAGTCCTGGCAAAGCGCCAGCATCGCGCCGAGCACGATCGCCGGCGTGAGCGCATTGAGATGCTCGCGCGTGTAGGTGCGCCGATCGGATTCGTTCCACCGTATGCGACGGATTGCGCCGGCAGTGATGATCGGGCGGGGGGACGCACCGGAGATGAGCGCATCGATCGGGGCGTTCATTGTGCCGGATACGACGCATGGCGCGCGCGGCATTGCCGGAAAAGATCGGCGAAGGCGGGGGCGTGGTCGCGCAGCATCACGTCCCCGTTGCAATCGTCGGGCCCGAAATATTCCTCGGCCGACTGGCCGACCGCACGCCAGCTTAAGGGCGCATCAAGCGAGTCGGCCCACGCCCGCTTCGGCAGGAACAGCGCCAGATGCACGGGCGATGGGGCGGGCGTGTAGCGGCGCACCGCCGCGATCGTCGCCTTCTCGACCCGCGCCCGCTGAGCCAGTACGGCATCCGATTCGATGCGGCGCGCTGCCCGCCTGCGCTCCCGCCGCCGCTCGAGCTTTTGCGCGACGTAGCAGCGCCGTTCCTGAGACGAAAGCGGCGCGAGCGCGCGCGCATGCATCGCCACCCTGTCGACGACGTTCGCCATGCGCATGCGCAGCTGCCGCAGCGCGCGGTACGCCGTCGGATACGGGCTGCCGAAGAGCGCGACGAATGCGACCTCCGCGTCCTCCTGTGCGAGCTTGCGCGCCAGCTCGAACGCGATGCTGCCGCCGGCGCAAAAACCGGCGACGATATAGGGACCGTTCGACCAGAAACTGCGTATCTGCGGCGCGAAATACGCGGCGAAGGCCTCGACGTCGGTCAGCGGCTCGCTGTGCCCATCGAGCCCCGGCGGCTGCAGGCCGAAGAAAGGCTGATCCTTCCCGAGCGCGTTTGCGAGCGCGCAATAGCAGAAGACGTCGCCGTTGTGGCCGCCGACGCCGAAGATCGGAATCTGCGTTCCGAGCGACTGGAGCGGCACGATCGCGCGCTGCTGGCGGGCGAGGCTTTCGGCGGTACGCAGGAACTCGAGTATCTCGTCCTTGCGGTGCCGCAGCTGCTCGCGCAGCTCCGGTGTCAGCGCGCCCACCGGCGCGTCGCACTGCAGACGGTCGCCTTCGGCGCGGATTCGAATATCGCGGCTGCGCAGCTCGGCGAGCAATGTCGGTACCATCACAGCTCGATTCGCTCGCGTTCCCCGCCGTCCCACGGCGCGGCGCTTTTTGCGAGCCACGACAGCGCGTCCATCGCTTCCGCGAGCCCCGCCACGGTGGGTCGCTCGAACAGGTTGCGCAGCGGCAGATCGACGCCGGATGCCGCGCGCAGCCGGGCCATCAGCCGCGCCGCGATGATCGAGTCGCCGCCCAGGTCGAAGAAGTTCTCGTGGATGCCGATGTCGTTGCGCTGGAGCGCTTCGCTGAAGATCCGCGCGACCAATGCCTCCGGTGCGGTGCGCGGCGCGACCGGTGGCTGACGGGGAATCCGTTGCACGCTTCCCGGCGGGAGACTTCCGGGTGGCGGCAGCGCCCGGCGGTCGAGCTTGCCATTATGGTTCAACGGAAGCGCGTCCAAGGGGACGAAATATGCGGGCACCATGTACTCGGGCAACGTAGCGCGGATCCGGCTACGCAATTGGTCCACGAGATCGGTTGTTTGGTTCTCCGCCACCAAGTAGGCGACCAGCCGCTTTTCGCCGGACGCATCCTTCCAGGCGACCACGGCGGCCTGACGTATCGCCGGATGCGGCAGGATCGCCGCTTCGATTTCCCCGGCCTCGATGCGATAGCCGCGGATCTTGAGCTGCGCGTCGATGCGCCCGAGGTATTGGAGGTTTCCGTCGGGAAGATAGCGCGCGAGATCGCCGGTGCGGTATACGCGCTCGCGTTCCCCGGGGCAGAAAGGATCGGGAAGAAATCGCTCCGCGGTAAGCTCGCTGCGCGCGAGGTAGCCGCGGGCGACACCGGCACCGCCGATCAGGAGCTCGCCCGGCACGCCGGCGGGGGCAAGCTGCATGCGAGAATTGACGACATAGGTGCGGGTGTTGTCGATGGGGCGGCCGATCGGGATGACATCGGGAATGTCGTTTCTGGGCACATCCCAGGCGGTCGCATCGATGGTCGCCTCGGTCGGCCCGTACAGGTTGTGCAAAGCCGCGTGGGGCATGCGCCGGTAGAATTCGGCGCACAGCTCCCGGGTAAGCGTCTCGCCGCCGCAAAAGACGTGTTTCAGCGGCGGCGCGCAGCACCAGAACGCCGGTTCCTCCAGGAGCAGGCGCAACTGCGAGGGCACGAGCTGCAGCCGCGTCGCCCCGTGCGACAGGATCGCTTCCGCGACATAGGCGGGGTCGAGGTGGCCGGCCGGGCGCGCCATCACCACCCGTGCGCCGGCCATGAGCGGCGCAAAAAATTCCCACACCGATGCATCGAAGCCGAAGCCGGTCTTCTGAAGCACTGCATCATTCGGCGTGAGCGGATAGACCCGGTGCATCCAGCGCATGTGGTTGCAGATCGCGGCATGCGTCACCATGACGCCTTTGGGCCGCCCGCTCGATCCAGAGGTATAGATGACGTACGCCAGGCTTTCCGCCGTGGCGCCCAGACGCGGCCGTGCGTCGGGTGCTTTGGCGATGGCCGGCCAATCGGTATCCAGACACACGAGGCGGGCTTGACCGGTGGGGAGCCGGGCAACGAGATCGTGTTGCGTGAGCGCGATCGGCGCGCGAACCTCCTCCAGCATGTAACCGATCCTCGGTGCCGGAAGTTCGGGATCGAGGGGGACGTACGCCGCTCCCGCCTTCAGTATGCCGAGCAGGCCCACCATCATTTCCAGCGAGCGTTCGACGCAAATTGGAACGAGCGCGTCCGGCTCGATGCCGGCTTTCTGCAGCCATTGCGCAAGCTGGTTCGCGCGCGCATCGAGCTCGCGATAGGTGAGCCGCCGGTCTTCCGCAATCACCGCGACCGCATCGGGCGTGCGATCGGCTTGCGCTTCGAACAACTCGTGAAGCAGCACATCGGTCGGCGCGCGCACTGCGGTGTCGTTCCACTCGAACAGCAGGCGGCGGCGTTCCGCCTCGGTCAGCAGCGGCAATTCGTCTATGCACCGGCCCGGGTCCGACGCGATGCCCTCGAGCAGGACCTTGTAGTGGCCGAGCCAGCGCTCGATGGTGGCGGCGGTGTAGAGGTCGGTGTTGTACTCGCATTCGAAGACGAGGTCGCGTCCGCTGTCCACTGCGTTTATCGACAGCTCGAAATTGACGAAACGCTTGCGTGCGCCTTCTACGGCGATGAGTTGCAAATCGCTCCCGAAGTCGAAGGGTGCGCCGATCCGATCGATGTTGAAGGTGACGGAGACGAGAGGGGTCCGGCCCGGATCGCGCGGGACGTTGAGTCTTCGCAGCAGGCTGCCGAACGTGACCCGCTGGTGCGCCTGCGCTTCGAGAAGCGCGGTGCGCGCACACTTGAGCGCCTCCGCGAAGCGCGCGCCATGATCTACCCTGCAGCGCAGCGGCACCATGCTCACGCAGTGGCCGACGAGGTGAGCGTTGTCGAGCAGCGCGTGGCCGGCCATCGGGATGCCGATCACGAAGTCCTCCTGGCCGCTCAACCGGGCGATCAGGGCTTCGAAGGCCGCAAGCAGGGTCACGAACAAGGTGCAGCCGTTGGCAGCGCCCGTCAATTTCAACGCGCGATACAGCGCTTCGTCGATCCGCAGCTCGTGGCGCGCGCCGTTGTAGGTTTTGATGCCCGGGCGCGGTTGGTCGGACGGCAGATCGAGGATGGGAATGTCATCCGCGTACTGCTGCGCCCAGTAGTCTTCGTCGACGCGCGCGGCGGTGTCGTGCGTCCGTCCCGTTTCGCGCATGACGTAATCGCGGTAGGACGCTACGGCAGGGAGCTGTGGCACGAGACCATAGCGGTCGACGGCATACATGCGTCCGAGGTCCGAAAAGAGCACGGCCGACGACCAGCCGTCGCAGACGATATGGTGCAGGGTGAGGACGAGGCGATTCAGGTCCGGTGCCTCGCGGATCAGCCGCGCGCGTAGCGGCGGACCGTCAACGAGGTTCAAGGGTTGCGCGGTTTCCTCGCGGAGAATTCTCTCGATCTCGCTGCGCCGGCTTGCCGCGGGACGATCTGCGAGATCGATGACAGGGAGCGGAACGTGCGATACGTTGGCAATGCTCTGCTGCTGCCCTTCGGCCTCGATCGTGACCCGTAATGCCTCATGGCGCGCCACCACGTGTTGCAGCGCGCGTTCCATGGATTCCGCACTGAGCGCACCGCGCAGCGTCAGCGCAAAGCACTGGTTGTAGGCGCACGCCGCATCGTCCCCCATCTGCACTGCCGCCCACACTTCGCGCTGCGGGCCGGTGAGCGGGAGCGCCGCGTTCTCCTCGGTGAAAGGATCGAAATCGACCGGTGTGGTGCGCAACGCTTCAGTCACGGACGCCCGCCGTCTCCTCGACCTGCAAGTACTTGCCCGAGCGCTGGGGATCGGGAACGAACCACGCGCTCTTTCCCGACGCGTCGCGGCCTTTGCGGGCTCCGGGCAATGGCGGACGCTCCTCGCCGCCGGGCAGGAAGCCGGCCGTCTGCATCTCGGCGAGCGTCTCGCGGAAAGCGGCGAGCGCACGCTCGAGATCCGCGTCGCTGTGCGCAAGCGTGAGAAACGCGGGCCGGCCTTCCCAGATGTGCATGCCCTTCGCACGCATGTAGGCAAAGAACAGGCCGGCGAGCGGCGCGTCCTGCGGGAAGTTGACGCAGAACCACGACCCGAAGTGCGCGATATGGACCGGCGCGCGCACCGCTTGCGCGTGAGCATTCAGCGCGTCCACGAAGCGGGTCGTACGCAAGTTGAGAGTGCGCTGCAGCTCCGGGCTCTCATCGCGAAGGCGCAGGAGTACCGCGCGCGCCACGGCGAGCGCGAGTGGATGGCGCACGAACGTCCCGGCGAAGAACGTCACGCCGGCTTCCGGGCTGGAGTGATCGCCGTACTGCCATGCGCCGCCGTCGAGCGCGTCGAGATATTTCTCGCGGCCCGCGACGATGCCGATCGGCAAGCCGCCGCCGATCACCTTGCCGTAGGTGGCAATGTCTGCGCGAACGCCGAAGAGCGCCTGCGCGCCGCCGGGATGCGTGCGGAAACCCGTCACCACTTCATCGAAGATGAGGGCGGTTTCCGATTCTGCGGTGATTCTGCGCAGTTCCTGTAGAAAATCGCGCGGCTGAAGATCCGGGCGACGGCTTTGCACCGGCTCGACCAGTACCGCCGCCAATTCGTGGCGCATGGCGGCGATGGCCTGCAGCGATTCGGGCGCTCCGTAGTCGAGCACGACCATGTTCTCCACCATGTTCGGCGCGATGCCGGGTGCGATCGGGATGGAGCGGCGCGCGCCGTTCACGATGGAGCCACGCACCAGCACCTCGTCGAAAATGCCGTGATAGGCGCCGGCGAAGAGCGCGATCTTGTCGCGGCCGCTCACCGTGCGCGCCACGCGGAGCGCCGCCGTCACCGCCTCGGAGCCGGTGCTGCAGAACCCGGCGCGCGCCATGCCCGTTATCTCGCAGATGAGCTTCGCCACTTCTCCGGCGAGCGGCGTCTGCGGCCCGGTCTCGATGCCCTGCTCGAGCTGCGCCGCGATCGCCGCGCGCACGAAGTCCGGGTTGTGCCCGAAGAGAATCGTGCCGAACCCGTTGGTGAGGTCGATGTACTCGTTGCCATCGACGTCCCACAGTTTCGATCCCGAGGAGCGGTTCACGACGATCGGGTAAACCATCTCTTTCCATATCGGACGGAAGCCCGCGACCGACCGCGGATCGGCAAGGTGCGCGCGGTTTGTTGCGGTAAACCGCTTGGAGCCCTGCGTGCGCGCGACGTATTTATCGATGAATGCGCGCAGTTCCTGCTCTTGCCGCGGCGTGAGCCGGCCTGCGTGCGCCGTTGCGGGTGGCCGGTACGGACCGAAGGCGATCGGGGCGCGATCAGCGGCGGGTGCGATCGGCGCGGCCGGCGCGTGGGTTGCGTCGGTCGTTGGCCTCACATCGATATGCGGCGGCGCGGTCTGGCTCGATGGCGTCGCAGCCGGCAACGCAGCCTGGCGCAGCATGTCGAGTTGTCGCGACATGATTTCGAGCTGCTGCGCGAGCACCTGTTGCAGCGTGCCGGTCTCCACTGATGCGCCCGCGATTCGAGGCGCAGGCTGCGCCTCGGCCGCTGCATACTGGTGCGTCTGAGTGACCAATGGCGTGCCGGACTGCGCTGCCGGCGGCGCAGCGACTGGCACGGCGGGCGCGAGTCGTGCGGCAAGGGCGCGCAGCGTGGAGCACTCGTCCAGCAGCTCGCGCAGCGAAACCCGCGTCCCGAATTTCCTGTGCAGCGCGCTGCTCGCTTGCGTGAGAAAGAGCGAATCGAGGCCCAGGTCGAGAAACGTCGCGTTCGGTTCGAGCACCGCGGCATCGATCCCTGAAAGCTCGGAGAAAAGCGCTTGCAGCTTCGAAATAAGCTGCGTATCGGGATGCGGAGCGTCCCGTTGGGTCGCGGTAATGGTGTCGGGCATGGCATTCTCCGTGTGAGCCGCTGCCTGGGGCGCCGCGCGTGCAGCGGGCTGGGAGAGCGGGGCTGCCGGAATCGGATCGACCCAGAAGCGCGAGCGCTGGAAGGGATATGTCGGCAGCGATATGCGGCGACATCGCGCGTCAGCGTTGAATGCGGCCCAGTCGATTGTGAGACCCGCGGTCCAGAGGCGACCCGCGGCGGCGACGAGCGCCTCGAGATCCCCCTCGCTGTCCTGACCGGCGTGCAAGGATGCGAGCACGAGCTGTCCGGCCTTGCGTGCGGGGTGCTGCCTTGCGAGGCTCGCGAGCGCCTGGCCCGGGCCCACTTCGAGCAGCGCCAGCGCGGGATCCATGAGCTTGCCCACGCCGTCCATGAAGCGCACCGGCCGCCGCATCTGCTGCGCCCAGTAATGCGGATCGACCGCCTCGGCGTCGGTAATGGATTCGCCCGTTAGGCTCGAGATCCATCCCTGCTGCGGCGCAGAGCGCCGAACCGTGGATACGAACTCGGCGAACGCAGCGACGATCGGCTCCATCAGCGGCGAATGAAAGGCGTGCGAGGTGGGCAGGCGCCGGCTTTCGATCTCGCGCGCCGCGAGCCGCGCCTCGAGGGCGGATATCGCTTCGTGCTCTCCCGCGACCACCGTCATGTTAGGCGCGTTGATGGCGGCAACAGCGGCATGCTCGGTCAGCTCGCTCGCGACGGTATCGACAGGGGCGCGCACTGCGAGCATCGCCCCGCCCGGAAGATCCTGCATCATGCGGGCGCGGCGTGCGAGGAGCAGCAGCGCGTCGTCACGGGTAAATACGCCGGCGAGGCATGCCGCGACGTACTCGCCGAGACTGTGTCCGATCATCGCGGCCGGCGTGACGCCCCATGAACCCCAGAGCCGGGCAAGCGCGTATTCGACAACGAAGAGCGCAGGCTGCGTGATGGAAGTCTGGGTAATCTGCTGCTGCGCCGCTGCAACGTCGCGCTCCACGGGATAGAGTATCGCGCGGAGATCAAGGCCCAGATGCGGCTCGAGCACGGCCGCGCACTCGTCCACTTCCTTGCGGAAGCAGGGCTCCGACTGATAGAGCGTGCGGCCCATGTTGACATGCTGCGCGCCTTGTCCCGGGAAGAGGAATGCGACGCCCGCAAGCGAACGTTCCGTGCTGCCGTCAAAAACGCGGCGGGAGTCAGGCGTGCCGAGCAATTGCAGCGCCTCCGCGCGATCGCGGCAGACCAGCGCGCGCCGATGACCGAATGCACGGCGCCCCGTCTGCAACGTGAACGCGGCATCCGCGATGTCGAGATCGGCGCACGCCGCGAGATGATCCTTGAGGTGTGTTGCGCCTTCCTCGAGGCGCTCGCGGGAACGCGCGGAGAGCAGCAAGAGGTGGCTGCTGCGCCGGGCGCCGCCTCGCTCGACGCGGGGCGCTTCCTCCAGCACGACGTGCGCATTGGTCCCGCCGACGCCAAACGAGCTGACACCTGCCCGGCGCGGCGTGTCGCCCGCTTTCCACGCCTGCAGACGCGCATTGACGTAGAACGGACTCTGTTCGAGACCGAGCTTCGGATTCGGCGAGCGGTAGTGGAGGCTTGCCGGCAAGGTTTTGTGATGCAGCGCGAGCGCGGTCTTGATAAGCCCTGCGACGCCGGCCGCCGCATCGAGGTGCCCGATGTTCGTCTTGAGCGACCCGAGCGCGCAGTACCCTTTTGTCGTGGCGCCTCCAGCGCGGAAAGCCTCGGTGAGCCCGGCGATTTCCACCGGATCGCCGAGCGCAGTGCCCGTGCCGTGGGCTTCGACGTAGGAAATCGTCGCCGGGTCGATGCCGGCGAGCGCCTGAGCCATGGCGATCACCTGCGCGTGGCCATCCACGCTCGGCGCCGTGAAGCTCACTTTCGCGGCGCCATCGTTGTTGAGCGCCGCGCCCTTGATCACGGCGTAAACGGTGTCGCCGTCGGCGAGCGCATCGGCGAGCCGGCGCAGCACCACGATACCAATGCCGTTGGAGAACACGGTGCCCGCCGCGTCGCGGTCGAACGCACGGCAATGCCCGTCGGGCGAGGTGATGCTGCCGTCGTGCCAGAGGTAGCCGCGACGCTGCGGCAGCGTAATCGATACACCGCCTGCGAGCGCCATGTCGCACTGATACGTGAGCAGGCTTTGCACCGCGGAGCAGACCGCCACCAGCGAGGTGGAACAGGCGGTTTGAACGTTGAGTGCCGGGCCCTTGAGGTCGAGCTTGTAGGCAACGCGTGTCGTGAGATAGTCCTTCTCGTTGCCCATCATCGTGGTCAACCAGCCAACGGCATCGGTGACGTCGCCGCGGTTGATCAGGTTCTGCAGGTAGTAGTAATTGTTGCTGGATCCCGCGAAGAGCCCGATCGCGCCCTCGAACGTTTGCGGATCGTACCCCGCATCCTCGAACGCCTCCCACGCGGTCTCGAGAAAAACGCGCTGCTGGGGATCGAGAATTTCCGCTTCCTTCGGGTTGATTCCGAAGAAGGCGGCGTCGAACATCTCCGCGTCATCCAGAATGCCGCGCGCGCGCACGTAGGCCGGATCGCGACGCGCGGCCATTTCCTCGGCCGATCCGGGATCGAGCTCGCCGGGTCCGAAGCGGGAGATCGTCTCGCGCGCGGCGACGAGGTTCTGCCAGAGCTGCGCGACGTTGCGCGCGCCGGGGAAACGCCCCGCCATACCGACGATCGCGATGCCTTCTGCCGCGTCGTAATCGCGCGCGTACGCCATGCTAGCGGACTCCCGCATTCATTCTCTGCCTGCGCAAGGCCTCGCGCTGCTTGCGTGCGCGCTCGGCAGCGCCACGCGCGGCGAGCTGCGGATCGGGGATGCCGTCCACGTGCCGTGCGAGCGAGCGTATGGTGGGATACTGGAGGAGCGACACGACCGGCAGGTCGCGTTGCAACAGCTCGCAAAGTCTCCGGTGCGCCTGTATCAGCAACAGCGAATGCCCGCCGAGATCGAAGAAATTGTCCTCCATCGATACCCCTTCGACGCCGAGAAGCTCCTGCCACAGCGAGGCGAGGGCATGCTCCATGTCCGTACCCGGCGCCTCGTAAGGGGCGGCCGAGCGGGGAGACGGCCACTCGTGCTCGCGCGCCGTAGCGCCGCGCGTGGCGATCGGCAACAGCGTCAGGAGATCCGAAACGCTGCACTCCGGCTGTTCAGCCATCGCGCGGAGCATGCGAAGGACGTCGTTCGCGTAGCCCTCTACGGCGCGATCGGTGAGCTCGCCAGGCGGGTAGATGAAACGGATGCCGAGCGCTTCGCCGGGCGTAACCGTAATGGTGAGCGGGTAGCGGGTCGATTGCGGCGTGCTGACCGGCTCGATGCGCGCGCTGCGGCCCAGTCTTCGCGCAGCCTCATCCACGGAATAGTTCTGGAACACGATAAGACTGTCGAACAGCCGATAACGCCAAGGCACTTCGGACCACGCCTGAATTTTTTCGGGCGGCGCGTACTGGTGCTGGCTCAGTTCGACATGCCGGCCCTGTAGCTCCGCAAGCCAGGCGAGGAGCGGCGCATCCGAGGGTATCCGCACGCGCACCGGCACATTGTTGACGCACGGGCCGACAAGGCGCGCGATGCCGGGCACTTCGCCTGGACGGCCGGAGAACGCCGCACCGAATACGACGTCCTGCTTCGCGCTGTAGTGGCTGAGGACGAGCGCCCACGCCGCTTGCACCATCGTGCTCAACGTAACGTGGCGGTTGCGGGCGAGCGATTGCAATCGCGATGTAATGCACTCGTCGAGCGTTGAAAACACTTCATACGGCCCTTCCGCAATCGCCGCCGATCGCTTGCGATTGGCGTGGATTGGCGTTGGCGCAGTAAAGCCGACGAGCGTCTGCCGCCAGAATGCTTCGGAGTCGGGGGCTTTGCCGCAGAGCCACGCGATGTAGTCGCGATATGCGGTGGCTCGCTCGAGCTGCGGCACGTTCGCGTCGGCCAGCGCCTCGTATATCGAGGAAATGTCCCGGAAAACGAGCGGCCACGACCAGCCGTCTATGCAGAGGTGATGCGTGGTCCAAAGAAGGTGCCACGTCGTCTCCCCCGAGCGGCACAGCCTCGCGCGGAGGAGCGGCGGTTGCGCGACATCGAAACCGCTCATCATCTCTTGCCGCTTCGCTTCTGCGAGGCGCGTATCGAGCGCGTCTTCCGGCAGGCCGCGCCAATCTTCCTCCGTCCACGACACGGCCACGCGCGGAAGCACGAGTTGCAGCGGCTCGGCGGCTGGGGTGACAAACGCGGTGCGCAGGATGGGATGACGCTGGACGACCGACTCGATGGCCGCCCGCAGGTGGGCCGCGTTGACCTCTCCCTCGATTCGGAAGTGCCAGGGCTCCACACCGATGCTCGAGTGCGACTTCTCCATGACGAAGTAGAGGCGCTGGATCGGCGAGAGCGGATAGAGGTCGTCGAATTGCGGATAGCGCCGCCACAACTCGTCAAGAGCGTGCTGTGTCACATGCGCCAACGGAAAATCGGACGGTGTGCGGCCTCCGCTGTCCGCACCGAGACAGTGTGAAACGAGCGTGCGCAGCGCCTGGATGTACGCTTGCGCGAGCGCTTCGATCGTCTCGGCGCGGTGAATCCGGGGATGGTGAATCCAGCGCACTTCCAGCTCGCCGTTCCGCACCCAGCACAACACTTCCAGCAGGTGGGAGCGTCGTGCATCCGCGCCCCGCCACGGTCCCGCAGATTCGTGCGCGAAGCGGAACAGCCGCGAACCCGCCACGATCTGATCGAACTGCCCCAGATAATTGAAGAGGAGTTCCGAAGCGGGCAGCGCCGCAAGCGCGCTCCGCGACGCCGCGTCACCGCAATAGCGCAGCAGACCGTAGCTCAGGCCGCGATCCGGAATGCGGCGCAGCTGCTCCTTCACGGATTTGAGTGCGCGAGCCATGTCCCCGGCGTCGTCGATTTCGAGCCGCACCGGAAAGAGGCTGGTAAACCACCCTACGGTGCGAGTGAGGTCGACGTCCTGGAACAATTCCTCGCGGCCGTGGCCCTCCAGATCGATGCGAAATGCGGCGCCGCCGCTCGAGCCGTGGAGCGCGATCGCGAGCGCGGTCAACAATAGGTCGTTTATCTGGCTGCGATACGCGCGCGGCGCGTGCTGGAGCAGTGCCTGCGTTTCCTCGCAACCCAGGCGGCAGTTCACCGTCCGCACTTCGCCTTCCAGGTTCGTGGTGCTCCCCCCGTCGCTCGGCAGGCCGCTCGCCGATTTGCGTCCTTCGGCGACCCAGAAATCGAGCGAGCGCTGCACGCCCGCCGAGCGCGCGAATTCCGTCAGCCGCTCCGCCCAGCGTTGGAAGGAGGTGCTCTTTGCCGGGAAGGCCGGCGCCCTGCCTTTTTTGAGGCTCAGGTAGGCGGACTCCAGGTCCTCGCGCAGCAATCGCCAAGAGATGCCGTCCACCGCGAGGTGATGCACGACGATCAGCAGCCGGCCCGGCTCGCCCGGGCCGAGGGCAAAGTGCGCGGCACGCAGGATCGGGCCGCGGGCGAGATTCAGCGCGGCCTGCACCTGTGCCGCGTGCGATACGAGCAGGGCACTTCTTTCGCCGGCACTCGCGCCGCTCAAATCGAAGCGTGCAAACCCCGTGGCGTCGCCATTGATCTCACCGTACTCTTGCACCCACTCACCGCCGTCGAAGCGCAGGCGCAGCCGGAGTGCATCGTGATGATGCACGACTGTGTCGAGCGCGCGTGCGAGCGCATCGAGATCGAGGTCTTCAGGCACTTCGAAGAGCAACGCCTGGTTCCAATGATCGCGGTGCGCGATGTCCGCTTCCACGAACCAGCGCTGAATCGGCGTGAGCTGCACCGCCCCGGAGACGGGGCCTTGCGGCTCGAGACGTTTGCTGGTCTGCGCCGACGTGGCTGCGAGCTGCGCGATGGTAGGCCGGTCGAAAAGATCGCGCGAATTCAAATGCAGCCCCGCCTCGCGGCAACGCGCGATGACCTGAATGCTCAATATGGAATCGCCGCCGAGCTCGAAAAAATTGTCCTCTACCCCCACATGCGGGACGCCGAGCACCGCGCTCCAGATCTCCGCGATCGTTTGTTCCATCGCGCTGCGCGGCCCAACGTAACGCCGTCCCACGATTGCGCTGGTGCCGGGTGGCGGCAGCGCTTTCCGGTCCACTTTGCCGTTTTCGGTGAGCGGGAGGGCTTCGAGCATGACGAAGTGCGCGGGCACCATGTACTCCGGCATGCTTTCGCGCAACGCGTCGCGAAGCTGCGATACGAGCTCCGGCGCCGCGTTCTTCGCCACCAGATAGGCAACCAGGCGGCGCTCGCCCGGTACATCCTCGCGCGCGATGACGCACACCTCGCGTACCCATGGATGGCGCGCGATGCCCGCTTCGATCTCGCCCAGCTCGATGCGAAATCCTCGGATCTTCACCTGATGGTCGATGCGCCCCAAATACTCGACGTCGCCGGATTCCAGCCGGCGCGCGAGATCGCCGGTGCGATACAACCGCGAACCGGGAATGCCGCTGAACGGATCGGGAATGAAACGCTGCGCCGTCAGCTCCGAGCGGTTCAAGTAGCCGCGCGCCACGCCCGCGCCGCCGACATGGATTTCTGCGGGGACGCCGATCGGCACGGGCTCGCCGGCGGCATCGAGCAGATAAAGCTGCAGGTCGGGAATCGGTTGCCCGATCACGCTGCCCGCGCCGGATTCGATGTCTCGCATTCGAATCGGCCGGTAAGTGACGTGCACCGTCGTCTCGGTGATGCCGTACATGTTCACGAGCAGGGGACGCTCGTCACCGTAGCGCTCGAACCACGGGCGCAGCGTCTGCAGCTCCAGCGCTTCGCCGCCGAAGATCACGGAGCGCAGCGCGAGATCGGCCTTCGATCCCGCGAGGTCCGCGTGGATCAACTGGCGGAAGGCGGAAGGCGTCTGGTTGAGAACCGTCACGCGCTCGCGGATCAGGAGCTCGCGGAAGGCTTCCGGCGAACGGCTGACCCAGTACGGCACGACGATCACGCGGCCGCCGTAGAGCAGCGCGCCCCACAGCTCCCATACGGAGAAATCGAACGCGTAGGAGTGGAACAACGTCCACACGTCGCTTGCGTCGAAGCGGTACCAGTCCTGCGTCGCCTCGAACAGCCGCGTAACGTTGTAATGGCTGATCTGGACGCCTTTCGGCGTGCCGGTCGAGCCCGACGTGTAAATGACGTATGCGAGGTCATCGGGCTCGCAAACCGGCAACGGATTCTCCACCGCTTCCTCGAGCGGCGCATCGAGCAGGACGGGTGTCGCCCCGACTCCCTCCAGATCTTGTGCGAGCGCGCTGTGCGTCAACACGATGGAGACGCCCGAATCCCGCACCATGAATTTAACGCGCGCCTTCGGATACGCGGGATCGAGCGGCAGATACGCCGCGCCGGACTTGAGTATGCCGAGGATGCCGACCACCATGTCGATGCTGCGCTCGACGCGCAGTCCCACGAGCGCACCGCGCTGGACGCCGAGTTTGCGAAGGTGGTGTGCGATCCGGTTGGCGTGCCGGTTGAGCGCCGCGTAACTCAACCGCTCGTTCTCATATACCACCGCGACGGCATCCGGCGTAGCCGCGGCTTGGCGCTCGAAACGCTCGTGCAGGCCAGGACCGCGCGTGTAGGTCCGCGCGACGTTCCACTTCGAAACGAGATCGCGGCGCTCGGCTTGCGGCACCATGGCCAGATCCCGGAGCCTGGCGCTCGTGGAATTCGCAATGCTTTCGAGGAGCGTCTGAAGATGCGTGAGCATCCGGCGCGCCGCAGCGTCCTGGAAGCGGCGCCGCGAATACTGCAATTGCAGCAACAGTTGCTCGCCGCCGTATGCCGCGACGGTAAGCGGAAAATTGGTTTGTCCGTAGTATTGCAACGCGCGCGTCGCCCACCGTTCGCCGGAAACGCGCATCTGCGCGTCGAGCGTCTCATGCTCGTAGACGACGAGCGTCTCGAATAGCGGTGTCCCGCGCTGCACTTCGCTCCAGCCCTGCACTCTCACGAGTGGGGTATGCTCGTAGTCACGCAATGCGAGCTGCTGCGCGCGCAACGCCTGCAGCCACGTTCCAAGTTCCGCTTCCGGGTCGATCTTCACCCGCAGCGGCAGCGTATTGATGAAGAGCCCGACCATGTCGTAGGCACCGCCCAGCGCCGATTTGCGGCACGCGCGCGTCGCGCCGAACACGACATCGTTCTCGCCGCTGTAGCGGTTGAGCAACAATGCCCATGCGCCCTGCACCAGATTGTTGAGCGTCACCGACGCTTCCCGCGCCTGCGCGTTCAGTGCGGCGGTCGATTCGGCGGAGAGCCGCGTTTCGTGCGTTCCCCAGACCGCGCCGATCTCCGATTCAGGCTCGCGCTCGCGCGCGACCACGAGCGGCGTCGGCGCACGAAAGCCCGCAAGCGTGCGCTGCCAGTATTCGCGCGCTTTTTCGTGATCGATACCGCGCAGCCATTCGATGTACTGCCGATACGGACGAGGGTCGGGCAAATCGCCGGCAGTCGCGTGGACCGGCATTTCATACAGCGCAAAGGCTTCGCGCAGAACCAGGCTGAAAGAACGGCCGTCCAGCAGCGCGTGATGAAACGTCCAGAGCACCGAGTGTTGAGCCTCGGCGATGCGCACCAGCGTGAGGCGCAGCAACGGCGCGCTGCCGAGATCGAATCCTGCGATGCGGTCTTCCGCAAGCAGCGCGTCGAACCGCTCCTTGCGCTGCAGGGCGGGGAGCGCACGCCAGTCCAATGATCGAACCGGCAACGCGATGCGCTCGAGCACTTCCTGAACGGGATGGCTCGAGCCGGTCCAGCGAAAGCGGCAACGCAGGATCGCATGCCGCGCCAGGGTTTTATCCCACGCCCGCGCAAAGCGCGCCTCGTCGAGCGCTTCATCGAGCACGATCACCACCTGCTCGATATCGACGCCGGGAACAGGTTGGCCGACCGCGTGGAACAGCATTCCGGCCTGCATCGGCGACAGTTCGTAACTGTCGACCACCCCGCCCGGTGCACCGGGGACGGAAGAGGCCGCCGGCTCGTGGGCCGCGACGCCAAGTTGAGGATCTGATCTGAAATCGTTCGTCATCAACGGGCCTGCCCGAACGGCGAGCAGCACAGAGCACGGGCTGCGGCGCAAGCGACCGGGCCCGTAAATTGGCCTGGACGGATGGTGCCTTGCGCACGTTGCGGAAAGGGGGAGCCTTGCATGAGCCGAGAAGACTATGTACGCGAATCCGTTCAGTTTTTGCCACCGATCGGGAGTCCCAAGCTGTGGCGCCGGGCGCGCTTTGGTAACATCCGAATCTGCAAGGCGCACCGTTCCTTGCCGGAGATTCACGATGTCCACTTACAGTGCGCCGCTGCGGGACATGCAGTTCGCGATCAACGAGCTGGCCCGACTTGCGGAGGTGACGGCGCTGCCGGGGTATGGCGAGGTGAACGCGGAGCTCGTGGCCGCGGTCCTCGACGAAGCCGCCAAGTTTGCGCGGGAAGTGCTGGATCCGCTCAATCGCAGCGGCGACCGGCAGGGGGCGCGTTTCGCGGACGGCAACGTCATCGCACCCGATGGTTTTGCCGAGGCCTACCGGAAGTTCGCCACCGGGGGTTGGACTGCGCTCGCCGGTGAGGCGCTGTACGGCGGGCAAAACCTGCCCCATCTCGTTTCGATGCCAGTACAGGAAATCTGGAACAGCGCGAACATGGCGTTCTGCCTGTGCCCGATGCTCACCACCGGCGTGGTGGAAGCGATGCGCATCCACGCGAGCCCCGAGCAGCGGGAGCGCTTCCTGCCCAAGCTCACGAGCGGGGAGTGGGCGGGCACCATGAACCTTACCGAACCGCAGGCGGGCTCGGATCTTTCCGCGGTGCGCACGCGGGCGACACCGGAAGGCGATCACTACCGGCTCACCGGCACCAAGATCTTCATCACGTGGGGCGAGCACGACATGAGCGGGAACATCGTGCATCTCGTCCTCGCGCGCACGCCGGATGCGCCCGAAGGCGTGAAAGGCATTTCGCTCTTCATCGTGCCGAAATTTCTCGTGAACCCGGACGGCACGCCGGGCGAGCGCAACGATGTCAAGTGCGTGTCGATCGAGCACAAGCTCGGCATCCACGCGAGCCCCACTTGTGTGCTGGCGTATGGCGAAGAGCGCGGCGCAATCGGCTATCTCGTCGGCGAGAAGAATCGCGGCCTCGAGTACATGTTCACGATGATGAACCACGCGCGGCTGGGCGTCGGCATCGAAGGGGTCGGCATCGCGCAGCGCGCATACCAGCATGCGCTCGAGTATGCGAAGAGCCGCGTGCAGGGCCGCGAGCTCGGCCAGCGCAGCGGCGACCGCGTGACGATCATCCATCATCCCGACGTGCGGCGGATGCTGATGACGATGCGCTCGCAGATCGAAGCGATGCGCGCGCTCGCGTACGTCGCGGCGGCGGCGCTCGACAAATCCAGGCATCATCCCGATCCGGTGGAGCGCGCACGCCAGCAGGCGCTCGTCGATCTCCTGACGCCGATCGTGAAAGGCTGGTGCACCGAGCAGGCGGTGGAGATCGCCTCCATGGCCATACAGGTGCACGGCGGCATCGGCTTCATCGAGGAGGCCGGCGCGGCGCAGTACCTGCGCGATGCGCGGATCACGACCATCTATGAAGGCACGACCGGGATCCAGGCGAACGATCTCGTTGGCCGCAAGGTGGCATTCGAGAAAGGCGCGACCGCTCTCGCGGTGATCTCCGAAATGCGCCGGCTCGACGGTGCGCTCGCCCAGGCAGGCCTTCAGAGCGTACGCGAGAACCTCAAGTCGGGAATCGACGGCCTCGAAGGCGCAACGCGCTGGCTGGCGGACTCGTATGCAGGGAACGCCCAGGCTGCCGCCGCCGTATCGGTGCCGTATCTCAAGCTCTTCGGTGTCGTCGCGGGTGGCTGGCTGATGGCGCAGGCGGCGTTGATCGCGCAGGAGCGTTTGCGGGGCCCCGATGAGGACGAGGCGTTCTACCGCACGAAGCTCGTGACCGCACGCTTCTATGCCGAGCACGTGCTGCCGCAGGCGCAATCGCTCGCGCGCCAGGTGACGAGCGGCGCGGAAAGCGTCCTCGCACTCGAACCCGCGGATTTCCAGATCGGTTGATTACAAGGCGCGTTTTTCCCGCGAGGCGGGGGGCGTGCTGCAGAAAGGGAATGCGATGGCGTGGGCCTTATTGATCGTAGCAGGGCTGTTCGAGGTGGGATGGGCGATAGGGCTCAAGTACACCGAGGGCTTCACGCGCCTGTGGCCGAGCCTCTGGACCGTCGCCTCGATGGCTATCAGCGTCTATCTGCTCGCGCTTGCGGTGAGAACGCTCCCCATGGGCACGAGCTACGCCGTATGGACGGGCATCGGCGCCGCCGGCACGGCGCTCCTGGGCATCATCCTCTTCAACGAGCCGGCGAACCCGGGACGTCTCGCGAGCATCGCGCTCATCGTTGCCGGCATCGCGGGGCTCAGGCTCGCGAGTTGATTTCCTTCGCAATCAGTAGCGACGCAAGGCGAATTCCTTCCCCCTTTCAGGGGAAGGCGGGGATGGGGGTGGGGTGGACCTCGTCATTGAGCATAAGGAGAAGAAGATGTTGACAGCGCAACCGCTCAGAATCGCAAACCCGCTTGCCGAACGCATGCGGAACGGTGAGCTCGGGCTCACGCTCATGATCCGGCAGGCGCGCACGGTGGATATTGCGCTCGCGGCGAAAGTCTGCGGTTTCGACGGTCTGTTCTTCGACCTGCAGCACGGCGTCGTGCCCGAAGACGTGATCTCGCAGCTCGCCATCGCGGCGATGAGTGCCGGTGTAACCCCGCTCGTGCGTGTCCCGGAAAAGGACCACGCGGCGGCGCTGCGCATGCTCGACAACGGCGCGCTCGGCATCATCATGCCGGAAGTGACGACCGTGAAGGACGCGCAGGATTCGGTTGCGGCATGCAAGTATCCGCCGATCGGCAATCGCGGCGCGTTCGGCGGCTGGCCGCACTTCGGCTTCCGCTCCGTGCCGGCGGCGGAAGCGCGCAAGGCGCTGAACGAGGCGACGCTGCTCGTGCTCATGATCGAGAGCAAGGCGGCGCTCGACAATATCGAAGCGATTGCGGCGGTGCCGGGCGTGGACGTGATCCACATCGGCACCAACGATTTATCGACGGACTTGGGCCATCCGGGGGAGTTGACGCATCCCGATGTGCTGGCGGCGATCGAGCGGGTCGTCATGGCGTGCCGCGCGCATGGAAAGATAGCCGGCGTCGGGGGGCTGACGGGTGGTGATGTCGTGAAGATGCTGACGCCGGTCGTCAAGCTCGGCGCGCGTTTCATTACTGCGGCGAGCGAATGGAACCTGATGATCGCTGCCGGGACGGAGCGGGTGAGGGCGCTGCGCGCACTGCAGCTTTAATTGCCCACCGTCCTCGCCGGAATGACGATTTTTGGTGCTACCCGGCGAGCAGCAGATTCGGCACGCCGAGCTGCAGCAGCAGCCCGAACTCGTCGGCAAACGTCCAGCTCTCGGTAATCCTGCCGTCGGCGAAGCGCATGATCGAGGTGACGTGCACCCCGATGCGCTTTCCGGTTGGCGGTATCCCGCACAGCGGCCCGCGGTGCGTGCCGCTCGTGGAAAAGCGCATCCACACTTCGTTGCCTTCGGCCATCAATACCTCGATCCGATCGCCGCGGTCAGGGATCGCGGCGTCGAGATCGAACGCAAGGCCACGCGCGGCGCTGTAATCACGCAGATGCGTGAAGCCGTAGCGCAGCGTGCGGTGGTTCGGTGCCCAGACATCCAGCGATCCCCTTGCGCGAGACTTGGCCGCGGCAAGCTTGTTGCGATCCTTCTGCGAAAGCGCGCGCTTTGCTTCGAGGCGCCTCACGACCTCCTCGACCGATTCACCTTTCTCGGAGACCGCTGGCGCCATGATGCGTCCGTCCTTGCGTACGGGCAGCCTTGCGCCCATCTGACGCAAAAGCTCCGTCTCGTCCATCATGAACCAGCCTTCCACCATCTGGCCATTGGCGAGCCTGAGCATGGCGATCTCGTAGACGTCGAGCCGCTTGCCGCCCGGCGCGACGCCGAAGAAGCCGCCCGAGTGCGTTGCCGTGACGCGAAAGAGGAGGCCCACGCGGTCGCCATCCGCGATGACGCGTTCGATCACATCGACCCGATCGGGGAGTGCCTTGCGGAGATAGAGCCCCGGATGCGTGAAATCCTCGTCACGCGCGTTGGCGGCGAGATGGGAATTGCCCCCGCGGACGCGGTCGTACCCCGGCGCGAGCACTTCCTTCTCCACTTGTGGCATTTCGGGCGTGCCCTGCGATTTCTTGAAGCGGAGCGCGACCGCGACGTTGCGCGCGAGCTCTCCGGTGCGATGTGCGTCAGCGTGCTGCATGTCCATGGCCACAATGAAAAAAGATGGCGGATTATAAGCGCTTGCCGTGGGCGACTACGCAAGCGGCGGGAACGCAGTGCGATGTCGCGTCATCCAATGCCGCGAAACGACACCCTTGGAAAGCGCAGTCCATCACCGCCACTCAGGCGCTACGCGGCGTCTATCGGCACGACTCCCATGCGAGACTGGAAGCGATGTCCATACTGCGGTCGGCTGTCCCTGCACGCGCTTAACGAGCGTCGCAGAAATGACTGACGCCGCTCTGCCCTCACCCCCGCCCCTCTCCCGTGTCGCGGGCGAGGGGAGATTTGTGGTGCAGAGGGTTGTCAACCATTTGCACGAGAATCAATAGTGGAGGACCGCAATGCCCTTCCGCAAATTCATCTGTCAGATCTGCGGTCACGAGTATGACGAGGCGGCGGGCGATCCCGCCGCGGGGCCCGCACCGGGCACCCGCTGGGAGGATATCCCGGACACGTGGGTGTGCCCCGAGTGCGGCGCGAAAAAGGCCGATTTCCTCCCGGCCGTATAAGTGCAGGCATAAGACCCGCGCACGTCACTCGGGCGTGATGCCGATTTCCGCCACGAGCTTGCGATATTTTTCGATATCCGACTTCTGCACGCTGCGCAGCGCGTCGGGGCTGGAAGCGACGACGTCGCTCGCCATGTCAAGCTGGCGCTGCCGGTATTCCGGAGACTGTATGACGGACACGATGTCGGCGTGGATTTTGCCCGCGACGTCTCCGGGCGTTTTCGTAGGCAGCCATATCGCGAACCATTGCCCGATGTCGAAGCCGGGCGCGCCTGACTCGGCGATGGTCGGCACATCTGGCAACGCGCCCAGGCGTTGGGCGGAAGTGACCGCGAGCGCGCGCAGCCGGCCTGACTTGACGTAGGGGATGGCCGAAGTGGGCGCCGTGAGCCCGATAGGCACATGGCCTCCGATGAGATCGATGATCGCCGGCGCGGCGCCCTTGTACGGCACGTGGGTCATCTCGATGCGGAAGGTTCTCTTCATCAGCTCGCCCGCGAAGTGCTGCGGCGTGCCGCTGCCGATCGACGCGTAGTTGAGCGCGCCGGGCTTGGCGCGCGCCAGGGCAATCAGCTCTTTCACCGATTTCACCGGCAGCGAGGGATGCGCGAGCAATACCGGCGCGGTGCGCGTGACGAGCGTCACCGGCTGCAGGTCCTGCACCGGATCGTACGGCATCTTCCGGAACAGCACGACGTTCATCGAGACCTCGCTTGACGCGCTGAGGAGCAGCGTGTGACCGTCCGGCGGGCTTCTTACGACGAAATCGGTTCCGATCATCGCGCTTCCGCCCGGACGGCTCTCGACGATGACCTGCTGGCCCCAGCGCTCCGAGAGCTTCTGCGCGATCGGGCGCACCGTGAGCTCGGAACCGCCCCCCATGGGATAGGTGATGACGAAACGCACGGTCTTCGACGGGTAGCTCTGCGCATGCGCCATCCCGGCGAGCGTGAGCGCTGCGAGCGAGACCGCGCCGTTCCACAAGCTTCTGCGAGCCGTTGTCATTGGCAGTCCTCCTTTGGCTCGCGCAGTATAGCGGCAAAAGAGCGCGCCCATCACGGGCGCCACGCTTTTTAAATCCTTGAAACGCCTTTATCGCTTTTACCGCTCGCGCAGACTCCGGACCGCGCCCTGTAGTATGCTTGCGCCGTATTGCGCGCCAACAACACGACTCCTCTCCCGATGACGAAGACTTTCGCACAGCGCATTGCGGCGATGAACGCGATGTACCGGCTTCCCGCCAACAACCGGCCGACGCTCCCGCCCCAGGTCTCAGACCGGCTGACCAAGTTCAAGGCGACCCTGCTCGACGAAGTGCACGAGATCGACGAGATCGTTGCGCTCGCGAAGGACGGTGCCGCGGCGATCGATATCGCAGTCGCGGTGGCCGACCTTCTCGGCGATATCGTGGTGTATTGCCGCTCCGAAGCGCTGAAGTACGGCATCCCGCTCGAGGAGGTGCTCGACATCATCATGGACAGCAACGAGAGCAAGCTCGGTGCGGACGGGCACCCGATCTACGACGCGAACGGCAAGTTCCTGAAGGGCCCCAATTACTGGAAGCCCGAGCCGAAGATCAAGGCGCTCCTGCAGGCGCGCATGCGCGATGGGCACGGCACAGCGGTCTCGCCGGAGTGAACACCAGAGCCTGATCGGAGCGCTACATGTACCAGACGATATTGTGGGAAGTGCGAGATCACACCGGTCTCCTTACGCTCAACCGTCCCGAGCGCTTGAATGCGATCGACAACGTCATGCGCCAGGAGCTCGAAGAGGTGATGCGCAAGGCGGAGGCCGATCGCGACGTATGGACGATCATCGTGACGGGAAACGGCCGCGGTTTCTGTTCCGGCGCCGACTTGAAGGCTCGCGCGGAAGCCGAAAAGCGCGGCGAATCGGCGGCGCACCCGCCGCTCTTCGAGCCGCGTTACTACTATGCCATCGCGTTCAGCGAGCTCACCAAGCCGGTAATCGCGGCCGTGAATGGTGTCACGCGCGGCGCCGGGTGCAACATGGCATGGGCGGCCGACTTTCGCATCGCAAGCGAGCGCGCGAATTTCGGCGTGAACTTCGTCGAGCGCGGGTTGATGGGGGAGACCTCCGCCTACTACCTACCGCGGCTCGTGGGGCACGCGATCGCAGCCGAGATCTGCCTGCTCGGCGAACCCTTCGACGCGGCGCAAGCCAAAGCGTGGGGTCTCGTCAATGCCGTCGTGCCGCACGAGAAGCTGATCGACGAGGCCAGGGCGCTTGCGGCGAAGTTGAACAGCAAGGCGCCGATCGCGGTGCGCATGACAAAAATGGCTTTGCGCCGCGCCTACGCCTATGACGCCGAGCAGTTCTTGGACCTGCAGAACGCGATGAACGCGAAGCTCCGCGCGACCGCCGATACCCAGGAAGCGATGCGGGCATTTCTCGAGAAGCGCGCGCCCGAGTTTCGCGGCGAATGAGCTTCCCGGCGCGCCCGGGAACGATCTCTCCCTGACCACAGCGAGGCAAGAAATGAATTACCCCGACACCCAGCTTTATATCAACGGCGAGTGGACGCCGGGCGCTTCGGGCCGCATGCTGCCCGTCGTGAACCCGGCGAACGGCAATGAAATCGGAACCGTGGCCTGCGCGGAGCGTGCCGATCTCGATCGTGCGCTGGAAGCGGCGGAGCAGGGCTTCAAGGCGTGGCGCAAGGTTTCGGCATTCGAGCGCGCGAAGCTGATGCGCAAGGCGGCGAGCCTCTTTCGCGAGCGCGTGGAGAGCGTCGCGCCGATGCTCACATTGGAGCAGGGGAAGCCCTTGTTCGAAGCGAAGCAGGAGGTGCTCGCCGGCGCCGACATCATCGACTGGTTCGCCGAGGAAGCGCGCCGCGCCTATGGGCGCGTCATCCCGGCGCGCGCGGAAGGCGTCTATCAACTGGTGGTGAAGGAGCCGGTCGGCCCGGTGGCAGCGTTCACGCCGTGGAATTTCCCGATCAACCAGGTGGTGCGCAAGCTCTCGGCGGCGCTTGCTGCCGGGTGCTCGATCATCGTGAAAGCACCCGAGGAGACTCCAGCGTCTCCCGCGGAACTGATACGCGCCTTTGCCGACGCCGGTATTCCCGCCGGCGTGGTCAATCTCGTCTACGGCAATCCCGCCGAGATCTCGGGCTATCTCATTCCGCATCCCGTGATCCGCAAGATGTCGTTCACGGGCTCGGTCGCGGTGGGCAAGCAGCTCGCGGCGCTCGCGGGAACGCACATGAAGCGCACCACGATGGAGCTCGGCGGTCATGCGCCGGTCATCGTATTCGAGGACGCGGACGTCGATGCGGCGGCGAAGACCATGACCTTCATGAAGTTCCGCAACGCCGGCCAGGTGTGCGTGTCGCCGACTCGATTCCTGGTGCATGAAACGGTCTATCCGAACTTCGTCGAGAAATTCGTCGCGGGCACCAAGGCGATCAAGGTCGGCGACGGCTTCGACCAGGACATCAAGATGGCGACGCTCGCCAATCCGCGGCGGAGTCGCGCGATGCAGGCGCACGTCGAGGACGCGAAGAAACACGGGGGCAAAGTGCTCGCCGGCGGATACCCGATCGGGGAGAAGGGCAACTTCTTCGAGCCGACGGTTATCACCGAGCTGCCGAAAGAGGCGATGGCGATGAACCAGGAGCCGTTCGGGCCGCTCGCCATCGTGAATCCGTTTCGCAATTTCGACGATGCGGTCGCCGAAGCGAACCGGCTGCCGTATGGCCTCGCCGCGTATGCGTGGACGCGCTCGGCAAAGACCGCGAACGCGATCGCAGCCTCCGTCGAGACCGGCATGATCACCATCAACCATCTCGGGCTCGCATTGCCCGAAGTGCCCTTCGGTGGGGTGAAGGATTCGGGCTACGGGTCCGAAGGCGGCAGCGAAGCGATCGAGGCGTACCTCAACCCGAAATTCGTCACGCAGGCTGGCCTCTGACGTCGCGGCCGCGCGCTACGCGGCATGGCGGGGGCGATTGTGCGATGCAGCAAGGGCGGGTATCATCAGTAGGCCTTTCTGCAGGAGCGCAACGTGCCGCGCAAGAGAGCCCCAGCACGCCGAGCATCCCCCGCTCAGAAGCGGAAAAGTGCGTCGGTCCCCGCTTCAGTCCTCCCCGAGGTACTCGCGACCGCCGAAGCCGCGTTGCCCCTGAGCGCCTATGTGCCGCCTCCAGGAAGAGAAGCCGCTTCTGCCCGTGCAGAAGCCGCCGCTGCGCCGGAGGGCGGAGATAGGGACCGCGATTCCTATGCATTGACCGCCTTTGGCGACGTGGTGGACCGATCGCTGCACGCAGCGATTGCCCGTTTCACCGCTGGGCTTTCGCCGGCTGCGCTCGCTCAGCCGTACCTGGACTGGCTGACGCATCTCAGCCTCAACCCGGGCAAGCGCCTGCTGCTCGCGAACAAGGCGGTGAGGCAAGCGATGCAGCTCGCGCAGTACGCCAGCCGCTGCGCCGGTCAAGCCGGAACGAGCGAACCGTGCATCGAGCCGCTGCCCCAGGACCGGCGTTTCGTAGCCGAAAGCTGGCAACGCTGGCCCTATAACTTCATCTACCAGAGCTTTCTCCTGCAGCAGCAGTGGTGGCACAACGCGACCACGGGCGTGCGCGGCGTTGCGAAGCACAACGAGCAGGCGGTCGAATTTGCCGCGCGGCAGGTGCTCGACATGTTTTCGCCGTCGAACTTCATACCCACCAACCCCGAACTCATCGAGCGCACGCTGCGTGAGGGGGGAATGAACCTGGTGCGCGGCGCCCAGCATTTCCTGGAGGACTGGGATCGCCTCGCAAGCGGACGGAAACCGGTCGGGACCGAAAACTTCCGCGTCGGAAAGGAGGTGGCGATCACGCCGGGGAAGGTCATCTATCGCAACCGGCTGATCGAGCTGATCCAGTACGCGCCAGCGACCGAACAGGTGCGGCCCGAACCGATCCTGATCGTGCCGGCGTGGATCATGAAGTACTACATTCTCGATCTGTCGCCTTCGAATTCCCTGGTGAAGTACCTCATCGAGCACGGCTACACCGTCTTCATGGTCTCGTGGAAGAACCCGGGTCCCGAGGACCGCGACCTCGGCATGGACGACTACCGTGCGCTGGGCGTGATGGCGGCGCTCGACGCGGTGGGCGCGATCGTGCCGAAGCGCAAGGTGCACTCGATCGGCTACTGCATCGGGGGGACGCTGCTCTCGATTGCGGCTGCAGCGATGGCGCGCGATGGCGATGAGCGGCTCAAGTCGATGACGCTTTTCGCGGCGCAGACGGACTTCGAGGAAGCGGGCGAGTTGATGCTCTTCATCAACGAAAGCCAGCTCACGTTTCTCGAGGACGTGATGTGGGAGCAGGGCTTTCTCGACACGAAGCAGATGGCGGGCGCATTCCAGTTGCTGCGCTCGAACGATCTCATCTGGTCGCGCATGGTGCGGGAGTACCTGATGGGCGAGCGCTCGCGGATGATCGACCTCATGGCGTGGAACGCGGATGCGACGCGTATGCCGTACCGCATGCACTCGGAATATCTCCGCAGTCTCTTCCTCCACAACGATCTCGCGGAAGGCCGATACAGGGTGGGAAGCAAGCCGATTGCGTTGAGGGATATCCGCGCGCCGATCTTCTGTGTCGCAACGACCAGCGACCATGTCGCGCCCTGGCGTTCCGTATACCGCATCCATCTGTTGACCGACACCGAGGTGACGTTCGTGCTCACGACCGGCGGCCACAACGCCGGCATCGTGTCCGAGCCGGGCCGCAGGCGTCGGAGCTACCAGGTGCTGACCAAAACGGACGGCGAGCGCTATGTCGACCCGGATACCTGGGTCGCCATTGCACCGCGCAAGGAGGACTCGTGGTGGCCGGAAATGGTTGCGTGGCTGGACGCACGTTCAGGACGTCCGGTCGCACCGCCCCCGATGGGAAACGCGGAGGCGGGCTATGCGCCGCTTGGCGATGCGCCGGGTACCTACGTCTTGCAGGACTAGAACGATTCAGCCGCCACTCAGCGCCTGCACGATCACCACTTCATCCTGCGCTTCGAGACGCTGTGCGAGATCGCGTACCTGCTCGCCGTTCACGAAAATGCGGATGTGGCGCCGGATGCGGTCCTGCTCGTCGATCATGCGAAAGCGTATCCCCGGATAGCTGCGATCGAGATCGGCGAGCATCGCCGCGAGCGTCGCGCCGCTCGCTTCCGCCTGCCCGCTGTCAGTGTAGGAGCGGAGCGCGCTCGGAATGTGGACCTTCATGCGTG
>CAMPGR010000039.1 GCA_946885605.1 uncultured Pseudomonadota bacterium
GCATAGCGGTTCTGGCATACGCGCGCTGTATGGGGTCGGACCTCGGGTCTGACCCACCGGTCGGTAAAACCGGGACAGACACCATTTTCCCGTCGATGCCGATGTGGCTGCGGGTCGAGGAAAAAGGGCCTGTTCCCGGTTTTATTCGCACCAAACGAGCGCCCGGGCGAGTAATATTGCGATCGGCGATTCTTCGATGCCGAGGATCAGGCGCGACGCAACTTCTCCGACGGGAGATTGCAAAATGAAAAGCTTATTCTCCTGCAGCCGGGGCTCCTGGCTGCGCACTCTGGTCGTTGCTGCCATCGCATCTGCTCAACTGGCGAACGCACAGGAATACCCTACCAAACCGATCCGCATGGTGGTGCCTTTCCCACCGGGAGGGTTCTCCGACGTCTTCGCACGAATTATCGGCGGAAAGATGAACCAGTCATGGGGCCAGCAGGTCATCGTCGACAACCGTACGGGAGCCGGCGGCAACATCGGTACGGACATCGTCGCCAAGAGCCCGGCGGACGGCTACACGCTCGTCATGGGCACCATCGGCACCCATGCCATCAATGCCACGCTTTTCAGCAAGCTGCCTTACGACCCGATTCGGGATTTTGCGGCTGTGGCGTTCGTCGTTGCCGCTGACGGCTTACTCGTCGTGCACCCGTCGCTGCCTGTGAGAACGACCAAAGAACTGATCGCTTTGGCACGCAGAAAGCCCGGCGCACTGACATATGCTTCGGCCGGCGCGGGGACCACCAGCCATCTTGCAGGAGAACTCTTCAAGAGCATGACCAAGACGGATATCACACACGTACCCTACAAGGGCAATGTCCCGGCGATAACCGATCTGCTGTCCGGTCAGACGGCCATGCTCTTTGCGACTCTGCCTACCGTTCTCCCGCAAGTGCAGGCGAATCGCCTGCGTCCTCTCGCCGTGCTGGGGAAGACGCGTTCAGCGGCTATTCCGGACATGCCCACTCTCGCGGAAGCGGGCTTGACGGGTTTCGAGGTGAGCAACTGGACGGGCGTGTTCGTACCAGCCGGGACACCGACCGGAATAGTCACGAAGCTCAACAATGAAATCGTTCGCGTCATGCGCCTGCCGGAGGTGCAGGAGCGGCTCCCCAGGCAAGGCCTGACGTTCACTCCCGGCACGCCGCAACAGTTCGCGGCATTCGTGCAGTCGGAAAAGGACAAATGGGGCGCGCTGGTCAAGGCGGTTGGAGTGAAAGCCGACTGATCGGCGGTCGTCGATTTCCCTCAGTCGCGGCATATCCGCGTGGATCGAGCGGCGATGTTTCGGCTCACGCGACGCCGCTTCGGCGCCTCTTTACGCGGGCTCCATGCCGGTCTTGCGTATGACGGGTGCAGCAGCGGGCGCCTTGAGGCAGGCGATCAACGCGCGCGCGGCAGCCGGTTCCTGAGCGCGCCCGTGCAGGCCCGCTGAGAACACGGTCACTTCCTGGATCTCGGGCGGCAGCGGCCCGATGATGTCGATGCCCTCCACGGGCATGAGCTCGCTCATCTGCTGAAAGCCGATCTCCGCTTCGCCGCGCGCGACGACGGCACCCGCCGGCTCGCCCTGCACCTGCCTCACTTTCGATGCGATTTGTTGCGCGATGCCGATGCGCTCGAACAGCGCGCGCAGATAGATGCCGCTCGGGCCGGTGGAATACACGACCGATTTTGCGTCAAGCACCGCGCGTTTCACCGCCTCCGCCGAGCTCACGTCGGGCCGCGCTGCGCCCGCGCGCACCGCAACGCCGATGCCGGATTTCGCGAGCGCAAAGCGTTCTGCGACGATCCCGGCCCGCATCAGATCGGCGAGCGCGGAATCGGACAGTATGACGAGATCGCTCGTTTCGCCGCCCTTCAAGCGATTCATCATCTGCACGCTCGGCACCCAAGCATTCGTCACGCTGTGGCCGCTCGCGCGCTCGAACCCGGGGAGAAGCTCGAGATACGCCTCTCTGAACGCGGCGGAGGCCATTACCTTGATGTGCGCCATGACTTGTTACTCCGCTTCCTTGCGATGCCTGCCGAGGAATTCGGTTACAGCGCTCACGAACCCGCCGGGATTGTCGAGCGTCACGTGGTGATCGCTGTGCGGCACTTCCGCAAGCTCGACGTGCGGGCAGCGCGCGCGTATGGCGGCCACCACCTGCGGCGAGATGCGCTCGCTTAGCGCGCCCTTCACCAGCAGCGCGGGGATCCTGATGTTGCTCCAGTACGGTATGCCGTCGAGCTCCGGGCGCATCGCGTAGACGTTGCGATCGAACTTGTGGCGCCACCCGCCGTCTGCGGCTTGCCGCGCGCTGTGGCGGCCGATGTGCCGCAGCACTTCGGGCGCGGCGCAACTCCCGGCGGGACGCAGGCGAAATCGCGTCGCGAATTCCTCGAGCGTGGCAGAGGGGCGTCCTTGCCGGTTCCCGACTTCGCGCATCGCGGCAAGTCGTTCCTCCGACATGCGCATCGTTGTGTCGACGATAACGAGCCGCGCCACGCGCCCCGGATGCGTTGCCGCATACACGAGCGACACCATGCCGCCCATCGAATGGCCGACGAGCACGAAATCGCGGAGGTCGAGCTTCTCGATGACTTCAGCAAGATCGCGCGCGTAGTCTTCGTAAGTGTAGGCAGGCGGGTCCACCCACGCGCTGTCGCCGTGGCCGCGCAGATCGAGCGCGCGCACTTGCCAGTCCGCGGCGAATCCCGGCGCGACGAAATCGAACCAGTGCCCGTGCGCCGCGCCGCCGTGCAGGCAGAGCATCGGCGTACATCCCGAGGTGCCGTAATCCAGGTAGTGCAGCCGCCCGGCGCCTGTTTCAACGTAACGGCTGGTGTACGGCGCCGGCTGCAGCGCCGCCGCCATGCTGCGCGCTGAAGACTTCATGTGCTAGGCGGAGGCGAGTGCGGCGACGGTGAGTCCGCGTACGTTGTTCTTCTCGATGAGTTGCGCGACAAGGCCGGAGCGCTTCACGTCTTCGGCGAACTCGCGCAAATACTGCGAACCGGCCGGGCGGCCTTTGGGCGTGCCGATTGCCTGCTGGACCGCGGTGAATCGCCCGTCGAGGATGCGGGATCCCGGCAGGTTCTGCTGGTCGGTGATGAGGCGCGGCTTGAGCCCCGCGATCGCATCGAGCTTGTCCTCGACGAAGCGCTTGAACACGTTGTCCGCGCCCGTCTCGCGTACGAGTTGCGCGTGCTTGAGGTTGCGCGTGAGGTAAAGGTCATATGCGCTCTTGCCGGAAATCGCAATGCGCACGCCTTCGCGGTCCACGTCGGCGATGGTTCTGATCGCAGAGCCGGGCGGTATGAGATAAGTCGCCTCGATCTCGACATAGGCGGCGGTGAAATCGATCTCGTTCGCGCGCTGCGGCTCCGCGCCAAGGAAGCCCACGTCCCACACGCCAGTCTTCGCGGCGTCGGCGAGTTTCCCCGGCGACTCATACGCGATGATCTGGGCGGATACGCCGAGGCGGCGTGCGAGCTCGCGCCCGAGATCGACCGCGACCCCGCCATGCTCGCCGGTCCCGGGATCGGTGCGCGTCAAAAGGAAGTTGGAAAGGTTGATGCCGACGCGAAGCGTTCCAGTCGGCGCGAGTTCTGAACGTACGGTGGTAGAGGAGTTCGTCATCGTCTTTTCTTCATGTGATCGATTCGGTACGCGAATGCTATTCCATCCCGATGCCGCCGGATTATCCTGGAAGTGGAAATCGTATATCGTCGCCACCTTACCAACAGAAGTGCGGAATGACAATGCGCACCAACCGGATGAAGGAAAAGTTGAAGGCCGGCGAGCCGGTGTTCGGCATGTCGGTGATGATTCCCTCGCCGCAGATCGTCGAGATGGCGGGGGCGGCGGTCAAATATCATCCGGCGGGCCGGCGCGGTCTCGCAGCGGGGACGCGCGCCGCCGTTTACGACTCGCACGGCACGCTAGCCGACCATGTGAAAGCGGCGAACGAGGCGACGCTGATCGCGGTCCAGCTCGAGGACGAGCCGGCGATCCACAACATCGACGAGCTCTTGAAGGTCGACGATATAGACGTCTTCTTCATCGGCCCGTCCGACCTCTCGCAGTCGATGGGCTATCCCGGCAATCCGAAAGCGCCGCCGGTTGCAAACGCGATCGAGTCGAGCTTCCGCAAGATCGTCGCAGTGGGCCGGCTGCCCGGCACGCCGGCGACGGCGGAGAACGTGCGCCGCGAGGTCGTGGACAAGGGTGTGCGCTACATCTATACGCACCTGCCGCGGCTCTTGGCGAGCAGCGCGAAGACTTACCTCAAGAACGCCCGCGGTTAGAATTCGGGGTCAGACCCGGGGCTCCGGTCCGACCCCTTACTGTTTGATGCCGGCGGACTGGATGAGCTTCGCCCAGCGGCTCGTGTCCTGCGTGGTGTAGCGCTTGACCTCCTCCGGCGTCATCACGACCGGTTCGAGGCCCTGTCCGCCCAGCCGATTGCGGCTCTCCGGATCGTTCAGCACGTTTGCGATATCGGCGTTGAGTTTCTTGACGATCGCGTGCGGTGTGCGCACCGGTGCAAAGACCCCGTACCAGGTAACGAGTTCGAAACCCGGCACAGTCTCGGCAATGGCAGGCGTATCGGGAATGGCTGCGGAGCGCTTGGTGCCGCCGGTTCCCAGCAGGCGAAGTCGTCCGGCCTGCACGTGGGCGAGCACGGTGGGCATGCTGGTGAACATCACCTGCACGCGCCCGGCGATGAGATCGGTCATCGCCGGGGCGGTGCCCTTGTACGGGACATGCACGAGTTTCGTGCCGGTGAGTCCCTGGAACAGTTCGCCGCCGAGATGGGGTGACGTGCCCGTGCCGACCGATGCGAAGTTGAGGACGCCCGGCTTCGCCTTGGCGAGCGCGACGAGCTCGCTCACCGATTTCGCCGCAACCGAAGGATGCACGACGAGCACCTGCGGGCTCTGCACCAGCATGGCGACCGGCGCAAAATCGCGGTGCGGATCGTACGGCACCTTGGGCAGCATCAGCGGCGCGAGAAAGGTGCCGCCCCCGGTGCCGAACAACAGCGTGTAGCCGTCTGGCGTCGCGCGCGCCACGATCTCGCTCGCGATGACGGTGCCTGCGCCGGGCCGGTTGTCGACGACGACCTGCTGGCCGAGCAGAGGGGCGAGCTTCTGTGCGACGAGGCGTCCCACGAAATCGGTCGGCCCGCCGGGTGGATAAGGAATGACGAGCCGCACCGGCTTGGTGGGATACGGTTGTGCGGCAAACGCCTGTGCCGCAGCGCACAGAAGGACGGCGCCCAGCCAGTATGCTCTCTTCATCGCTGCTCCTCTCTTGTTATTTGGCGAGCCCGAGTTCGGTCAGCATCGTCTTGAGATAAGCCTGCTCGCGCTCGATCTCGCCGCGCAGCTTTTCACCGACGACGAACTCGGGCGTCCAGTAATTCTTTTCGAGATCCGCTTTCCATTCCGGAGTATCCGCCATCCTGCGCAGCGCGTTCTCCCAGTAGCGCAGTTGTGCGGCGGTGAGACCCTTGGGGCCGTAGATCGCGCGCCAGTTGCCGTATACGAGATCGATGCCCTGTTCGCGCCACGTGGGCGAATTTGCCAATGGCCCGGTCGAGAAACGCTCCGGCGCGGCGACGCCGATCACGCGCATGCGTCCGTTCGCGACATGGCCGGCCGCATTCGCCGCACCGACGACCACGACTTCGATATGGCCACCCAGCATCGCGGTGATCGCTTCGGCGGATCCTTTGAAGACGACCGGCTTCAAATCGCGCACGTTGCTGCCCACAGCCTTCACCAGCAATCCCGCCGCAACGTGACGGCTGCCGCCGAACGTGTTGGCAAAGCCCAAAACGACGCTTTTCGGATCCTTGCGCAAGCGGTCGGCCAGCGCCTTCCCGGTTTTGAGCGGCGACTCGGTTTGTACTGCGAAGACCGCGTAGTCCTCGTAGAGTTGCGCGATCGGCGTGAAATCGTGGTGCGTGAGCGTGCTCGAGCCGACGATGTTGTTGCTGAGCAGATTGCTGCTGCCGATCGCGAGATAGTGCGCGTCGCCCGCGCGCTGGCTCACGTAGGTATAGGCGATGCTGCCGCCCCCGCCGGGCCGGTTCACCACCGTGATCGTCGTAGGCACGAGCTTGTGCGCGGAGAGGATGCGCTCCATGGCGCGCGCGGTCTTGTCGTTGCTGCCGCCCGGCGCGGAGCCGGCGACGATCTCCACGTTTTTCTGCGGCGCCCAACCCTGAGCGAGAGCCGTTGTGCTTGCCGCTGCGAACGCTGCCGCAATCCAGTATTGCGCGAGCTTCATGGCCGGCTTCTCCTCCGAAACACGTCATGCGCCTCGCGCATCATAGTCGGCGGCGCGAACCACGCCAAGCGCCCGTCATGGCGGCCCTACCACGCCCGGCATGATCGCGGTAACCTTCGGCAGAGATCAATTGTGTGGGGTGTCCATGAACGGCGCGCAAAGCCTCGTCCGGACGCTGGTCGCGAACGGCGTGAACGTATGCTTCACCAATCCGGGCACTTCGGAAATGCATTTCGTGGCGGCGCTCGACAAGGTCGAGGGGATGCGCTGCGTGCTCGGGCTCTTCGAAGGCGCGGTGACCGGCGCGGCGGACGGCTATTACCGCATGACGGGACGGCCGGCGTGCACGCTGCTCCACCTCGGGCCCGGACTCGGCAACGGGCTTGCGAACCTGCACAACGCGAAGAAGGCGCGTTCGGGCATCGTCAACATCGTGGGTGAGCACGCGACGCATCATCTGAAACACGACGCCCCGCTCACCGCCGACATTGCGGGGATCGCACAGCCGGTGTCGCATTGGGTCCATACCGCGACGACCGCGCGCAGCCTCGCTGCCGATTGCGCGAAGGCGATCCAACAGGCGCGCACGCCACCGGGACATATCGCCACGCTCATCGCGCCTGCCGACACGGCGTGGGGCGAAGCCGAAGCGCCCGCCCGCGCGGAACCGCCCGCTGCGCCCAAAGTCGTCGCGAGCAGTGCAGTCGAAGAGGCGGTGCGCGCGCTGACGTGCGGGGAGCCCGCGATGCTTTTCCTCGGTGGCGCGGCGTTGCGCGGCCGCGCACTGGAGGATGCCGGCCGCATCGCGGCGAAGACCGGCTGCCGCCTGATGTCCGAGTACAACAACGCCCGCATGGAAGGCGGGGCAGGGCGCGTACGCGTGGACCGGTTGCCGTACCCGGTCGATAACGCCCTTGAAACGCTAAAGGACGTGCGGCGGCTCGTGCTCGTCGGCGCGAGAGTGCCTGTGTCCTTCTTTGCCTATCCCGGCAAGCCGAGCGTGCTCATTCCGGAGAACTGTGTTGCCAGGCGCTTGGCCGGCGTGGATGAGGACATCGCCGGCGCGCTGTCATCGCTCGTCAGTGCTCTCGATGCCATGCACCTGCCGCCCGCTCACGTGAACGATCTCGAACGGCCGACGCTTCCTGAAGGCAAGGTGACGCCCGAAGGCATTGCTGCTGTGGTCGCCGCGCTGCTTCCCGAAGATGCGGTGGTCGTCGATGAATCCGTCACGACGGGAAGAAACTTCGGCGCCGCAATGGCGAGCGCACCACCGCACGACTGGTTGAACATCATGGGCGGCTCGATCGGCTGGGCCTTGCCGGCTGCGACCGGCGCCGCGATTGGCGCGCCGGATCGTAAAGTCGTTGCGCTGGAAGGCGATGGCAGCGGCATGTACACGCTGCAGGCGCTGTGGACGATGGCACGCGAGAATCTGGACGTCACGGCCGTCGTCCTCGCGAACCGCTCCTATCAGATCCTCCACACGGAATTGCGCAACATGGGCGCCGGCACGCCCGGCCAACGCGCGGCCGACATGCTGACGCTCGACCGCCCGCATCTTGACTGGGTATCGCTCGCACGCGGTCTGGGCGTCGAAGGTGGGCGTGCGGTGACGCTGGAAGAATTTGCGTCGCAACTCATGACTGCATTCTCGCGCCGCGGGCCGTATCTCGTCGAACTCGTGTTCTGATTGACTCTACGATTACCAGGGCTATACAAACGGCTTGTCCCATTTTGGCTTGGGAGTGAAGCGCCATTCAGATATTCTACGAAGGCTTGCATCGGCGCCGGTAAGTCGATATGCAGTATCGCCGAGCAAGTAGTTCTTGAAAATCCACCTTCCATGTAGTTCCCAAACCAGATTACGGTCGTTCGCGAGGGAGTCGAATGCAACTAAATCCTGACTGTTTTTCCTATTCGTCGCTGCCAAGTAGAGCTCAATACAGCTGGCCAGACGGCAAGCGGCTGGCGATGTATATCACCGTCAACGTAGAGCACTTTCCGTATGGCGTGCAATCGGGACCTGATTTGGACAGGCCGACGCAGCCCTGGAGCCAGCGTAGCTGGCTCTGGCGGGAATACGGTAACCGGGTTGGCGCATGGCGCCTCCTGAATCTGTTCGACGAACTACAACTGCCAGTCGGCGTTATTGCGAACACCGCCATATACGACCATTGTCCGGAGGTTCTTGCCGCGCATGGCAAACGTGGTGATGAGCTGATCTCCCACGGCCGAAACCAGGCCGAGCGCCAGATCGAGATGACCATCGATCAAGAGCGGGACATGATTCGAGACGTCACAGAAACGATGACCAGGAGGAATGGAGCGCGGCCCGTCGGATGGATGAGTCCCTATTTGACGCCAAGTGCAAACACAACGGAACTGATCGCGGAGGCGGGCTATACCTACTGCATGGATTGGGGGCTTTGCGATGAGCAACCGTTTTGGGTAAGAACTGCCACGCGCCCAATTTTGGCTATGCCTTATCCAATAGAGCTCAATGATCAACCTGCCGTGGTCTACCGCAGAAATACTGCAGCCGAATACGAAGAGATGTTGGTCGACAACTACGAAGAATTGGCTAGACGAGCTGAGGACTACCCCGTCGTTTTCGCCATATCGATCCACACGTTCATTCTTGGCCAGCCCTATCGGCTGTACCGCTTCAGACGCGCTCTCCAGCACATTCTCAAGCATAGCGAGGCAATTTGGGTGGCCAAACCAAAAGACATTGCTGCGTACTACGGCTCGCTTCCGACAGAAATGCAGCTACACGCCAAGTAGCGGCCGGATACATCCCGCTCGGCTTATAGCAGGCGCTCCATCGGGCTGCTCGATAATGTCGATGATTGTCAGTTGACCGATGCGGGTGGGGAATCAGGGGGTTTTGCCAATCCTGGAGGCGACGATATGGAGGCTGTCTTCCTCGGCGGAGTCATTGCGCCGCGGGTACGCCCGGACGCTTTGCAGCAGCTTCTGCCCCGTCGTCTCATCCACCAGCCGTGCGAGTTTGATTCCGGTGACGCGCATCAGCGCGATTTCGGCGAGACTCAGCACCCGGCAACCCCGCTCGAGGTGGCCGCCGAATGCTTGCTTGCGATCCGATAGCACGATGTGACAGTGCACGTGATAGTTCGCGATCACGCCGCTCATAGCCAGGATTTCGACGCCTCGCGGCCGCGTGCGCTGATAAAACTTTCGCGGCGGGAAGGAGGCCCCGACCGCACCGCTTACCGCTATATCAGTCAGGCTTCCGAAACCCGTCAGGATAAGCCCCTCGCGGATTCGATGTTGCCTGCAGATCTCCTGAATCGACTCGAGAAGAAAATCGCCGTAAGCGAGTCGTACTACAACGATCTCACCTGCGCGAGCCCCACCGGCCACCATTTGTTTAGCCGCCATTATTGTCCTCCGTTCCAGCTCAGGACATTACGATGGATATCCGCCCCGAGTAAAGTCCGGAGCCGTAGCTTTTTAGGCTCGATCATCATCCGATCCGCGTCTGGCAAGAATATGACGGACGGATATATGTGGGGCGAGTTGGGAAACGGGCAAGAAAATGTATTACGGCCGCTCCGACTAGCCGTTACGCCAGGCGCGCCCATTTAGCTGCATCAGACGACGCGCATCCTCCTCCACTTCCTTCAGCAGCCAGCCGCGAAAGGTGGCGATTTTCGGTAGCTCTGCCGCCGACTTCGGGCAGACGATCCAATAGCCGTACGGCGCTTCGAGCGCTTGCGGGAAAGGTCGGACGAGACGCTGGGCAAGTAGATCCCAGGTGGCGAGCGCGGTACGCGCGAGCGCGATGCCCTGTCCATCGACCGCCGCATCGATCGCCATGCTGGCCTGATTGAAGACGATCCCGTGCTCGACGTCGACGCCCTCGACACCCGCCTTTCTCAACCAGGCGGCCCAATGGTCGGTGCTGTCGGTATGGAGGAGCGTGTGATGCCTGATATCGCGAGGCGAGCGCAGCGCAGGGCGCCCTTGCAACAGCTTCGGGCTGCATACCGCGAACAGCTCCTCCGTGCAGAGCCGCGTCACATGCAGTCCCGGCCAGTGCCCATCGCCGTGGCGGATCGCAAGATCGATATCCTCGCGCGCGAAATCGACATGATGGATCGACGCGCCGATGCGCAGATCGATGCCGGGGTGCGCCTCGGAGAAGCGCCGGAGCCGGTGCACGAGCCACTTGGTGGCGAAATTGGGCGAAGTTGTGACGGTCAGAGTACCGGAGTTCTGCCGCTGCAGCAGCCTTTCGGTGCCCGTTCCCAGGCGGTCGAAGGCATCGCGGACAACCTCCTGGTAGAAGCGGCCAGCTTCGGTGATCAGGAGTCGCTGTCGATCCCGTCGAAAGAGCCGCACGCCCAGCTCGGCTTCGAGTCCCTTCACCTGCTGGCTCACCGCGCCTTGCGTCACGCACAACTCGTCCGCCGCCTTGGTGAAACTTTCGTGGCGCGCCGTGGCCTCGAAGGCCTTGAGGGCGTTGAGCGAAGGAAGGCGGCGCCGCACGGCAGTTCCGATCAATAGAAAAACTCTGTCAGACCCGAGAAATGATTCATTGCACCGTCGACCAGTTTAGCCGACTATTTGTCGCGACGGCGCGCATTGATGGAAGAGCCGGTATACCAAGAAAAACTAGGGCTCGCCCTCAGGCGTGCAAGCATGGAAATGTAGACGCTCATCGCGACCTGCGAGGGGCTTCCAGCCGGGTTGATCGCAGACACCCGGTCCAAAAGGGCGATTTCGTCCCAAGCGCTGCTCCGATTCCCGCAGGGGAAAGGAGTGCTTGTGCGTCACGGAATCGTTTCCTCTCATCGTTGGTTGATCTTTCCTCTAGTGATCGCGGTGATGGGCTGCAACAAGGCTCTGGATCAGCACCAAGGCCCCACAGCGGAAGCGACGGTTGACGAGTCGTCGCAACAGGCGTACCGGCAAGACCAGCGCAATGCCCTTCGGACCAGGACCGATCCGGCACGCGGGCGCATTTGGGTGCTCGGTATCGACGACGTGCGCGTTTACGACGCGGCGAGCAGGCGGCTCTTACGTCAGATCGCGCTGCCCGGCTGGCTCGTCGTTGACACACCGTGCATGCCGGATTTGATACTGCATCGCTCGGGTTCCGCTTACATATCGAGCAACGTCAGGCCGTGGATATGGCGCATAGATGGAGCCGGCTTCGACTTGCGGGTGTACGAAGTCGGCATGCCTGGACGCGAGCACCTGGATTTCGGTTTTGCAACGCTCCGTTTCGGTGACAACGGGACCTTGTATGCGCTCTCGCCTGCAGCGAACTCCGTCTGGAAGATCGACCTCTTCCACGCAAACGCAAGCATGATCGAGTCCTATGGTGTTCCGTTGAACGAGTGCACGCTTGCGATGCAATCGCCCGATCGTCTCGAAGGCAGTGCATGGGACTCGACGTATCGGGCAACCCATCTTCTCGAAAGGAAGCGACCATGATTCCCTCTATCTCCACAACCGAACTCAAATCTTTGTTGGCCGGCAGCGCCCCTCCGATCGTCATCGATGTGCGCCGCACAGAGACGTTCCGCGCGGCTCGCGACGTGATTCCCGGTGCGCTACGTCGCGATCCGGCCAGGGTGTCGTCGTGGGCGAAGCAGTTGCCGCGCGCGGAGCGCGTGGTGGTGTACTGCGTGCACGGTCATGAAGTCAGCCAGAACGTCGCAAAAGCCCTGAACGAGATGGGCATCGGTTCGCGCTTCCTGGAGGGCGGGCTTGATGAGGGCTGGAAGGCCGGCGGCGGGGAGCTGATGGGCAAGCCGAAGCAAAGTCCCACGCGCTGGGTCACCCGCGAGCGTCCCAAGATAGACCGCATCGCCTGCCCGTGGTTGATCGCGCGCTTTATCGATCCCGACGCGGAATTTCTCTATGTGCCTAGCAGGGAAGTGCTGCAGACAGCGACGGAGAAGGAAGCGATTCCGTACGACGTTCCCGACGTCACCTTCTCCCACGACGGCGAGCTATGCAGCTTCGACGCGTTCCTGAAGATCTATCGGCTCACCGGGGATCCTGCACTGGCGCAGCTCGCGGTGATCGTACGCGGCGCCGACACCGCGCGCCTCGACCTGGCGCCGCAGGCTGCGGGGCTCGCGGCCCTATCGCTCGGCCTGTCGCGCATTTTTCCGGACGACCACGAGATGTTGAAGCAGGGAATGGTGATGTACGACGCGCTCTATACCTGGTGCAAGGAAGGGCAGGACGAGACGCACACCTGGAACCCCGCGGCTTATCGCTGATCCCTGCTTCGGGCCTCGTTGAGTTTCGCCATAACGCGCTCGACGATGCGATCGCAACGCTCGCCATCGAAGGAAAACGCGTCCGCGTAGGCGAAGTCGATATCGCGCGACAGGCCCTCGCGCATCAGGTTGCGCGCGCGAAAGTACCGTGTCCGAACCGTCTCCTCGGCAATGCCCAATGCGGCGGCGGTCTCTTCGACCGTGAACTCCTCGAGCGCCCGCAGAACGAAGACGGACCGAAACGCTTCCGGCAGTTTGTCTATCCTCGCCTCGATAAGCTTTCGAAGTTGCGCGCGTGCGGCAGCCATTTCGGGCTGAGCGTCAGGGTGTTGCGCCATCCAGGGCCCCGTACTGGTCTGTGCTGATTCCATTGCCTCGTCAAACGGAATGATCACGGCGCTGTTGCGCTTGCGCAGCCTGCCGAGTGCCTGGTTGACGGCAATGCGGACAAGCCAGGTGGAGAGTTTCGCTTCCGCGCGGAACGTTCCGAGAGCGTGGTACGCCTGCAGGTACGCCTCCTGCACGGCATCCTCGGCTTCCTCGTCATTCTTCAGGATACTGCGCGCGGTGCGAAACAGCAGCCGGTTGTGGCGCCGCATGATCGCCTCAAAGGCGCGGTCGTCGCCGCCGGCGGCGCGCGCAGCGAGTTCCGCATCTGACGCCATTTCCGCCGGCTGTCGGCTGGGTTGGGCAGTAGTCTTCATGTCTTCGGCTGCATTCGAGCGTTCAACTGAACTTGCCTGGAAACTGCTTGGCGATGGCCCCGGCGATGCCCGCCGTGGGCCAGCAGCAGCCCGTTCAGGGTTCGCGCCGCTCAGAAAGGTGGCAATCTCCTTCGCGTTCGCAGCCGTATGCCGGCGCCGCCGCGGTCATGGTTGACGAAGCCCCAAGCAAGAGGGCGGATACAACGCATCTATTCAATTGGTTCATCGCCTCACCCGTATTGCGAATGAACGAGAGTCGATTGACTGTCGCTCTCGGGGCATTGGATGAACCTCGCGTTCGCGGCGTTCCCGCTATTTCGCTCGTGATCCCTTGCAGGGCCAGCCTGCGCGGCCCTTGTTTTCGTGTCGTTGCAGCTCTTACGGCTTCAACAGTCGCCGCATCGCCTTGAGCCGCTGCGACGTGTCGCCCGCGAGATGCGACCAGATGATGCCGTCGCGCACGAGCTTGACCGCCATCGCGTCTATCGTGCCGCCGGTCGCGCGGTGGATCTCGAGATTGAGCCGCGTCACGCGCTGGATGACATCGGCCGAATAGTTCATCACGAGCACGGCGTTCGCGCCCTGCTTTCTGTGGTCCATCTCCCAGGCGGTACACAGGACGTACGAGCGCAGCGCCTCGGTGAGGAGATGCATCTCGTTCACCTTGAGCTGGACGAGCTGATGGTCGTAGAGCGGCTTTCCGGCGCGCCGCTCCTTCTTGGCAAACGCCATCGCGTATTCGCATGCCGCGTCGCACACGCCGAGCGCGTTCGCGGCGAGCTCGAAGTCGCCGAACTCGGCCGCCGCTCCGCTCCGCACCTTGACCCCGCCGTGCACCGCGCCGACGATATTCGCGTGCGGCACCCGCGCGTTTTCGAAGATGAGCTCGGCATTCTGATAGAAGCGCCAGCCGCTCTTGTTGAAGATCTTGCCGATGCGAAAGCCCGGCGTGCCGAGCGGCACCATGAAGACGGTCGTGCCGTCGCGGATCGGCACGTCGGGGTTGGTGCGTGCGCTCACGAAGAAGAGCTTTCCCACGCTGCCGTTTGCGATGAAAGTCTTCTCGCCGTTCAATAGCCACTCGTCGCCGTGGCGCTCGGCGCGCAGCCGCCATCCGGACTTGGGATCGTCTTCCGGCGGATAGCGGTTGTCGGACCCGGCATTGGGCTCGGTGCTCGCCGCGCCCATGACGTAGGTGTCGTCGGCGAGAAACGGCTTGAGAAAGCGTTCCTTCTGATCGTTCGTGCAGTTCTCCGCGATGAGATGGCTCCACTTCCAGTTCTGGCTGAACGCCTTCGAAATCGCGCTGTCGCCGCGCGCGAGCTCCGCCATGACGAGACCCTGCGTCACGAAATCCGCGCCGGGCCCGCCCCATTCGCGCGGCACGGCGAGCGTGCGAAAGCCGAGCTTCGATCCTTTCCTGATGATCTCCCAGTCCCACGGCGCGAATCCGCCCTCGATCTGATCGCGCTTGAGCGAAATCGGGCGTATCTCCTCGCGCGCGAATCCCCGCGCCTCCCTCTGCCACGTGCGTTGTTCTTCGTTGAGCGAAAAGTCCATGCTTTGGCCTTGCGTGTCTCCCGTTTTTCCCGATTTTCACCGAAGCATGGCGCGAAGTCGAATCGTCCCGGTGGATGCCCATTATTTGATGATGCCAAGGGACTTCAGAAACTCCTGGTGCACGACGCGCCGCTGCGCGAGGTGCTTCGCGTACTCGGCGCTCCCGAGATACAGATCCTCGAACATGTTCTTCTCGGCGTACTCCTTCCACGCTGCGCTCTTGTGCAGGCGCCCCAGCATCGACTCCATCTGCGCCGCCGCTTCCGTGGGCACGCCGGCCGGCATCGCGAAGCCGCGGCCGGTGCCGATATGGATGTCGTAACCGAGTTCCTTGAGCGTCGGCGCGTCGGGCACGATCGGCAGGCGCTTCGCGGAGGAGACTGCCAGGACGCGCAGCTTCTTGCCCTGCACCGCGGAGTAGCCTTCGCTCACGTTCTCGGTGGTGAAGTGCGTGTGGCCGCCCATCACCTGCAGGATCGCGTCGCCGCCGCTCTTGAACGAGACCGCCTTGAATTTCGCGCCCGTCTCGCGCTCGAGCAGCCAGACGAGCAGCCGGCCGGAGCCGCCCGGCGAGGTGACGCTCGCGACGACGGCTCCCGGATCGCGGCGCGCCGTTTCCACGAATTCCTTGAACGTCTTGTAGGGCGCGGCGGCCTGCACCATCACCGCCTGCGGATCCTGCGCGAGCATGGCAAGCGGCGTGAAGTTTTCCAGCCCGAGGTCGAGCTCCGGCCGCAAGGAATTCGTCAGCATGGCGAGCGTCGCCACCGTCATGACAGTATGCGGGTCGCCGCGTTTGCTCTTGATGTAGGTGTAGGCGATGGCGCCCCCACCCCCAACACGGTTCAACACGTTGACCGGCTGGCTGACGAGCTTTTCGCGCGTGAGCAACTCGGCAATGAAGCGCGCGAAGATGTCGGTGCCTCCGCCAGGGGAGGTGTGAACGACGAGCTCGATCGGCTTCGACGGGAAGGCTTGCGCCAGCGCCGCCGGAACTGCGAGGAATAACGAGCAGAAAAATGCGGCCGCAAGACGGCAGACGAGCGTGATACCCATGGCGCCTCCTCCTTGGTTAACACGTCGCGAAAAATCTACCCGGTTCGGGAGGAATGCGCCAGTGCGCGCGCGACGGGCCCCGCGGTGGACAATCCGGCTCGGGTGGTGTTAGGTTGCACGACTCGTCCAGACCGATTCAAAGGAGGGCAGCATGCAGCGCAAGGACATCAAGATCCGCTCCCGCGACGGCGGTGAATTCGATTGTTACCGCGTGACGCCCGATGTCGCGGGCAAGGTGCCGGCCATCGTTCTCGCTTCCGCCGTGCACGGCGTGGATAGTGATATCCGCACCCTTGCCGACGAATTCGCCTCGCACGGCTACCTCGCCGCGGCGCCCGACCTCTTCTGGCGCTCGATTCCCGGCCCGCTCGTGCGCGACGACGACCGCACCAAGGTGCGCTCGCAGCCACGGCTCGAGAAGATCAAGGCCGGCGAAGCGGATATGGCCGATACGCTGAAGGAGCTGCGCAAGCATCCGCAGTTCAACGGCCGCGCCGCGGCAATCGGATTCTGCTATGGCGGCCCGTACGCCATTCTCGGGCCGAAGCGCCTGGGCTACGACGCCGGCATTTCGTGCCACGGCACACAGATGCTGGACTACATCAAGGAACTCGAAGGCGTGACGCAGCCGGTGTGCATCATCTGGGGCGACCGCGACCACCAGGCGCCGCTTCCGGTGCTCGAAGCGTATCGCCCCGTGCCCGCGCGCATGAGGAACGTCGAAGTGCACGTCTTTCCCGGCGTCGAGCACGGCTACATGATGCGCGGCAATCCCAAGGCGTTCAGCCAGAAGACCTGCGAGTTCTCGATGGCGCGCACGCTTTCAATACTGGAAGGCTTGCGCGGAGAAGGCGGGCAGGAGCCGTTGCGCAAGGCATCGTGATGCGGCGCCGTCGAGTGATCGGCGGCGCTCGCCTTTCCGCTCGTGATCCATGCTGCGGATAGCCGTCGCAGGGGGATCGCTCGGCGGGCTGACGGCGGCGCTCCTCCTGCGTGATGCCGGGCACGACGTCTGCGTATTCGAGCGCTCCCCGGTGGCGCTCACCGGCTTCGGCGCCGGGATCGTCGCGCACGAGGTGAGCTTGCGCTACTTCACCGGCCGCACCACCCGGTCACCCGACACGTTTACGGTCCCGGTCGATACCTACCGCCTCATCGACCCGAAGGGCGCGCTGCTGCACGAGGAGCGCGTTGCCTATCGCTTCGTGTCGTGGGGCACGCTGCACCGGGCGCTGCTGGAGGAATTCGGACGCGAGCGCTACGTTCACGGCGTCGCGCTGGAGCGGTTTCAGCAGGACGAGCGCGGAGTCGACGTGCGCTTCACGAGCGGCGAGCGCGCGCGCTTCGATCTGCTGGTCCTCGCGGACGGCATACAGTCCACCGGCCGCGCGCAGCTCTTTCCCGAAGTCGTGCCTGCGTATTCCGGTTACGTCGCCTGGCGCGGCACGGTGGAAGAGCGCGCGATTCCCGCCTGGGCGCTGAAGCGTCTCGATGGAACGCTGACCTATACGCTCATCCCGAACAGTCACATCCTCGTTTATCCGATTCCCGATGCGGAAGGACGCGTCGCGCGCGGCGAGCGCCTGTGGAATTTCGTGTGGTATCGCAACGTGGGGGAGGGTGCTGGCCTCGATGCGCTGATGACGGAGCGCGATGGCGTGCGGCACGCCGTATCTCTGCGTCCCGGGCGGGTAGAGAAACGGTATGTGACGGAGCTCAAGTCGTTTGCGCGCGCGCACCTGCCGCCGGAGATCGCGGAAGTGGTGGACGCGACCGAGTCACCCTTCCTGCAGGTCGTGATGGACGCTGCGTGCCCCCGCATGGCCGTCGGTCGCGTCTGCATTATCGGCGACGCTGCATTCGCGGCGCGTCCCCACGCCGCGGCCGGCACAGCGAAAGCGGCGGAGAATGCGTGGACACTCGCTGAAGCGCTTGCCGGTGCACGCGGCGACTGGCGCCCCGCTCTCGAAGCCTGGTCCGTGCATCAGACCCGGTTGGGTGAGTGCCTCGTCGCACGGGCGCGCCACATCGGGAAAGGCTCGCAGTTTCGCTGTGATTGGCGCCCCGGCGATCCGATGCTGCGCTTCGGCCTCTACGAGCCGGGCGATTCGTCGATCTGGACTCGCACGACGCGCTCGGATCCCGGCTGGTGGCTCCGCCGGATGCAGAGGCCTGGGGTATGATCCGCATCTCCACTTTGTTCTCGCGTGCGCTGAAGGATCTGCTCCATGCCCCAACCGCAGGATAACGAAATGCATCTGCCGCTTTCCGGCGTGGTCGTGCTCGATCTCACGCTCGCGCGGGCGGGGCCGACGTGCGTGCGTCATCTAGCAGACTGGGGCGCGGACGTGATCCGAATCGAGCCGCCGGAACCGGCGGGCGAAGACGTGATCGGTCGGCGTCACGGGCCCGACTTTCAGAATCTCCACCGCAACAAGCGCATGATGCATCTCGACCTCAAGTCGGAGGACGGCTATCGCATCTTCATGCGGTTGGTGGAGCGCGCCGACGTGCTGGTCGAGAACATGCGCGCGCCGGTGAAGGACCGGCTCAAGATCAGTTGGGATCATGTGAACAGGATCAATCCGCGGCTCGTCTACGGCAGCATCAGCGGCTTCGGGCAGACCGGGCCGTATCGCGAGCGCGGCGGCGTCGATCAGATCGCGCAGGGCCTGGGCGGCCTCATGTCCGTCACGGGATTGCCGGGACAGGGACCGGTGCGGGTCGGCATTCCGATCACCGACCTGACCGCAGGAAATCTCCTTGCGATGGCGATTTCGATGGCGCTCTTCGACAGGAGCCGAACCGGCAAAGGGCGCTGGGTGCACACGAGCCTGCTGGAGTCGCTCATCTTCATGCTCGATTTCCAGGCCGCGCGTTATCTCGTGAAAGGCGAAGTGGCGGGACAGGCGGGGAACGATCATCCGACGTTCACGCCGACCGGCGTCTTTCCCGCGAGCGACGGCCACATGAACATCGCGGCGAGTTCGTCCCGCTTATGGGCGCGGCTCTGCGACGCGCTCGGCAAGCCGGAATGGAAGGACAACGCCGAATGGAGCACGCAGGTCGGCCGCACCAAGCATCGTGCGGCGATCAATGCGGCGATCTCCGAGATCACGCGTCAGAAGCCCGCCGCGCACTGGGTGGAGATCTTCGAAGCGGCGGGCATTCCGGCCGGCCCGATCAATACCATAGATAAGGTCTTCGCCGACCCGCAGGTGCAGCATCTGGGCATCGCGGCGCCGGTCGAGTCGCCGCTCTTCGGCGATACGCACTTCGTCGCGTCCGCCCTGAATTTCGAGGGGCTGCCGCGCGACATCCGCTATGCGACGCCGGAAGCGGGCACGCATACCGATGAAGTGCTGGCGTGGCTCGGGTACAGCCGCGAAGAAATCGAGCGACTTGGTGCGTCGGGCGTCACGCGTCCGCTCGCGAGCCGCAAAGAAAGCGTCGCGTAGTTCCCATACGGAATCAGTTCGTACACGTAGCACCAGGCAAGGCCACCGATGAAAGGAGACTGGAAATGACGACCGTATACAATCCCGCAGCCCAGTTCGAGATCAAGGAGTGGGACGTCGAATTTCGGCCGGTGCCCTCCCGCCTGCTGATGGCACGCGTCTATCAACCGCAGGGTCCGGGACCGTTCCCGACGCTGCTCGATCTGCACGGCGGCGCGTGGCACGACAAGGATCGCTTCGCCAACGTGCCGATGTGCCAGGCGGTGGCGAAGAGCGGCGTGCTCGTGGTCGCGATCGACATGCGCAATTCTTTCGAAGCGCCGTATCCCGGCTCGGTCCAGGACGCGCACTACGGCGTGCGCTGGCTCAAGATGAAGGCGCGCGAGTGGAAGGGCGATCCGGAGAACCTTGGCGCGCTGGGGAGCTCGAGCGGCGGTCACGTCGCGGAACTCCTCGCGATGCGCCCGCACGATCCGCGCTACGGCGCGATTCCGCTCCCTGAAGCGCCGCACCTCGACGCAACGGTGGCGTACGTCGCGACGCGCTCGCCGATCAGCGATTGCCACGCCCGCTACGAGCACATGGTGAAGACCAACCGTCCGGAGATGGTGAAGAAGAGCAAGATGTACTTCGACCCGTGGGATTCGATCTTCGAAGGCAACCCGGCGCTCATCCTCCAGCGCGGCGAGAAAGTGACGCTGCCGCCGCTCCTTATCATGCAGGGCGAGCTCGATTCCAACGTGCCGTGGCAGATCCAGGAGAAATTCGCACAGGCCTATCGCGCGGCGGGCGGCGAGTGCGAGCTCGAGATCTTCAAGGGCTGCGAGCACATGTGGATTTCCGAGCCCGGGCCGCAGACCGACCGTGCGCATGAAGTGCTGAAGGCGTTCATCGCGAAGCAGTTGCGGGCGCTTCGCCGCGCCGCGTAGCGACCGCTGCCTGGCTTATCGCCGTCTCGAAAAAGCCGTCATCCCGGACAATGATCCGGGATCCAGAGAAGCGTAAGCGAGGCTTCCGGATTCCAGCCTACGCTGGAATGACGGCTAATGCGCAGGGTCAAGCCTTAGCCGCGGCGCGAAGCGCGTGCCAGAGCTTCGACGGCGTGAACGGCATGTCGAGGTGCTGCACGCCGCGTTGTCTCAGTGCATCGATGACCGCATTGGCGAGCACGGGAAGTGAGGCCGTGCAGCCCGACTCGCCCATCCCTTTCACGCCGAGCGGGCTCACCTTGCTCGGCGTCGGATGCTCTTCTCCACGGATACCGGGAAGCAGTCCCGCACGCGGCATCGCGTAATCCATGAAGCTCGCGGCAAGGGGCTGGCCGCTCTCGCGCTGGTAGGCGATGTGCTCGCCGAAGATCTGCCCGGCACCCTGCGCGACACCACCGTGGAGCTGGCCTTCGACGACGCCGTGGTGGATCACTTTCCCGCAATCATCCACCGCGCAGTAGGAAACGATAGTCGTCGCACCCGTCTCGGGATCGATTTCCACCTCGGCGATATGACAGCCGTTGGGGAAGGTCGAGCCGAACTTGCCTTCGGCTTTGACCTCAAGTGCTTTTCCCTTCGCGATATCCGCGAACGACAGCTTACGGGTGGATTCCGGAGAGCTGAACGCGCCGTGCGCGTAGGACACCTGAGAAGGTTCGACCTTGAGTTCGAGCGCGGCGAACGTCCTGCCCTGCTCGACGAGTTTCTGCGCGGCGAGAAAACACACGCTGCCGGCACCGACGGTCGTGCGCGAGCCGCCGGTGTGATTGCCTTCGAGCAGGCTGTCGTACTCGCATTGCACGATCTTGACCTGCTCGCGCGCAACACCTAGCGCATCGGCGACGATCATGGCGAGCGTCGTTTCATGGCTGTGGCCCTGCGCCTTCGATACGGTATGGACCGTGATGGCGCCGCTCGCATCGACCTTGATCTCGATCTCGTCCTTCGGTGCGTTGCCGGCGCCGGTGTTCTCGATCACCGTGGAGATGCCGATGCCGCGCAATTTCCCCGCCGACGCCGATGCTTCGCGGCGCCGGGCAAACCCGTTCCAGTCGGCGAGCTTCAACGCTTTCGTCAGCATGCCGGGGAAATCGGCGATCTCGTACACGGAGCCCGTCGGCGTCCGATAGGGAAACCCATCGGGCGGTATGAAATTGCGCCGGCGCAGCTCCGCGGCATCCATCCCGAGCTCCGCCGCCGCCTGATTCACCAGCCGTTCGACCACGTACGCGATATCCGGGCGGCCGGCGCCGCGGTACGCCGCGATCGGCGTGCAGTTGGTCAACGCCACACGATACGTCGCATACAACGCCGGAATGCGATAGACGCCCGTCATGCACGTCGTTGTATTGCGGATGTGGCCGATCGCGCCGGGCGAGAGATACGCGCCCTTGTCGTTCACCCAGTCGAGCCGCATGGCGATAAATCTGCCGTCGCGGTCGAGAGCGAGCGCCCCGCTGATCACGTTCGAGCGCCCATGGCTGTCGGCGAGAAACCCTTCCATGCGCGTCGAAATCCATTTGACCGGGCGCGCGCACGCCTTGGCCGCGATCATGAGCGCGCAGTACTCGGGATAGGCGAGCGTGCGCTGGCCGAAGCCGCCGCCGACGTCGCGCGCCTCGAACTTGAGATGCTCTTCGGAGACGTTCGTCCACGACGAGAGCTGCTTGCGCAACGTGGTGGTGCCCTGCATGCAGGTCTTGAACGAGTAGTTGCCGCTTTTCTCGTCGTAGCTCACAAGACACGCGCGCGGCTCCATCGGGCTCGGCGCGACGCGGCTCACCGCAACCTTGAGCCGGGTAATATGCGCGGCACCGGCAAATGCGGCCTCGACCTGTTGTGCGTTTCCCGTCTCGAACTCGAAGACGAGATTCCCCGGCACGTCATCGTGCAGCAGCGGCGCGCCTTCAGCGAGCGCTTCTTCCGCGTCCACCACGCAAGTGAGATCGCGGTACTCGACTTCGACGAGCTCCGCCGCATCCTGCGCTTGCTCGGGCGTCTCCGCGACGACGAGCACGGTGGCCTCGCCCACAAAGCGCACTTTGCCATGTGCGAGCGCAGGACGGTCGGGCGCGCGCGCCTGCATGCCGTTGCGCCCCGGGAAGTTGAGCGAGTGCGGCGCGCGCGTGTAGCCCGCAGCAACGGCATCCGCACCGGTGAAGACGGCTTTTACGCCGGGCGCGGCGAGCGCGCGCGAGGTATCGATCGCGACGATCCGCGCGTGTGCCCGGTCGGAGCGCAGAAAACAGCCGTAAAGTTGTCCCGGCAGATTCCAGTCCGCTGCGTACTTGCCGGCGCCGGTGATGAGGCGGAAATCCTCCACCCGCTCGTTATGCCGATCATGCGAAGCGTGTGTGTCCACGGTTTTGTGCCCTGTGCGATAATCTGCCGCGATCTGCAGAGTACGCGCGGCGCAGCCAAAGTTTTGGGGTCAGAGCCCACTGACCCGACCTGCGACCAAGCGAGCGATCCGCTGTCTACAAATCCACCAGGAGAGCAAGATGCCCACTCGCACCGAGTACGTCAAGGATGCCGACATCATCTTCACCGGCTGCAGCGTGACGCAAGCCGCGCCCGGGCAACCCGCGGCGGGCGGACAGCGCCGGCAGGTCGTCGTCGGCGGGCGGCGCGTGAAGACCATCGACGTGCACTGTCATTGCGTGATCCCGGAAACGCTCGCGATGATGGGACTCAAGCTCGAGGAGCAGCGGGGCCCGGGCATCGGGGAAGTCGGAATGCGCCGCATCCGCGAGATGGATGAGCAGGGCATCGACATCGAGGCGATCAGCATCAATCCGTTCTGGTACAAAGCCCAGCGCGATGTCGCCGAAAAACTCATCAAGACCCAGAACGAGAAACTGACCGAGCTGTGCAACGCCCATCCGGACCGCTTCGTCGCGTTCGCCTCGGTGGCGCTGCAATTTCCCGATCTCGCGCTCCAGCAGATCGAGTACGCCATCAAGAAGCTCGGCATGCGCGGCGTGGCAGTGGGCGCGAGCGTCGCCGGATCAGAGTTTGCCGACCCGAAGTTTCATCCGTTCTGGGCGAAAGTCGAGGAGCTGGGCATCCTCGTCTTCATCCATCCGCAAAGCACGCCTGCGCTTGCGGAGCGCTTCAAGGGCAACGGCTGGCTCGCGAACACGATCGGCAATCCGCTCGACACGACCATCGCGCTCTCGCATCTCATCTTCGAAGGGACGCTCGACCGCTTCCCCGGGCTCAAGATCTGCTCGGCGCACGGCGGTGGGTTTCTCCCGTCCTATGCGCCGCGCTCGGACAACTCGCTGCGCGTCGCGCCCGACATGGACACCGGCGTCAAGTTGAAGAAGAAGCCCACCGAGTATCTGCGGCAGATGTACTACGACACACTCGTCTTCACGCCGGAAGCGCTGCGGCATCTCGCGGCGGAAGTCGGCTCGAGCCAGCTCGTGATCGGCACCGACCATCCCATCCCGTGGCAGGACAAGGCGGTGGATCACATCCTCAACACGCCCGGGTTTACCGATGACGAGCGCAGGGCGATGCTCGGCGAAACGGCCGCGAAGCTCCTCGGCATCAAGATCTAGCGGGCGGCGAGCGAATTGGGCGCCACGCCGGCGTCACAGCTTGGGGATGCGCAACGTCTTGCTGATCATCAACGTCCCGGAGAGGACGTAGAGGAGGGCGAGCGGGTGCAGCACCGACAGGCCGAGCTCCCACGCGCCCCAGTAGAGGTTCTGCCCCAGGCGGTCGTTCGCGGCGGCGAACGCGAGCACGCCGGTCAGCACGACGCTCGTCGGGATCGGCGTGCCCTCGAAGTATGCCACCTTGCCGCCCTGGGAAAGCTGCTCCGCCGTCACGTTGAAGCGCGCCAGGCGGCTCACGCCGCAGCACACGAAGTAGATGAGCGCGATCCAGTCCCAGCCGCCGCGCAGCCCGGCTGCAAAGCCGAGCGCGGCAGGCGCGACGCCGAACGAGACGACGTCGGCGAGCGAATCGAGCTCGCGTCCCAGCGGCGAGTGCTGCTGGCGCCAGCGCGCGATGCGGCCGTCGAGCACGTCGAAGATGAAGGCCGCAGGCGCCATGGCGGCGGCGGCGAAGAACAGCGCGCGCTCCCCGCTATCGACGTACGCCAGCGCAAAGAAAATCGTCGCCACACCGCACGCGGCGTTGGCGAGCGTGAAGAAATCGGCGAGATGGAACTCGCGGATCATCGAGAAGTGCTTGCGGGGCCGGTCGGGCGCGTGCATCGCGATCTTCGACGCCATCATGGGAGCGCGGGTTGCTTAGAGGTGTTTATACCTTGTGTCGGTCTGCCGGTCTACCACACGCCATCGTCCTTGCGGCGCACGGCGGCCGCGTCATGACGCGCGCGTCCGCGGCGCCACGTCAACTTGCGAGCCGCACTTCGTCCTTGAGGGGCATTGCAGCCATGGCGTTGGGCACAGGTCTCCTCACGCTCAACGATGCAGTATCCAAGTACCTGACAGAGCACTATGCGATCGGGCAGGTGATCTGCCTGCGCCAGGCTGCGGCTTTCCTGTTCATGCTGCCCTACGCGTGGGCGGTTACCGGGCTCGGCGCGCTGCGCTCGGTGAATCATGCAGGGCAGGTGCTGCGCGGGCTGCTCTTCATCGGCGGGACCGCTTTCACCATCACAAGCTTGAGCCTTTTGCCGCTGTCCTTCGTCACCATCATGCTCTTTTCGAGCCCGCTCTTCGTCGCCCTGATGTCCGCTCCGGTGCTCGGGGAGCGCGTCGGTATGCATCAATGGATCGCGATCGCTGCCGGCTTCGTGGGCGTCCTGCTCATCGTGCGGCCCGCTGGAAGCGGCTTCGAGTGGGTGATGCTCCTTCCCGTGTGCGCGGCCTTCACCAACGGCTCGCGCGACGCGCTGACGCGGCGGCTTTCGCGCACCGATTCGTCCATCTCGATGCTGCTTTGGTCGGGTGTTGCCGTGCTGATCGCGGGCCTCTTTACGCTACCCTTCGGATGGAAGACGGTCGATCTCGAAGGCGGGGCATGGTTCCTGCTCGCCGGGTTCTTCAACGCGGCCGCGCATTTCACTGTGATCGAAGCCTTTCGCCTCGGCAATGCGGCCGTCGTCGCACCGTTCCGCTATACCGGGCTGCTGTGGGCGATGCTGGTCGGCTTCATGATCTGGCGCGAAGTGCCTGACGCCTGGATGCTGACCGGCGCCACGATCGTGGTGTGCGCGGGACTCTATATGCTCCGCCATGGCGTATCGAAAGCATGAACACACGAGCCAGGCGTTTCTCGATCGTTCCGACTGGAAGCAAGCCATGAATATCATCAGCCCCTGGTACCAGCTTGGTTATGTGATTCCGCATCTCTACACGGATCTCGACGCCTACCAGTTCTATCGCGTCGCGCCCGAAGGCATGATGCTCGTCACGACCGGCCTCAACCTGACCGACTACACACTCGCTGCGGTCGAACAGGAGTTGCCGACGCTGTGGCAACGTTTCGATCTGCTCGCGTCGAAGAAAGTCGATCGCATCTCGCTCTCCGGCGTGCCGGTCGCTGCCGCGCTCGGGCGCGCGAAGGTGCGCGAGATCCTGGCGGAAGGCGAGAAGCGCACGGGCATCGCCTGCGACACCGACCTCGAAGCGCATATCGCTACGCTCCAGCACTTCGGCGCGCGTCGCATCGCGCTCGCGACGCGCTGGCCCGAGCGCGTCAACACGGCGCTCACGCGCTATCTCGCCGAAGCGGGCATCGAAGTCGTCGCGTTGCGCTCCCGTTCGCGCTCGCTCGAACAGAACAAGCATTCGAGCGCGGCCGACGATCACCTGCTTGCGCTGGAGCTCGGCGCTGAAGCGCTGCGCGCCGCGCCCGAGGCGCAGGCGCTGCTCATGCCTGGCGGGCTGTGGTTCGCGATTCATGCCGTGCCGATGCTCGAAGCCGAGTTCGGGCGCCCGGTGCTGCTCAACATCCTCTCCACGGCGTGGGCAGCGCTGCACGCGGCGGGCGAACGCATGCTGCATCGCCCCGATCCGCGCTGGGGGCGCGTGCTCGCCAGCCTCTAGG
>CAMPGR010000040.1 GCA_946885605.1 uncultured Pseudomonadota bacterium
ATGCGAAACGGGCCAGGCGACGCTCGGGCGGGCAGCATCCGCTGCGCGCAGGCATTCGGCGTGAAAGTCCGTATCCCCAACGAGGAACGGCCACCACACTGCGTCGAGGGGCGACTCGGCGGAAGCGACCGAGATGCGCGTCTGGAGCAGCGCGAGCGGGCGGCCCTCCGTGCTGTCGAGGAGCCACAGCTCGACGCGATCGGCCTGCGGGAACGGCAACGGCGGTCGCGCATTCACCGCTTCCATGAGGGCTGCCGAATCCGCCGGGCTGAAGCGGTACCCGGCATCGAGCCACCCTCCCACCGGCCACAGCCGGCCTTCGCGGTTGCGCAGGCGCACCCTCCAGTGCTCGCCGTCGACGGTGTAAGCAAGGGCGTGGCCGACATCCACCACATGGAGCATGCCGCGATACGGCGAGAGCTGTCGCTGGCTGTAATACCGTGCGTTCATGATCGCGCGCGCTCGACGCGGTTAAGCTCCTCGATCAACTCCAGCTCGATCTCGAAGAACGAATCACATGCGTCCGCGAGATCGGAGCTCGCGTTCCTGATCTCGGAGCGGCTTCTCGACCGGTCGAACCGGGACGGCATTTGCACGAGCAGCGGATGCATCAGGCGTACGGGCGCGTGTATAGTTACACACTTCGACTCATTCTATCCCATGAAATTCTGCAGCGATTGTGGCGCCGCGGTGACGCAGCGCGTGCCGCCCGGCGACACGCTACCCCGCTACGTGTGCGATGCCTGCCACACGATCCATTATCAGAACCCGCGGATGGTGGTGGGCTGCATTCCCGAATGGGAGGACCGCATCCTCCTGTGCCGGCGCGGGATCGAGCCGCGCTACGGGCTGTGGACCGTGCCGGCGGGATTCATGGAAAACGGCGAGACGACGTTCGAGGGCGCGCAGCGCGAAACGCTCGAGGAGGCCAACGCGCGCATCGAGATGGGGCCGCTTTACGCGCTCTACAACATTCCGCATATCAATCAGGTCTACATCCTGTTCCGTGCGCGTCTGCTCGATCTCGACTTCCGCGCCGGCGCCGAGACGCTCGAGGCACGCCTCTTCGCGGAGCGCGAAATTCCCTGGGACGACATTGCGTTCGCAACCGTGCGCAACACGCTCAACCATTATTACCAGGACCGCCGGGACGGAGAATACCGCTTTCACATGGGAACGATCACGCCCATGTCGAAGCCGGCCCGGTGACTCGATCGGGCTTAGCATAGCAGTCCGCATGACCAAAGCTTCCTTTCAATGGGACGATCCGCTGCTCCTCGAAGAGCAGTTGAGCAACGAGGAGCGCATGGTGCGCGATGCGGCGCGCGCATACTGCCAGGAAAAACTCATGCCGCGCGTTCGGGACGCCAACCGCCACGAGACGTTCGATCGTGCGATCATGACCGAAATGGGCGCGCTCGGATTTCTCGGGCCGACCTTGGAAGGCTACGGTTGCGCCGGGGTGAACCATGTCGCCTACGGACTCATCGCACGCGAGGTGGAACGCGTGGACAGCGGCTATCGCTCGACGCTCTCCGTGCAGTCGAGCCTCGTGATGTACCCCATACACGCCTTCGGCTCGGAGGAACAGAAGCGAAAGTACCTGCCGAAGCTTGCGAGCGGCGAATGGATCGGCTGCTTCGGATTGACCGAGCCCAACGCGGGGTCTGACCCCGGCGGCATGACGACGCGCGCGCACAAGGCAGACGGCGGCTACATTCTGCGCGGCGCGAAGATGTGGATCTCCAACGCGCCAATCGCCGAGGTCTTTTTGATCTGGGCCAAGGACGAAGACGACGTCATCCACGGTTTCCTGCTGGACAAAGGCATGAAGGGGCTCTCCGCGCCGCGCATCGAGGGCAAATTCAGCTTGCGCACTTCCCCGACCGGCGAAGTGGTGATGGACGACGTATTCGTGCCGGCGGAGAACGTGCTGCCCGGCGTCTCCGGACTCAAGGGACCTTTCAGCTGCCTCAACAAGGCGCGCTTCGGCATCGCATGGGGCGCGCTCGGTGCGGCGGAATTCTGCTGGCACGCGGCGCGCAGCTACACGCTCGAGCGCCGGCAGTTCGGCCGGCCGCTCGCCGCGACCCAGCTCGTTCAGGTGAAGCTCGCCGACATGCAGACGGAAATCGCCCTGGGACTCGAAGCCGCGTTGCGGCTGGGGCGGCTCATAGATGCGGGCCGGGCGACGCCGGAAATGGTTTCATTGGTGAAGCGCAATTCCTGCGGCAAGGCGCTCGCGATCGCCCGCGTGGCGCGCGACATGCACGGCGGCAACGGCATTTCCGACGAATTCCATGTCATCCGGCACGTCATGAATCTCGAAGCGGTCAATACATACGAGGGCACCCACGATATTCACGCCCTCATTCTGGGACGCGCGCAGACCGGCATCCAATCTTTCGCGTGATCTCGTTTCTTTCCCGCTCGTTCACCGGCGCAGTACTGGGCGCTCTTGCATGCACGGCACTTGCCGAGCCCCTACCGGCGGGCGTGGCGGTCCGCACGCTCGACATTCGCGGAACCCCGATCGAAGTGCACACCTACAAGCCCGCGCACTATTCAGGCGGCGCGCTCCTTGTGACGCTCCACGGCCGCAACCGCAATGCCGCCGGGTACCTCGCGTACAGCAAACCACTCGCCGAACGACACGGCTTTCTCCTCGTCGCGCCGCTCTTCGAACGCACGCGCTTTCCCACGTGGCGTTATCAGTCCGGAGGCATCGCCCGCTATAGCGGCGCACCGGATACGGAGGGCTTCGAGTTGGAAGCACAATCGCTCTGGACCGCGACCATGCTCCTCGACATCGTGGAGCGCATCAGGGAGGAAGAAGGCGCGTCGGCGCTACCCTATTACCTCCTCGGGCACTCGGCCGGCGCGCAACTCCTCAGCCGCTTCGCCGCCTTCGTGCCGAACGCGGCAGAGCGCATCGTGATTGCGAATCCGTCCACCTATATCTGGCCCACCCGCGAGGCGCGCTTCCCATTTGGTTTCGGCGGGATGCCGGCTCCGCTCGGCGACGACGAAGCAATCCGGCGCTATCTGGCGCAGCCTGTCACCCTGTTTCTCGGCTCGGCGGACGTGAAGCACGACGCTTCGCTCAACGTGACCGAAGGTGCGATGCGCCAGGGCGCGCACCGCTACGGGCGGGGACTCAACGTCTTCCACGCGGCGCGAGCGCTCGCGCGCGATAGAGGCTGGCCGTTCAACTGGCGGCTCGTCGAGGCGCAGGGCGTGGGGCACAGCGCGCGAGCGATGTACGACAGCGCGGCAGCCGATGTCGCCCTGATCGGCCGCTAAGCGTTCCGTTGCGCGTGCATTCAGGGCTTTTGCTTGGGCATGTGCCGCTTGAGCTGTACCGGCTGCGTCTGCTTCGCTCGCATACGGATGTTGAGCATTTCCACTGCAACCGAGAACGCCATCGCGAAATAGATGTAGCCCTTGGGAATGTGCAGGCCCGATCCTTCGCCGATCAACGCGAGGCCGATCATGATGAGGAAGCTCAATGCCAGCATCTTGATCGTCGGATGGCGGTCGACGAAGGTCCCGATCGGGCCCGCCGCGAACATCATGACGACGACCGCGAGAACGATCGCGATGATCATGATCGCGACCTGGTCGACCATTCCGACCGCCGTGATCACGGAGTCGAGCGAGAAAACGATGTCGATCATGGCGATCTGCGCGATGATCGAGCCGAAGGTCGCGGCAACGGGCGCGACGGCGTTCTCCACCTCTTCGCCCTCGAGCGCGTTGTGAATCTCGTGCACGCTCTTCCACAGCAGGAAGAGCCCGCCGCCGATCAGGATGAGGTCGCGCCAGGAAACCTCCTTTCCTAAGACGGAAAAAAGCGGGTGTGTGAGCGACATGATCCACGTGAGAGAAAGCAGCAGCGCGATGCGGGTCAGCATCGCAAATCCGAGGCCGAGGGTGCGGGCCCGCGCGCGCTGGCGTTCCGGCAGACGCCCGACGAGTATCGTGATGAAGATGATGTTGTCTACGCCGAGCACGATTTCGAGCGCGGCGAGCGTGACGAGCGCGAGCCAGGCTTGTGGATCAAGCAGCCATTCCATGCACGACTCTCCGGGTGTCAAAGCACGGCATTATAGGCACGCTCGCTGTGCTACAGTTCGCGCGTTTTCGCCGACCGACATGACAGGAGGAAGACCGATGCAACGCTCCACCACCCGGCTGCGCGCGCTCGTGAAACGCGGAAAATTCCTGGAACTGCCCTCCGCCTACGATCCGCTCATCGCGCGGCTTGCCGAAAGCCTCGGCTTTCAGACGGTATACAACGGCGGCTTCGTAACCGGCGGAGCGACGTGCATCAGCGAGCCGCTCCTGACCATGGACGAGCAGATCCGGGTCGCGGCCGGCATGGCGAAGGCCGTCAGCATACCGGTCATCATGGACGCGGGCGCCGGCTGGGGAGAGCCGCTGCACACGATGCGCACGGTGCGCGAGGCGATCCGTGCCGGCATCGCAGGCGTGCACATCGAGGACCAGCTCTATCCCAAGCGGGCGCATTATCACACCTACGTTGCGCACAACATCCCGCTCGACGAGTACCGCGACAAGATCCGTCTCGCATGCAGGCAGCGGGATGCGCTGGACCGCGACTTCGTCATCATCGCGCGCTCGGATGCGTGCCGCATCCAGGGGCTCCAGGAAGCGATCAAGCGCGTCCATGTCGCGGCCGACGAGGGGGCGGACATGGGGCTTATTTTTCCGCGCGACCATGACGAGGCGGTGAAGACCCCCAAGCTCGCCAAGATCCCGATGATCTATGTTCAGAGCCGCGGCAACCGGGATAGCCGGCCGCTCTACAACTATGGGCAGTTACGCGACATGGGCTATGCCGGCTGCATCGACGCAATACTCGCTGTCGGGGTGCAGTTCCACTTCATGCGCCAGGCGCTCACCGAGTTGAAGAAAACCGGCGATTACGGCGGCATAGACGCGGACGATTTCGTTGCCGTGCGCAAGCAGGTGGAAGACCTGATCGGCCTCGACGATTATTACCGGATCGAGCGGGAGACGGTCGAGAAGCGGCCGGCGAAGCGGCGCGGCAAATGAATTTGCCCGCCCGGGTTCTCGCCTATTTGCCCTTCCACTGCGGCTTGCGTTTTTCCCGGAACGCGCGCGCGCCTTCTTTCGCGTCTTCGCTCGCGTAGAGCGGCGCGCAGATCTGCTTGCCGACCTCGAGCGCGGCATCGAGGCCCATGTTCATCGTATGCCGCACGACCTGCCGCACGGCCACGACGGAGAGCGGCGCGCATTCCATGATCTCCTCGGCCATGGCGAGCGCGGCAGACAGCAGCTCGCCCGGCGGCACGACGCGGTTCACGAACCCGATCTCGTAGGCGCGCTGCGCGCTGATCGTTTTCCCCGTGAGCATGAGCTCCATCGCAAGACGGCTCCCGATCATGTGAACGAGCGGAGGCGACCACGCGACGCCCCGCCCGACCTTGGGCTCGGTAATGCCAAAGCTGGCGTTTTCGGCGGCGATGCAGAGGTCGCACATCTGCGCGAGCACCCAACCGCCGGCGATGGCTGCGCCGTTCACGGCAGCGATGACCGGCTTGCTGAGATGCAACGTATCGCCGAGCGTGGGCAGCGCGGGTACCGCGGCATCGCCCCGGAGCGCAAGCTCCTTCAAGTCCCGTCCCGAAGAAAACGCCTTGTCGCCCGCACCCGTCAATATTGCGACGCGCAGCTCGGGATCGCGGTCGAACTCGCTGAAAGCCTGTGAGAGCTGCTCGCATGCCGCGGCGTTGATCGCATTACGCTGGTCGGGGCGGTTGATCGTGATGATGGCGCACCGATCGCGCACTTCGTACAGCACTTCCTTCTGCATCGCCATCGCCGGCATCACGGCTTCATTTCACCGACGACCTGCTTCGCGACGCGGAAGCAATCGACGCCGACCGGGATGCCGCAATACACCGCGATCTGGATCAGCACGGCGCGCAGTTCCTCCTTCGTGAGGCCGTTTCTGATCGCCCCGCGCAGATGCAACTCGAACTCGTGCATCTTGCCGAGGGCGGCGAGCATGCCGAGATTCAGGATGCTCCGCTCGCGCCGCGGGAGCGTTTCGTCGGTCCAGCACAAGCCCCAGCAATACTCGCTGACGATCTCCTGGAAAGGCTTGTTGAACTCGTCCGCGTTCTTCATCGCGCGGTCGACATAGTCATCTCCCAGAACCGCGCGCCTCACGCCGAGGCCTGCTTCCATCAGCTTCCTGTCCATATCGTGCTCCTCTTCGAAGTAAGCTTGGGGGTGGTGTGGTGCCGTAGTGGACTGCGCATGCCTGATGATCCCGATCAGCAAGGGCATGATACCGTAACCTGCGGCGTATTCCGGCAGCGCTCCTTTCGCTTTCTGTTCACTGCGGCATTCCGAACGGTCATACAAACGAGGAGATCTGCAGAGCGCGCATTGACGCGCAAGGCGCTACAGGAGTGACGTAGCGATTGCCTGACTGGCAACGGCTGCACGGTATTGCAGCAGCCGCGCTTCCTTACGCCGCGCTATCGGACCCGGATCGCGAGCGCGTAACAGAAGTGCGGCTTCGTGCCCGGGAACGGCGCATCATCGACGAGACATGCCAGGTTCGTAAGCGCGTTCGCGCCGCGCTTTGCCGCCTCGGCCTTGAGGGCCGCCACTGCATCCGCGCGCTCCGCGTGCGTCGGGATGTGGAAGGCGCTACGCCACGACCCGACCCACACGCGCGTCACGATCTCGTAGCGGTCCCGGGCCAACATGCCCGGCTCATAGATGCGCACCTCGTCCGGTGCGGCCATCGCCATGGATGACATCAGCATCGACGAGAGCACGATAAGCCATGCAGCGGGTTTCATTGAGCGACCTTATTGGCTGCGCACGATGCGCACGGCATCATTCTAGCGCACGGCAAGTCGCGCGATGAACCGCGCACCGCGTCCGTTCGATCGCCCGTATGTAACCCGGCGGCGCACTGCGCCGTCCGAGTTACAGGTTGTAGCCCTTCTCGTTATGCAGCACCGTATCGAGGCCCTCGGTCTCCTCCTCGGCGGTGACGCGTAAGCCGGCGAGCGCATCGCTCACCTTGAGGAGGACCCAAGTCACGATCCCGGACCAGGCGCCGACCGCGAGTATGCCGATCGCCTGCACCACGACCTGGTCGGCCATCGTGACCTTCTCGGGATAGCCGACTCCGCCCAGCGCCGCCGCCGCGAAGATGCCGGTGAGAAAGGTGCCGATGATGCCGCCCACGCCGTGAACCGGAAACACGTCCAGGGAATCGTCGATTCTCAGCGTGCGCTTCATGTAATTGGTCGCGAAGAAGCAGACAACCCCCGCCGTGGCGCCGATCGCGAGCGCGCCCATCGGACCGACGAATCCGGACGCCGGCGTGATGGTGCCGAGCCCTGCGACCATCCCCGTCACGATGCCGAGCACCGAGGGCTTGCCGTAGCGCGTCCACTCGCAGATCACCCACGCGAGCGAGCCCGTGGCAGCGCCGATGTGCGTGACGAGCATCGTCATCCCGGCGGCTCCGTCTGCTGCAAGCGCGCTCCCCGCGTTGAATCCGAACCAGCCGACCCACAGCATGCAGGCGCCGGCCACGGTCATCGTGAGGTTGTGCGGCGGCATCGGGGTTTCCGGAAAGCCGCGGCGCCGCCCGATGACGAGCGCCGAAACGAGTGCGCCCATGCCCGCGTTCAGGTGGACCACCGTGCCGCCGGCGAAATCCATGAGGCCCATTTTCTGCAGCCAGCCGTCGCCCCAGACCCAGTGCGCCACGGGGCTATAAACGAGCAGCAGCCACAGAGCCGAGAACAACAGCATCCCCGAATACCGCACCCGCTCGGCATACGCGCCGATGATGAGCGCGGGCGTGATGATCGCGAAGGTGAGCTGAAACATCGCAAACACCGTCTCGGGTATCGTGCCCTTCACGGTTTTCGCATCGATGCCGGCAAGCAGCGACTTCCCGAACCCGCCAAACCAGGCATTGGCCGCGCCGCCGTCGCCAAAAGCGATGCTGTAGGCGAAGACGATCCAGGCCACGGTCACCACGCAGGCGATCGAAAAGCATTGCATCAGCACCGACAGGACGTTCTTCGAGCGCACGAGCCCCCCGTAGAACAGCGCGAGCCCGGGGAGCGTCATGAAGAGCACCAATACCGAGGACACCAGCATCCAGGCTGTATTCGCTTCGTTGAGCTTGGGAGGTTCCGCCGCCCCCGCAAGTGGCGCATGGATGAGCAGCGCGAAGAGTATCAAGGCCCCGCACGTGTAGGGATGCGAGTGGCTTTCGTTGCGCTTTTCGACCCTTTTCATGGCTCCCCCGTGGTTTACGATCGGGCGCAGCCTAAGCAAGATGCGTTCCCAAAAAGCACCGCACTGACTTTACAGCGGTTTTTCTCCGCCATGCACTGAGAAGCATCATGCTTGCACCATTATGATTCATGACGCCGGCAACTGGCACCGTTATAGTGCATCTCCGCGCGTTGCGCACACGAAAAGTGCCAGGCCAGCACCTCGGCGGCGTAGCGCCTGCAAGCCGTTGAGCCGTCTGGAAGTTGCAGATATAGTCGCGGCAGAGAACGGACCATCATGGCGCAGCCCGATATCGCCCCCCGACAAAAAGACCGAAAACTCGATCTGCAGCAGGTACTGAACGACCTGGTAGCCGATCGGCTGGTTTCGCAGGAAGCCGCCGACAAGCTGGCGGCTGACCGGCGCTTCACCCGAACCGACACCCATCCGTTGGTCGTGATCGCCGAGCAGAAGTGGAAGGACCCGCGGCAGCCCCGCAAGCTGCTCCATCTCGAAGCGCTGACCGAGTGGCTCGCCGGAAAGGTCGGTCTTCCCTACCTGCACGTCGACCCCTTCAAGATCGACTTCGCCGCGGTCACGAAGGTGATGTCGAACGCGTACGCCGAGCGTTATCGGATACTGCCGGTGGGCGTGAACGCGCGCGAAGCCACCATCGCGACGTGCGAGCCCTACATGCGCGACTGGGAGGAGCCGCTCAAGCAGGTGCTGCGGCTCGACATCAAGCGCGTCATCGCGAACCCGCTCGACATACGCAGTTATCTCGTCGAGTTCTACACCCTCGCCCGGTCAGTGAAAGGCGCGGCGGCGAAGGACAAGGGCGCATACAGCGAGATCGCGAACTTCGAGCAACTGGTGCAGCTGGGGCGTAGCGGGAAGCTCGATGCCAACGACCAGCATATCGTTCACATCTGCGACTGGCTCTTCAACTATGCGTTCCAGGAGCGCGCGAGCGACATCCATATCGAGCCGCGGCGCGAGGCGGGCAACGTGCGCTTTCGCATCGACGGCCTGCTCCATCAGGTGTACCAAATCCCGACGCCGGTCATGGCGGCGATGACGAGCCGCATCAAGATCCTGGGGCGCATGGACGTCGTCGAAAAGCGCCGCCCGCAGGACGGACGGCTCAAAACGGTGACGCCCGATGGCGAAGAGGTGGAGCTGCGGCTTTCCACCATGCCGACTGCGTTCGGCGAAAAGCTGGTGATGCGCATCTTCAACCCGGAAAACCTCGTGAAGGATTACCGGGAACTGGGCTTCACCGAGACCGAGGAGACGCAGTGGACGCAGATGGTGAACCAGCCGCACGGCATCATCCTCGTCACCGGGCCCACCGGTTCCGGCAAGACGACCACGCTCTATTCGACGCTCAAGCACCTCGCCGCGCCGGAAGTGAATGTGTGCACGGTCGAAGACCCGATCGAGATGGTGGAGCCCGCCTTCAACCAGATGCAGGTGCAGCACGGCATCGGCGTCGATTTCGCGGCCGGCATCCGCACGCTCATGCGTCAGGATCCGGACATCATCATGGTCGGCGAGATCCGCGATCTGGAAGCGGCGGAAATGGCGATCCAGGCGGCGCTCACCGGGCATCTCGTGCTTTCGACGCTGCACACGAACGATGCGCCGTCCGCGATCACGCGGCTCCTCGATATCGGCGTGCCGCCGTACCTGCTGCAGGGCACGATACTCGGCGTGATGGCGCAGCGGCTCGTGCGCACGCTCTGTCCACACTGCAAGGAAAAGCACGAGCTGGACGACTCGGCGTGGGAGACGCTCGTCGCGCCGTGGAAGGCGGCGAAGCCGCGCGACACGACCTACATCGCGAAGGGCTGCCTCGAATGCCGCATGACGGGTTACCTTGGGCGCGTGGGCATTTACGAGACGATGGTGATGACGCCCGAGCTGCGGAAGTTCATCACCGACGAAACGGACCTCGACCAGCTGCGCGAGAAGGCCTACAAGGAAGGCATGAAGCCGCTTCGCATCACTGGCGCGATGAAGGTCGCGGCGGGTTTGACCACCGTCGACGAAGTACTGACCGTCGCGCCGCCGCCCAGCGGCGACCGCCGCCAGCATCCGCGCTGATTTGCTCTTTCCTTCCTGCTACATGTCCGCTGAAAGCACGCCTCACCCTGCGCGATACGGATGAAAGAGAGCCTCAGGCCCGGCCTCACCTTCCGTTTCCAGTTCACGGTCCCGGAGAGCAAGACCGTGCCGCACCTCTATCCCGAATCGCAAATGTTTCAGGAGATGCCGGCGGTCCTTGCAACCGGATATCTCGTCGGGTTGATGGAATGGGCGTGCATCGAGGCGCTGCGCCCGCATCTCGACTGGCCGCGCGAGCAGTCACTCGGTACGCGCGTCAACTTCTCACATGTGGCGGCGACACCGCCCGGATTTGCCATCACGGTGAACGTGAAGCTGGAAAAGATCGACGGCCGCAAGCTCACCTTCGCGCTCTCCGCCCACGACGGTGTCGACGTCATCTCGGAAGGTACGCACGAGCGCATCGTAATCGACACCGAGCGCTTCAATTCAAAGATCGAAGAGAAGTCCCGGCAGCGGGCGAAATAGAGCCTCATTCACTAGGCGCGCCCGAAAGTAAGGCGGCTGCCAATTCGTCTTTCCAGCGAAAGCCGCGATCCAGGAAAAAACTAATGCGCCTTGGTCAGTAACCGCATCCCGCGATCCAGCCCCTCGATCGTCAGCGGGAACATGCGCTCGCCCAGAAGCTCGCGCGTAATGCGGATCGACTCGTGGTAGTCCCACACCGACTCCGGCTGCGGATTGAGCCAGATGGCGTTGGGATAGACGGTAAGCAGGCGCTGCATCCACACTGCGCCCGGCTCCTCGTTGGTGTGCTCGACGCTGCCGCCCGGGTAGACGATCTCGTACGGGCTCATCGTCGCGTCGCCGACGAAGACCGCCTTGTAATCGTGCGGATAGGTGTGCATGACGTCCCACGTCGAGACGCGCTCGGTGGCGCGGCGGCGGTTGTCGCGCCACACGCGCTCGTACAGGAAATTGTGGAAGTAGAAGTACTCGAGCCGCTTGAACTCGCTGCGCGCGGCCGAAAAGAGCTGCTCGCAGACCGTCACGTGATCGTCCATCGAGCCGCCGGCGTCGAGAAAGAGCAGCACCTTCACCGCGTTGTGCCGCTCGGGCACCATCTTGAGATCGAGCCAGCCGGCGTTCTTCGCCGTGGAGCGTATCGTGTCGTCGAGATCGAGCTCCTCGGGATTGCCTTCTCGCGCAAAACGGCGCAAGCGCCTCAAAGCGACCTTGATGTTGCGGGTGTCGAGCTCGATGGTGTCGTCCAGGTTGCGGAATTCGCGCTTGTCCCACACCTTCACCGCCCGCCGGTGACGGGACTCGTTCTGCCCGATGCGCACCCCTTCCGGGTTGTAGCCATAGGCGCCGAAAGGCGACGTGCCGGCTGTGCCGATCCACTTGCCCCCACCCTGATGCCTGCCCTTCTGCTCCTCGAGGCGCTTTCTCAGCGTCTCCATGAGCTTGTCCCACCCGCCGAGCGCCTCGATCTGCTTCTTCTCTTCGTCGGTGAGGATCTTCTCGGCAAGCTTCTTGAGCCACTCCTCGGGAATCACCACGGCGATGCCCTCGACTTCGGTAATTCCCCTGAAGTACGCGGCGAAGACACGGTCGTAGCGGTCGAAGTATTTCTCGTCCTTTACGAGGCAAGTGCGCGCAAGATAATAAAAGTCGTCGAAGCTGCCGAAGATGACGCGTTTTTCCAGCGCCTCGAGCAGCGTGAGAAATTCACGGATCGAGACCGGAACCGCTCCTTCCTTCAGCCTGAGGAAGAACTCGATCAACATGGAGGAAACGCTTCTTCCTTGTACGTCAATGGGATAGCCAACGCCTGCGCTCGTTACAACCGCTTACACTTTATGACAGATTTTAAGAGCGGCCTGTTGCATGATGGCGTCCATGCGGGATCGAGACCCGCCCGAAAAAATAAGGAGGTATGCCATGTGTAAACGTTTAGGTCTGATAGCAGCGGGTGCGGCACTTGCCATCGCGAGCGGAACGGCAGCGGCCGGCAGCGATGTGCATTTCGGTATCTCGATCGGCGTGCCGGTTGCTCCGGCCCCAGTCTACGTCGCGCCGCCGCCCGTGGTGTATGCCCCCGCGCCCCGTGTGTACTATGCGCCGCCCCCGCGGGTCTATTACGCGCCCGCCTACTACCCCGCCCCGGTGGTCGTGAAATACAGGCACGGGCACAAGCACTGGCACAAACATCATCATCGCCGTCACTGGTAAGCGCCACCCCTAAAACCTCTGTCGTACAGCGCGCCTCGGGCGCGCTTTTTTTTTCGCGGCTCCGGCGCTCACGGCTTCCTGCGCGACATGAAGACGAGCCGCTCGAACAGATGTACGTCCTGCTCGTTCTTGATGAGCGCTCCGTGGAGCGGCGGAACGATCTTGTGCGTGTCCTGGCTGTGCAGCGCTTCAGGCGGGATGTCTTCCGCCATGAGGAGCTTCAGCCAGTCGAGCAGCTCCGAGGTGGATGGCTTTTTCTTGAGCCCGGGCACTTCGCGGATCTCGAAGAACGCCTCGAGCGCGGTGCGCAGGAGCTGCTTCTTGATGTCCGGGAAGTGCACCCGGACGATCTTCTCCATCGTCTCGTGATCCGGGAAACGGATGTAGTGAAAGAAGCAGCGGCGCAAAAATGCATCGGGCAGCTCTTTTTCGTTGTTGCTCGTAATCACCACGAGCGGCCGGTGCTTCGCGCTTACGAGCTCGCGCGTCTCGTAGACGTAGAATTCCATGCGATCGAGCTCGCGCAAGAGATCGTTGGGGAATTCGATGTCCGCCTTGTCCACTTCGTCGATCAGCAGCACCGCGGGCGTCTCCGCCGTGAATGCCGCCCACAGCATGCCCTGCACGATGTAGTTGCGAATGTCCTGCACGCGCGGGTCGCCGAGCTGGGAGTCGCGCAGGCGGGACACTGCGTCGTACTCGTAGAGCCCGTGCTGCGCCTTCGTCGTGGACTTGATGTGCCACTCGAAGAGCGGGCGCTTCAGCGCTTTCGCCACCTCGATCGCGAGCATGGTCTTGCCCGTGCCTGGCTCGCCCTTGATGAGGAGCGGCCGCTCGAGGGTGATGGCGGCGTTGACGGCCATCATGAGATCGTCGGTCGCAACGTAGGTATCGGTTCCGGTAAATCGGCTCATGTCTCTCCTTGCGCAAGAAAGGTCACGGCTTGACGTCACTCTTTCGGTCGATGTCATACAGGACTCCGGGGTCCTCGCAGTCGATGAGGCGCAGCGCATCGCGATGCCTGTCGAGGACCGCCCGCGCACCTTGGTCCCCATCCAGCGCGGCGAGTTCGCTGCCGAGCGCGGCGTTGAATGCCACCGGATGTCCGCGCTGGTTCCCATAGCACGGCGCGGCGATCAGCGCGCCTTGTGTCGTGGCTGCCGCGACGGCGCGAATCGTGTCCGGCGCGATGCCCGGCATGTCGGCGAGCGCGACCACCCAGCCGTCGGCACCGCGTTCGCTCGCGATGGCATGCGCCAGGCTTGCACCCATGCCACGCGCGGCGCCGGCGCAAACGGTCACGGCACAGCCCTCCTGCTCGAGCATGTCGGCGAGTGGAAAATCTCCGGGGCGCACCACCGCGGTCACCGGCAGCCCGGCTGCAATCAGATTACGTGCCGCGTGAGCGGCAATGGCGATGCCGTCGGGCAGCGGATGCAGCAGCTTGTCGCCACCGAAGCGGGAGCCGGTGCCCGCCGCGAGCAGGATGCCGACGATGTTCTTTTCGGCTTGTGCCATGAGAGGCCCGATTATAGCGGCCTGCTCCTCGGTCGCACGCCTATAATACGGCTCCCCCATCGACGATGCGGAAAAGCGCCATGCCGAAATTCTGCGCGAACCTGACGCTGCTGTGGAACGAAACCGATTTCCTCGACCGTTTTGCGCTCGCCGCTCGCGCCGGCTTCACCGGCGTCGAGTATCTTTTTCCGTACGACTACGACCCGCATCAGCTCGCGGAAAGAATCGAGCGTTACCAGCTCAAGCAGGTTTTGCACAACCTGCCTGCCGGCGATTGGGCTGAGGGCGAGCGCGGCATCGCCTGTCATCCCGACCGCGTCGGCGAATTTCAGGACGGCGTGGGCAAGGCGATCGATTACGCCAGGGCACTTGGCTGCACGCAGCTCAACTGCCTTGCGGGAATTACGCCTCGCGACGTGCCGGAAGAAAGGATACGCGCGACTTTCGTGTCGAATCTCAGGTTCGCGGCGGAGCAACTGAAGCGCGCGGGCATCAAGCTGCTGATCGAGCCGATCAATACGCGCGACTTCCAGGGGTTTTATCTTAGCCGGTCACGGCAGGCGCTGGCGATCATCGAAGAGGTCGGGTCGGACAACCTCTTTCTGCAATACGACATCTATCACATGCAGATCATGGAAGGCGATCTCGCAAACACGATCGAGACGAACCTGAAGCTCATCCCGCACATGCAGCTCGCCGACAACCCCGGCCGCCACGAGCCGGGGACCGGTGAAATCAACTATCCCTTCCTCTTCAGCCTGGTGGACCGCCTTGGGTACGCGGGCTGGATTGGCTGCGAGTATCGCCCGCTCATCACCACACATGAGGGCCTGGGCTGGATCAGGCCATACCTGAAATAGCAGCAATCGCGCGGACTATGTACCGCGCTTGACTTGCGTTCCGGTGCGGCGACACAATCCCGGCGAAATCCGCACTCATAATGCGGCAACCGCCACAGACTGGAGGAGTCCCATGAATGCATCCCGCATCGCTGCGGTACTCGGTATCGCGCTCGCCTCGACATTTTGCGTCCCGGCAGGCGCACAACAACTCAAACTGATGACCGGCCCGCAGGGCGGGTCGTGGTATCCGCTCGGCGGCGCGATCCAGGGAATCATCGAGAAGAACGTGTCCGGCGCGAGTGTGCAGGTGCTGCCGGGCGCCGGCATATCGAACGTCCTCGGCGTGCAGACTGGCAAGGCGGAACTCGGCTTCGGCAACGCCGTATCCTCGTACGACGGCATAAGGGGGCATGAGCCGTTCAAACAGAAAACGGACAACGTGTGCCAACTGAGCACACTGTATTTCCAGTACTTCCACGCCGTGGCGCTCGCCGATGCCGGAGTCCGCAGTGGCGCAGACCTCAAAGGCAAGGCACTCACCACCCAGCAGAAAGGCAACACGGGCGAGCAGATGACGCGCGATCTGCTCAAGGTCTATGGCCTCGACTACGGCAAGATGTCGAAGGTGAACTTCGGCTCGTACACCGACTCGGTGGCGCAGTTGAAGGATGGCCACGCGCAAGTCTTCACGCTGATCACGACCGTTCCGGCCTCCTCCGTCATGGACCTCGCGGCTGCCCGCGATATCCGCGTGCTCGAGGTGCCTGATGCAAAGCTGAAAGAGCTGCAGAAGATCAACGCCGGCTACGACAAGCGCATCATCAAGGCCGGCAGCTATCCCAAGCAGGACAAGGACGTCCAGACGATCGGCACATGGACGCATCTCGTGGTGAGCTGCAAGCTGCCGGAACAGCTCGTCTACAACATCACCAAGGCGCTCGCCCAGAACGTCGAGACCCTCGGCAACGTCGTATCCGCGGTCAAGGGCCTCACCGTCAAAGACATGGCGATCGATGTCGGCGTGCCGCTGCATCCGGGCGCGAGAAAGTACTACCAGGAGGCGAAAGTCCGCTAGAGCGGCGCATGGCAACGGCGGCGCTTCCGGCGCCGCCGTTGCTTCGGGCCTGCCGACACGCTGCTCCGCAAGGCGACCGCTCTCATCGCGGTCAGCATGTCGGTTTACCACCTGACGATCGCGTTCATCGGCGCGCCCCAGCAGCTCTACTTTCGCAGCACGCACCTTCTCTTCGCGCTCACGCTGGTTTTTCTCCTCTACCCGACATTCGGGAGAAAGACGTCGGCTGACGCGGGAATACGCGACGACGCCGGAGGGGTAATCGGCGCAACCCCGACTGCGCGCGCTTCGTGGGTGGATCTCGTCTTCATCCTCGCGTCCGCCATCACCATCGGCTACATCTGGATCAACCACGAGCATCTCATCACCCGCTTCGTGTTCGTGGAGGATCCCACCCCCACGGAGCTGATATTCGGGACGGTGTTCACGTTGATCGTGCTGGAAGGCACGCGACGCGTAATCGGCTTGGCACTGCCCGCGACCGCGATCATCTTCCTCGGCTATGCGCTCTTCGTTGCGAAAACGCGGCCCGAGCAGATCATCGAGATCATGTACATCACGACCGAGGGCATCTTCGGGCCGACCCTCGGCGTGTCTGCGGCGTACGTCATCATGTTCGTGCTGTTCGGCGCGTTCATGGAACGCACGGGCATAGGGCAGCTCTTCATGGATTTCGCGCTCTCGCTCACCGGGCATACCGCGGGCGGGCCGGGCAAGGTCGCCGTCGTGAGTTCGAGCATGTTCGGCACCGTGTCGGGCAGCGCGGTCGCGAACGTACTGGTGGACGGCCCGATCACAATTCCGCTCATGAAACGCACCGGCTTCCGCCCGCCGTTCGCAGCGGCGGTGGAGTCGGTCGCCTCCACGGGCGGGCAGATCATGCCGCCCATCATGGGGGCAGCGGCCTTCGTGATGGCCGAATTCCTCGCCGTGAGCTATTTCCAGGTCACCCTCTGGGCGCTCATTCCGGCGGTGCTCTATTACGTGGCGGTGTTCTTTGCCGTCCACTTCGAGTCGAAACGCGTGGGATTACTCGGCCTGCCGCGTTCCGAGATTCCGCGCTTCCGCAACGTCATGCTCGAGCGCGGCCATCTCTTCATCCCCATCCTGGTGGTTCTCGCAGGGCTGATCGCCGGATACAGCGCGCCGCTGTGCGCGCTCGCCGCCACCCTCACCTGCATCCCGGTGGCGCTCATACGCAAGAGCACGCGACAAGGCATCTCGTGGCGGACGGTCTGGGGGGCGCTCGAGGATGGCGCGAAGAATTCGATCGCGGTTGCGCTCGCATGCGCCTGCGCCGGCATCATCATCGGCGTGATCACCCAGACCGGCGCGGCCATCAACTTCACCGCGGTCGTCGTCGGGCTTGCGCAGGATATGCTCGTCCTCGCGCTCGTGCTGACCATGCTGGCCGGCATCGTGCTCGGCATGGGGATGCCCACGACACCGGCCTACATTGTGATGGTGTCGCTGTTGGTGCCGGCCATCATCAAGCTCGGCGCGATCCCGCCCGCGGCGCACATGTTTGCCTTCTACTTCGCGATTCTTTCGGCGATTACGCCGCCGGTCGCGCTTGCGGTTTACGCCGCGGCCGGGCTCGCGAAGGCGAACCTGTGGCATACCGGTTGGATTGCGGTGCGCGTGGGCGCGGCCGGCTTCGTCGTGCCGTTCATGTTCGTGTTCGAGCCTTCTTTGCTCATGATCGGTCATTGGACCGAAATATTGCATTCCTTCGTCACCGCGACGGTGGGCACGATCTGCCTCGCCGCGGGGCTCTTCGGCTACCTGTTACGCGAGGCGCGCATGTGGGAGCGCGTCGCGCTCCTTGCAGCGGCGCTGCTCCTCATCAAGCCGGGGCTCGTCACCGATCTGATCGGCGCGATGCTGCTAGCTACCGTGGTAGCGAGCCAGCTAATCGCCGGCCGCGCGAAACTGCCTGCGGTCAAGCCGGCGGAATCCCAGCCGAAGTAATCGCCCGGTCGGTTGCCGACGCGCGGGCGCTGACGCACAATCCCCTACTTTCTGGCGGAGGAAAAGATGAGCAATATCGGTTTCATCGGTCTCGGCATCATGGGCAAACCCATGGCGGCGAATCTCATCAAGGGCGGTCACACGCTCTTTCTTCATTCCCGCAGTGGCGTGCCTCAGGAGCTGACCGCGGCGGGCGGTAAGGCCTGCGCGTCGGGAAAAGAGGTCGCGCAGAAGGCGGACATCATCATCACCATGCTGCCCGACACGCCGGACGTCGAGAAAGTGCTGTTCGGCGCGGACGGCGTTGCGGAGGGGCTCTCGAAAGGCAAGATCGTGGTCGACATGAGCTCCATCTCGCCCATCGAGACAAAACGCTACGCAAAGAGGATCAACGAGCTCGGCTGCGAGTATCTCGATGAGCAGGTGGCAGGCGGCGTCGTGTGAGCGAAGAACGCCGCGCTGACCATCCTGGTGGGCGGAGCCGCAGCGACGTTCGCGAAGGTCAAGCCGATCTTCGAGCTTATGGGCAAGAACATCACGCTGGTCGGCGGCAACGGTGACGGGCAGACGTGCAAGGTTGCGAACCAGATCATCGTCGCGCTCAATATCGAAGCGGTGGGCGAAGCGCTGCTCTTCGCCGCCAAAGCGGGCGCCGATCCGGCGAAAGTGCGCGAGGCGCTGATGGGCGGCTTTGCCGCCTCGCGCATCCTCGAGGTGCACGGCGAGCGCATGATCAAGCGCACCTTCGATCCCGGCTTTCGCATCGAGCTGCACCAGAAGGATCTTTCGCTTGCGCTCTCCGGCGCGCGCGCGATCGGGCTCTCCCTGCCGAACACGGCGATGGCGCAGGAGCTCTTCAACTCGTGCGTGGCGAACGGCGGGGCGAAGTGGGACCACTCGGCGATGGTGCGCGCGCTCGAGCGCATGGCGAACCACGAAGTCGCGTAGTAGCCAGGACCGACATCGAGACCATGCAGAGCGAGGTGTCCGTCACGCGCTGCGAGTCGATCCGGCAAGGTCCCCGATTCAATCGCCGGTGGGCGCGATGCGAAACTCGAGCACGCCCGGAGTGGCTACGAGCCTGTCGGACAGGGCGCGCAGGTTGTCGGGGTTGAGCGTGCGTAGCACCATGCGGTACTCGAAATGCTTGCCCTCACCGGTGAGGCGGTAATTGAGGTTCGCGATGGAAAAACCGTGCTCGGCCACGACGCGGCGCAGCTCGGCTTCCGGCATGGCGCCGTTACGCTGGAAGCGGACCATGAAGTGCGCATAGGACTGCGCCGGCATGCGGTTCTCGATCCAGCGAAACGTGGAAAGCGTGCCGAGCGTCAGCGCCGCTGCGAGCGCGGCGGGAAAGTAGAATCCTATGCCGACCAGTATGCCGATCGCCGCGGTAATCCAGATCGAGGCGGCGGTGGTGAGGCCCCGCACCGAAAGCCCCTCCTTCATGATGACACCCGCGCCGAGAAAGCCGATGCCGGTCATGATGCCCTGAGCCATCCGTGTCGGGTCCACCACGACGCGCTCCAGCCTGCCGCTCACGAACCACTGGCTCTCGTACACCGTAACCAGCATGAGCAGCGCGGAAGCCATGCAGACGAGCGTGTGCGTGCGGAAGCCGGCGGGACGGCCATGGTAGCTGCGTTCGATGCCGATCAGCCCGCCGACGACGACCGCGCTCGCGAGCCGCAGGAGGATTTCGAGGTACTCGTCCGCCATCTATCGCCGTCCCCGTATGATCGCCCGTATGATCGGATGCCAGCGTCACACCATTGTAGCGGCGCGGAATACGGCCCGCCATGAGATAGGTCACGGCTCCGGCGGGATAGGGTCTCCTCCTCCCGGTGGGATAGAATCTATCCATGTCAGCGCTTGCAGAACCGGTCGCTCCTGATCCGGCGCGGCAACGTGAGATCGCCGCCGCGCTGCGCACCATACTTCCTTCCGAAGCGGTGCTCGGGCACGCGGAAGACGTGAAGCCGTACGAATGCGACGGGCTGTCGGCCTATCGCCAGTCGCCGATGGTGGTCGCCCTGCCCGAGAACGAGGCGCAGGTCGAGCGCATCCTCAAGACCTGTTACGCAATGCGCGTGCCTGTTGTGGCGCGCGGGGCCGGCACCGGGTTATCCGGCGGCGCACTGCCGCGCAGCGACGGCGTCCTGCTCTCGCTCGCCAAACTGATGCGCATCGTCGAGGTCGACCGGGCGGCGCGCACGGCGCGGGTCCAGCCGGGGGTGCGCAACCTCGCGATATCGGAAGCCGCCGTGCCGTACGGGCTTTACTACGCGCCGGACCCCTCAAGCCAGATCGCCTGCTCGATCGGGGGCAACGTTGCCGAGAACGCGGGCGGCATGCATTGCCTCAAGTACGGGCTCACCGTGCACAACATTCTGAAGCTCCGTGCGTACACCATCGAAGGCGAGCTCCTCGAAATCGGAAGCGACGCGCTCGACGCGCCGGGATATGATCTCCTCGCGCTCATGACCGGGTCCGAGGGGATGCTCGCAGTCATCACCGAGATTACCGTCAAGCTGCTGCCGAAACCGGAGCGCGCGCAGTGCCTCCTCGCCGCCTTCGACGACATCGCGAAAGCCGGCCAGGCGGTCGCGAACGTGATCGCCGCAGGCATCATTCCCGCGGGGCTGGAGATGATGGACCGCATCACGACCGGCGCCGTGGAACCCTTCGTCAACGCCGGCTATCCGCTCGATGCGGAAGCGATCCTGCTCTCCGAATCCGACGGCAACGCGCAGGAGGTGGCGGAAGAGATTGCGCGCGTGAAAGCCGTGATGGAGGCGAGTGGCGCGAGCGAAATCCGGGTCTCGCAGAACGAAGCCGAGCGCATGAAGTTCTGGGCGGGCCGCAAGTCCGCATTCCCCGCTGCGGGCCGTGTCTCGCCCGATTACTACTGCATGGACGGCACCATACCGAAGAAGGCCTTGGCGCGCGTGCTGCACGCGATCGCGGAGCTTTCGAAAGAGTACGGGCTGCGCTGCATGAACGTGTTTCATGCCGGCGATGGGAACCTCCATCCGCTCATCCTCTATGACGCAAACCAGCCGGGGGAACTTGCACGCACCGAAGCGTTCGGCGCGCGTATCCTCAAGCTCTCGATCGAGGTGGGCGGCACGATCACCGGCGAGCACGGCGTGGGCGTGGAAAAGATCGATGCGATGTGCGAGCAGTTCCGCACCCCGGAGCTCGAAGCGTTCCATGCCGTGAAGGCCGCGTTCGACCCGCATACCCTGCTCAATCCGGGGAAGGCGGTGCCGACGCTGCACCGCTGCGCGGAATTCGGACGCATGCACGTGCACGGGGGGCAGGAGAAGTTTCCCGATTTGCCGAGATTCTAGTGAGCCGATCTCTCTACGCGGCGTCTTGACGACTTGGCAGACATGTCCGACCCGGTCCGGCAATTGAGCGATCAGTTACGCGACGCGGTCGCCGCCGGGCGGGCGCTTTGCATACGCGGCGGAGGAACGAAGGATTTCTATGGCGGCGCACCGCGCGGCGAGGTCTTCCCGACTGGCGCGTATCGCGGCATCGTCGACTACGAGCCGACCGAGCTCGTCATCACCGCCCGCTGTTGTACGCCCCTCGCGGAAGTCGAGGCAACGCTCAGGGAACAGGGACAGATGCTCGCCTTCGAGCCCCCGCACTTCGGGCCCGGCGCAACCCTCGGCGGCTGCATCGCGGCCGGATTGTCCGGGCCGCGCCGGGCATACGCCGGCGCAGTGCGCGACTTCGTGCTCGGCGTGCGCATGCTCGATGGCAAAGGCAACGATCTCCGCTTCGGCGGCAAGGTGATGAAGAACGTCGCGGGCTACGACCTCTCGCGCCTGATGGCGGGATCGCTCGGCACTCTGGGCGTGATCCTGGAAGCCTCGATCAAGGTGCTGCCGCTCGCCGTTGCGGAAGTCACGCTGCGGCGCGAGCAAAGCCAGTCAGAAGCGATCGCCCTCATGAACGAGTGGGCGGGAAAGCCGCTGCCGATTTCCGCCACGTGCCATACCGGGAGCGCGCTCTATGTACGACTCTCCGGTGCGGCCGCGGCCGTGCGCGTCGCGCGCGAAAAGCTCGGTGGCGAAGAGATCGCCGACGGTGCGGCGTTCTGGCGGGCGGTGCGCGAGCAGGAGCACGAATTCTTTCGCGCGCCCGAGCCGCTCTGGCGGCTGGCCGTCAAGCCGACGACGCCCCCGCTCAATCTCCCGGGACGGCAGCTGATCGAGTGGGGCGGCGCGTCGCGATGGCTGAAAAGCGATGCCGAACGCAGTACCGTGCGGGAGGCGGCGATATTCGGTGGCGGCCACGCGACGCTTTTTCGCGGCGGCGAGCGCACCAACGGCATCTTTCACCCGCTCGCGCCGGCGCTCCGGAAAATCCATACGCGCATCAAGCAGAGCCTCGATCCGGCCGGCATACTCAATCCCGGGCGCCTCTACGACTGGATGTGACCATGGCCAATAATTTTCTCGAACAGCTGGTCGCGGAGTGGTACGAGTACAAGGGGTATTTCGTGCGCCGCAACGTGCCCGTCGGAAAGCGGGCGCGCGGCGGATACGAATCGGAGCTCGACGTGGTGGCATTCAATCCGACCCTCCGCCACCTCGTGCACATCGAGCCCTCGCTGGATGCGGAAAGCTGGGAGAAGCGCGAGCGGCTCTTCAAGAGGAAGTTCGAGGCAGGGCGCAAGCACATCGCGGAACTCTTCGACGGTTTCGATTTGCCGCCCGAGATCGAGCAGATCGCGATCCTCGTCTTCGCGAGCAGGAGCAATCACCCGACGCTCGGCGGCGGCAAGGTGCTGCTCATCTCGGATCTCATGCGCCAGATCATGGAGGACCTGGGCGACCAGAAGTTGAACTCCAACCTCGTGCCGGAGCATCACACGATCCTGCGCACGCTGCAGTTCGTGATCGAGTACCGCAAAAAGGTCTTCGACACGCTGCGGTAACGCGGGCTCCCCATGGAAACCCATCTCGCCGATTTCATCCGGGACACCCCAGAGGGCCGCGAAGCGGAAGCGATCCTGCGCCGCTGCGTGCATTGCGGCTTCTGCACCGCGACCTGCCCCACTTATCAATTGCTGGGAGACGAGCTGGACGGGCCGCGCGGGCGCATTTATCTGATGAAGCAGATGCTCGAAGGCGCGCCTGTCACCGAGAGGACGCGGCTGCATCTCGACCGCTGCCTCACCTGCCGCGCCTGCGAGACCACCTGCCCCTCGGGTGTCGAATACGGGCGCCTCGTGGACATCGGTCGCGAGATCGTCGAATCGCGGGTCCCGCGGAGCCGCTTCGACGCGTTCAAGCGGCGCGTGCTGCGGGCCGTGATCCCGCATCCCGCGCGGTTCGGCTCGCTGCTTCGTCTGGGACAGCTCGTGCGATCGGTGTTGCCGGCACCGCTCAGGCGCAAGGTACCGCCGCGGCAAGACGCAAAGGCCTGGCCTGCGCGCATGCACGGGCGAAAAATGCTCGTGCTCGACGGCTGCGTGCAGCCGAGCCTTGCGCCCGCGACCAACGCTGCTGCGGCGCGCGTGCTCGACCGCATCGGGATCACGCTGGTCCGTGCCGCCGAGGCCGGCTGCTGCGGTGCTGTCTCGTTTCATTTGAATGCACGCGACGAAGCGCTCGATTACATGCGGCGGAACATCGATGCATGGTGGCCGGAGGTCGAGCAAGGCGCCGAGTCGATCGTCATGACGGCCAGCGGTTGCGGCGTGATGGTGAAGGATTATGGGCACGCGCTCGCCCACGACCCTCAATATGCGCAGCGCGCCTGGCGGGTGTCGGCCTTGACTAAGGACTTGAGCGAAGTCATCACGGCGGAACAGGATAAGATTTTCGCGCTCCTCGCCGCGTCCGGGCGTTCAAAGCGCGGCCTCGTTGCATTCCAATCGCCCTGCACGCTGCAACATGGGCAACAACTGAAAGGCGCGGTCGAAGCGCTGCTCACGAAGTCGGGCTACGAGCTCACCCCCGTCGCAGACCCTCACCTATGTTGCGGATCGGCGGGGACGTATTCGCTGCTCGAGCCTGGCATCTCGCAGCGTCTCCTCGCCAACAAGATCCGGACGCTGGAAGCCGGAAATCCGTCCGCAATCCTCACGGCGAACATCGGCTGCCAGTCTCATCTGCAGAGCGCGACCGCGCTGCCCGTGAGGCACTGGATCGAAGCGCTCGATGATGCGCTTGTGCAAAGGAGCTGAAGGGCATCTTCACAACAAGGAGGAGAAACCATGCGTGTTATAGCGATCGGGTCCGCCGCGTTCCTGTCCGCGTGTGTGTTGCCGTCCGTGAGCGCGCAGCAATTCCCCACGAAGCCGATGCGCATGGTCGTGCCCGCGCCGCCCGGCGGATCGGCCGACATCATCGGCCGGCTGATCGCCGAGCACCTGCAAAAGCGCCTGGGCCAACCCATGGTGACCGAAAACCGCCCCGGCGCCGGCCAGACCATAGGGACTGCCTATGTCGCCAAGGCCGACCCCGACGGTCATACGCTACTCCTCGTCACGGTGAGCTACACAACGAACGCCGCGGTCTATTCCAAGCTGCCCTACAACCCGTTGACTGACCTGACGGGCGTCGCCATGGTGGGCCAAGGTCCCCTCCTCCTCACCGTGCATCCATCGCTCCCGGTGAAATCGGTGAAGCAGCTCCTTGCGCTCGCGCGCTCAAAGCCTCGTCATCTCAACTACGGCTCCGCGGGGACCGGCACCATCCCGCACATGGCTGCGGAGCTCTTTGCCGGGAGCGCCAACATCGACATCGTCCACGTGCCGTACAAGGGTATCGCACCCGCTGTCACGGCGACTGTGGCGGGAGAAGTGCCTATGCTGTTCGCGAGCACACCTGCGGCAGCGGCGATGGTAAAAGCGAACAGGCTGCGCGCGCTCGCCGTGACGACGGCCAAGCGCTCGCGCTTCATGCCGGAGCTGTCGACGATCGCCGAAGCAGGCGTTCCGGGCTACGACGTCGCGACGTGGTGGGCCGTGCTCGCGCCCGGTAAGACGCCGGCTGCCGTCGTCAGCCGGCTCAATGAAGAAATACGAAAGATCCTGGCCGCCGAAGACGTCCAGGCGCGCATCATCGCCGACGGCGCGGAGCCGGTGCTCGACATGACAGCCGGGCAGTTCACCGCCCTCATGAAAAGCGATATCGCGAAGTGGCGGAGGATCGTCAAGGAGCGCGGCATCACAGCCGACTGAGCGCAGGCTCACGTAAGCCGTTCGCCTTGAGCGGATCGAACGGTAAACGCGACTATGAAGCGACCAGCCCCAGATCGCGCAACATTCCCCCGAGGAACGTGCGCTCGGAATCGAGAAACGCGCGGGTGGCTGCGCCCGTCATCCATGCGCTCGTCCAGTGATGCCTTGCAAGCTCCGCAGTCCATGCCGGGCTCTGCACCGCCGCGCCCAGCGCTTGTTCCCAGAATGCGACCGACTCCTCGCTGATCCCCGGCGCTCCGATGATCCCGCGCCACTGGCCGAGCGTGCACGGCACGGATTGCTCGCTCCACGTCGGGACATCGGCGTAGCAACCGCCCATCCGTCTGGGTGCAGCCACCGCGAAGGCTCGGACGCTCCCCGACTCGAGCGCTTTGACGGCGCTCGCTGCAGACACCACGCCGATTTCCGCCTGCCCTTCCATTACGTCGTTGACTGCGTAGAGCGCCGACTCGAAGACGCGAAGCTTGAGCTTCTTTGGATCGCCGCCCACCTGCCGGACGATCTGGCCGAGGGCGATGTGATTGGTCGTGCCTACCGCTGTCGCGATCGCAATCGTAAGCGCGCCCGGATCGCGCCCCAGGCGCCCGAGGAAATCGCTGCCGCTTCGCACCGGTGAAGTGTCGCGGGCGACGAAAGCGAGGTACTCGGTATAGAGCATCGCAATCGGCGTGAGCTCGGAGTGGTCGTAATCGGTGACGCCGAGCAGCTTGTTCGTAATGAGCGGCGCCGAGCTGATGGAGAGCACGTGAGGATCGCTCGCTCGCGCGCGCAGCGCATCCCACGCGTTGCCGCCGCCCTTGCCCGGGATATT
>CAMPGR010000041.1 GCA_946885605.1 uncultured Pseudomonadota bacterium
CACCAGCAGCGCGTTGACTTCGCGGCATCCGGGCGCATCCGATCCGGCCCACGACACCGCCAGTGTATCCAGCATGAAAAGCTTGGCCGCTTCGCGCGCCTCTTGCGGAATGGCGTCGTGGCGTGTGGCGACGATGTGCTCGGCAAGCTGGTGCGACAGCGTGAGGGTGGACGCTTCGTTGACGCCTGGGAGTGCCTCATTCATGCTCGTCTCCGGTTCTTCGCGTGCCTCACGTCGTGAGGCGACGCCTCATATCCGCTACTGCGCCTTGATGCCCGCTTCGGTGATCAGCCGGCCGTTCACTTCCATGTCGGTCTTCATTGCATTCGCAAGCTCCGCCGGCGAGCTCGGCGCCGCTTCGGCTCCCGAGTCGAAGAGCTTTTTCTTCACATCCGGGTTGTTCAGGATGCGAACGATTTCCGTGTTGAGGCGTTCAAGAATCGGCTGTGGAGTCTTTGCAGGCGCGAAGATCCCCAGTACGGCGCGCGATTCATAACCCGGAAGGCCCGAGGCCGCCGCCGTGGGAAGCTCGGGCACCAATGCGGAAGGCTTCAATGTCGTCACCGCGATCGCCCGGATCTTCCCTCCCCGCAGGTGCGGCGTCGCCGCCGCCGTGTTTGGGAAGCTCACCTGCGTCTCGCCCGTGATCAGCGCAACCATCGATGGCCCCGCACCCTTGTAGGCGACGCGCACGATCCTGATGCCTGCCATCGACTTGAACAATTCCCCCGCGAGATGCGAGGACGATCCGGTTTGCCCGGATGCGTAATTCAGTTCTCCCGGCCGCGCCTTCGCCAAGGTGATCAATCCCTTCACCGACTTGACCGGGAGAGAGGGATGCACGGCGATGATGTTCGGCAGTGTCGCCACCATCGTGATCGGCGCATAGTCGTTCACCGCGTCCCACTGCACGTTGGACCGCATGAACTTGGTAAGCCAGAGACTCGCGCTGGCGAGTAGCAGCGTGTGTCCGTCCGCGGGCGTTTTCGCCACGAGTTCCATCGACACGACACCGCCGCGGTTATCGACGACGACGGACTGCCCCAGCGCCTCGGCGAGTGGGGACGCGATGAAGCGTGCGGTGAGGTCGAGGCTGCCGCCGGTTACCGTGGTGACGATGCGAACCGGTTTGCCGGGATAGGTCTGAGCGTGAACGGCTCCCGTGGCAGAGCATGCCAGCAGCAGCCACGTTATTCGATATAAAAACTTCGGCGTTCGCACGCGTCTCCTCCGTAACCGTTGCCCTTCGACAAGCTCGGGGCGAACGGTCATTGTCAAACCATCGCGGCGACGGCGTCGCCTATTTCGGTGGTGCTTGCCTTGCCGCCGAGATCGGGCGTCAGTGTCTTCGCTTCCGCTATGACCCGGTCTACCGCCTTGTCGATCAGGTGTGCCGCTGCGACCGCCTTCGGCTGTGCGTGCTTGTGGCCCAGCCACTCCAGGAGCATCTTTCCCGACATGATCATCGCGTAGGGATTCGCGATGTTCTTGCCGGCGATGTCGGGCGCGGATCCGTGCGTCGCCTGTGCCATCGCCTGCTTCTCACCGACACACAGGCCGGGCGCAAGGCCCAGCCCGCCTACGAGTCCCGCGCCCTGGTCGGTCAGGATGTCGCCGAACTGGTTGGTGGTCACCACTACGTCATACTGCTGCGGCTTCATGTTGAGTTTCATCGCAAAGCCGTCGATCAGCACTTCCTCGAACTCGACCTCCGGGAATTCGGCAGCCACTTTGCGGCACTCCTCCGCAAACATCCCGCAGCACAATTTGTAGGTCGGCGCCTTGTGGACCGCCGCCACTTTCTTGCGTTTTCGCGTGCGCGCGATTTCAAACGCCGCGCGCGCGACGCGATTGGAGCCGCGCCGCGTGATGACCCGCATGCCGATAGAAATTTCGTCGTTCGGGCGGAATTCTCCGGTGCCCGCCACGACGACGCCGCTGCGCTGCATGCCCTCGGTGGTCTCGCGCACGAAGACGATATCGACGTCCTTCTGCAGCGACGGCAGGTTCGGATACGACCTCACCGGCTTTACGCTCGCGAACAACTCGAACTTCTTGCGCAGCGGCGGATTGATCCACGTCGGGTCGTCGCGCGGATAGGCGCTGTGCCCGATCGGTCCCAACAACCAGCCGTCGAATCCCGTCAGCGTTTCCACCGTGCCGGGCGGCAGGGTATGGCCATGCGTTTCGTGCGCCTTGCGTCCAATGGGCAGCGGATGCCAGTCGATGTCCAGTTCCGCTTTCTTCGCCGCCGCCTTCATCACCTTGACCGCTTCGGGAACGACCTCGAGCCCGATGTCGTCCCCCAGCAGAATTCCGAGCTTCAGCATGTCGAGTGATTCCCTTCTCGCTCCACTTTTGCTTTCAAGGTATGAATGGCGCCGGGCGCTGATAGCCTGCGACCGCTTCGGCGACGTTGAACTTCGCCACGCTGTTGCTCATTTCCGAATGGATGAACACCAGCGCATCGTGCACGTACTTCGGCAGCGGCATATCGAGCATGACGCCCATCGCGCCAAAACACTCGGCCCCAGTTTCGGTGACTTCGTGAACGGCTTCCGAAACGAATATCTTCGCCATCACTGCCAGCGGAAGGTCCAGCGATCCCTGGTCCGCGCCGGCATCGGGATGGTCCAGAGACCAGGCCGCCTTCCATACCATGTTGCGCGCCGCCTCGAGCTTGATCGCCATGTCGGCGAGCATCGTGCCGATCGCCTGATGCTCGACGATGTGCCGCCCGCCCTGCTTGCGGAGCTTGGTGTAGTCGACGGCGGCTTCATATGCGGCGCGGCCGACGCCGATATTGATGGCCGCCATCTGCAACATATCGCGTTGCGCGAACTCGCCCTCAGGCGCCAGAACGCCTGCGGCATCGGCGCCAACCACCAGGTCTGCGGGGAGCCGGCATTCGGCAAGAACGAGCTTGCCCGCGGGGCCGTGAAACCAGTTGACAGCGCGCCGTCCGTCGATTTCCGCGGCTGCGCTGTCCAGCTCGACGACTGTCATCCCCGCCGTCCCACGCGGCACCATGAACGCGACTGAATCCGAAGATTCCGTGCGCGCCTGCAGGAGGAAGAACTCAGCAAGCGGCGCATTAGGCACAAAAGGCACGACGCCGCTCACCAGCCACTCCTCACCGCGCCGAGCCGCCGTCAGCTGGGAACCAGGGGCTTCGCGGGGGCGGTAATACTCCCATGCCTGCTCGCCGACAGCCTCCCCATTCGCCAGAGCGGCATGATGGCGATCGCCCGCAGCAAAGGCGGGCAAAAACCGCCCACGCTGCGCCGGGGTCATCAAGCGGTCGAACAGCAGGTGCCCCAGCAGCGAGGTCCGTGCGAGCGTGGTGGCAATGCCCGCGTCGCCGGCGCCCAGTTCCTCCATGACTATGCAAGCGGTGAGCTGGTCTGCTCCGGCGCCCCCCGCTTCCTCGGATAACGCGAGCGTACGCAGTCCCATTTGCGCCGCCATGTCGACGAGTTCCAGCGGCAGTTTGCGTTGCGGATCCTGTAGCCGGATCGGTTGCAGCACGACCGGCTTGATCTCGCGCGCCACGAAATCCCGCACCGTGTCTCGAAACTCCAGCTGCTCCGCTGTCAGTTTGAGGTCATACATGGTCAGCGTCCCGCCCTTCCGAATTCATCGCCCTAAACACGCTCAGTTCCACTTCATTCGTCTGACGACCTTCATCCGCTGCACCGAGTCTCCCGCGAGGTGCGTCCAGATCTGGGCGTCGCGCACCAGTTTCTCGACCGGCGCGTCCATGGTGTGCACACCCGCGGAAGCGTGAATATCCATGTTGAGCCGCGTCACCCGCTGGATGACATCGGTCGCGAAATTCATGAGGAGAACGTTGTTGGTCGAGCTGTGCTTCAGCGTCCTGTCGTCGTTTTCCGCGGCGACCCGCATGACGAACGAGCGCAGTGCCTCCGTCAGCATGTGCATCTCCGAAAGCTTGAGCTGTATCGTCTGGTTGCTTTTGAAGTACTGCGCGCCCGGCCAACGGGTACGGACGTGGCGCATCGCCATCTCCACCGCGGCATCGCATACTCCCACCGCATTTGCGGAAAGCTCGAGGTCGCCGAAGCGCCCGCCGCGCGTCTTGTAGGCACCGTTCACTTCGCCCACAACATTGGCGTGCGGCACGCGGGCATTCTCGAAAATCAGTTCTGCGTTCTGATAGAAGCGCCAGCCGCGCTTGTTGAAGACCCTGCCGACGCGCAGGCCAGGCGTGTCGATCGGCACGAGAAATTCCGTCCCGCCCTCGTGGATGCTGACGTTGGGGTCGGTGCGCGCGTCGACAAAAAACAGCCTGCCGACTGCGCCGTTCGCGATGAAGCACTTCTCGCCGTTCAGGATCCACTCGTCTCCGCGCCGCTCGGCGCGGAGTTTCCACCCCGAGCGGGGATCGTCCTCGGGCGGCAGGCGATGATCGGAGCCTGCGGAGGGTTCGGTGCCGGCGTGGCCCAGGAGGTACGTGTCGTCCGTGACGAACGGCTTCAAAAAGCGCACCTTCTGGTCCTCGGTGCAGAACTCGGCGATGAGATGGCTCCACTTCCAGCACTGGCTGAAGGTTTTGGCGATGGCGCTGTCGGCCTTCGCGAGTTTGGCGATGACGAGTGCCTGCGTCACGAAGCCGATGCCATGCCCGCCCCATTCCTTGGCGACTACAGCCGTCCGGAAACCGAGCTTCGACCCCTTGCGGATAATGTCCCAATCGAACGTCCCCGGCGCATCCGGAATACGATCGCGTTCCAGCGATATCGGGCGGATTTCCTCCTGCGCGAACTTGCGCGCCTTCTCCTGCCAAGCGCGCTGTTCCTCGCTCAAGGTGACGTTCATGCGACCTCCTCCACTGCAGTGACGCAGCGACTATCGCATCGCGGCGGTTATAGATCAAATGCTTTTTCTTTATCGAGGCCATTGTTATGATCTATGGCCGACGGAGAGGAGAAGACGTGCTCGAGCTGCGCCACCTGCGCTACTTTCTTGCAATCGCGGAAAGCAACGGCTTCACGCGCGCGGCGACGAAGCTGCGCATTACGCAGCCGACGCTCTCTCACCAGATCAAACAGCTCGAGCGCGAAGTGGGTAAGCCCCTCTTCGACCGCGTTGGCAACTCCGTGCGGCTCACCGAGCATGGCAAGGTGTTCAGGCGCCATGCCGAGCAGGCGCTTAAAGAAGTGGATTCCGGCCTGACCGCGATTGCCGAGATGGAAGGTGAGATGCACGGCCAGCTCGCGATCGGCGTCTTCGGTTCGTTCAGCACCTCGCTCCTGCCTTCGATACTCGCGGAGTTCAGCGAGCGTCACCGCAAGGTCCACATAGAAGTGCGCCAGCTTTCCCACGCGGAAATGGAGCGGCAGTTGATCAGCGGCGAGATCCACGTTGCAGTGGGCTATGCGCCGGCCACCACCCGCCGCGTCGTGGCGGAGCACCTGCTGACCGAGCCGCTCGTGCTGATCGTAGGCCGCATGCATCCGTTCTTCGGCCGCAAGTCGATCCGCCTCAGCGAATTGCACGATCAGCCGCTGGCGCTGCTCTCCCGCGGCTCGCCATCGCGGCAGTTGATCGACCGCTGCCTCGAAGCGAACAAGGTCGTTCCGCGCGTCATGCTGGAGATGAACTCGAACGAGGGAATACTTGCAACCGTACGGAACAGCGCGCTCGCGACCCTGAGGGTAGAGCGTGCGTTGACCGGCGTACCGGATATGCGCGCCGTGCGCATCGCGGGCCCGACGCTGGAGCGTACCACGGCGATTTTCTGGAACCGCAACGGCTATCGATCCGCGGCGGCCCAAGCCGTTGCGGAGCTCATCCGAAGCGCTTACCGGTCTCACGACGGAAAACGCACAACCGCAACGGCAACCAAACGGGGGAAATGACCCGCACCGAGAGCCGCGCGCGGCAGGCGCTATACGTCACCGCGGCGGTGCGTAGCCTTGGTGCGTATACAAAAACGCGCCCCCGGCGGGAAGCGCGTTTTCCGGGCGTTCGCACCCGGGCACTGGCCCTCGGTTGTCACACCGAGTGGCTATCGTGCCAGGACTTCTCGAACTCCCTGTCCGCGAACATCGCCCATACCGCGAAGAGCGTGACGAGCACACCCACTACCACGGTATGTGCGGCGATCATGGTGTCCGTCGCGAACCCGAGCACGTACGGCGAGAGGACGAGCCACACGCCGAGGATGATGTTGATCATCTCCTCCCAGGCCTTCGGCATGTACGCTGCAATCGCCGCGAAAACAACGATCGCCGCGCCCATGATATAGGCGTTCCACGCCGCAGACTGCAGCATCGTGTACTCGAGGACCCAAGGCGACACGAATAACCATACGCCGAGTATCAGATTCACCCAGTCCTGCCAACGTTTCTCCGACATACCCACCTCCTCAGAACTAATCGTCGCACGCGTTTAGACTGAGCCGCCTCGTTGACTGTTCCACGGCGCAAACGTGGGAGGCGTGGGTCGAGAAGTTGCGGCCGGGTTTACGCGAATTCCGCATCGCTGGCGGTCCGGAACGGCGCCTCCTGCAAACGATCTAAGTAGCGAAGGGCGTATCGCGCTTTCTTCCGCCAGACAGCGCATCCCCGAAACGCCCGAGGAGGGATTCGATGAACCGCATGTCCCCATCGTCGCAACGCGCCCGTGCGGTGCAGATCGTCGGCGTTGCCTGCGGTCAGGGGGCACGGGATCCCCGCTGTGGATACGCGCCGGAGGCGCTGCGCTCCGCCAAGCTGATATCCCGGTTGCACAGCCGAGGCGTGCGGGCCGCCTGGGTCGATACGATCCATCCGCGCCGGCCTTCCAGCGGCGACGACTGGAAGGCCGTGCACAACGTATGTAAGCGGCTCGCGCAACGGGTGGAAGGCATCGTCGCGCGCGGCGACTTCCCGGTTGTGCTCGGCGGCGATCACTCGTGCGCGATCGGCACGTGGAAAGGCATCGCGCGCGGTGCGCGGAATCGCGGAGCCTTGGGGCTCATCTGGATCGACGCGCACATGGATGCGCATACGCCCGAAACCACTCCCAGCGGAATGTTGCACGGCATGCCGCTCGCGTGCCTGCTCGGTTATGGGAAGCCTCTGCTCACCGGCCTCGCCGACGGCGCACGGCTGGAGCCTCAGCATGTCTGCCTGGTCGGCGTGCGCAGCTTCGAACCAGGCGAGGCGGCGCTCCTGCAAAAACTGGGTGTGCGGGTATTTTCCATGGCAGACATCGTTCAGCGTGGACTCGAAGCGGTGCTCCGCGAGGCGCTCGCCGTCGTTCAGCGCGGTACCGCGGGGTTCGGTGTCTCGATCGATCTCGATGTGGTCGACCCGCGCGATGCACCCGGGGTGGGCACGCCCGCTCCGGGTGGCACACGGGCCAAGGATCTCGTGGCGGCGCTCACGCGCTTCGCCCACGAACCCGCGCTGATCGGAGCGGAGATCGTCGAGTACAACCCGTACCGCGATCGGCATGCAGCCACGGCGGGGCTCGTGGCCGACCTGCTCGACGCCCTCCTCTGCGGCCAGCACACGCTCGATCTCGACCGCCTGATCGAGCTCGAGCAGCGCTACGGCGCGCACCACTACGATACGCTGCCCGTCGCGCTGGTGCGTGGCGAGGGCGTGTACCTGTGGGACAACCAGGGACGGCGCTACATCGACATGATGAGCGCATACTCGGCGGCGAGCCACGGGCACTGTCACCCGCGGCTCACCAAAGTGCTTGCGGCGCAGGCGCAAACGCTCACGATCACTTCACGGGCGTATCACAACGACCGGCTGCCCCTTTTTCTCGAGCGGTTGTGCGAGGTGACGCGACTCGACATGGCGCTTCCGGTCAACACCGGTCTCGAGGCGGTGGAAACCGCCTTGAAGGCGGTGCGCAAGTGGGGCGTCAAGGTGAAAGGCACGCCGCAGGACAAGGTCGAAGTGATCGCATGCGAAGGCAATTTCCACGGCCGTTCCATCGCGATTCTTGCGATGTCTTCTGAAGCCCAGTACCGCGACGGTTTCGGGCCGTATCCGTCCGGTTTCAAGCGCATTCCCTATGGAGATGCCGCAGCGCTCGAGCGCGCGATCACGCCGCACACCGCGGCGTTCCTGGTCGAACCGATCCAGGGCGAGGCGGGCATCGTCGTGCCTCCCGCCGGGTATCTTGCCGAATGCGGGAGAATCTGCCAGGCACATCGCGTGCTCCTCGTCTGCGATGAAATTCAAACCGGCCTCGGCCGCACCGGCCGCATCCTCGCCTGCGAGCATGAGGGCGTCCGGCCCGATGGCGTCATTCTGGGCAAGGCGCTGGGCGGCGGCCTGCTGCCCGTCTCCGCTTTCGTTGCGCGGCGCGAGCTGATGGCGGTGTTCACTCCCGGCGACCACGGCAGCACCTTCGGGGGCAATCCGCTTGCCGCCGCAGTAGGGCTCGAGGCGCTCGAGGTGATGCTGGAGGAGCGGCTTCCCGAGCGGGCAGCCCGACTTGGTGACTACCTGCTCGGGGAGCTGCGTGGCATTCGCAGCCCCCTCATACGCGACGTGCGCGGCAAGGGCCTCATGATCGGGATCGAAGTGGACGCGGCGCGCATCGCGGCACGCCTCGTCTGTGACAAGCTGCGGGAGCACGGCGTGCTCAGCAAAGACACGCACGGTGCAGTGGTGCGCTTCGCCCCGCCGCTCGTCATCACCCGCGAGCAGATCGATGCCGCGGTGGAAGCGGTGCGCAGAACCTTCGCCGCCCTCGATACGACGCTCGCCGCGCCGGCCGACTCGACTCAGCCAAGTGGTGCGGTTTCGACCACGATTGGCTGACTTGCCTCGGGCTCACGCGAAAATTCGGCGAGCATGCAGCCCGGCGGCGTCCCGCGATTGTCGCGCGCAGGCCCTCTAGTTAATCGGTATCCCCGCGCTCTTGATGATCCTCGCCCAGGTCGCCGTCTCGTCGCGCAGGATCTTGGCCAGTTCCTCCGACGTCGACGAATCCGCCTCGACGCCCTGGCTGAAGAGCTGATCGCGCACCTCTTTCGTGTCCAGCGCCTTCACGGCCGCCTGGTTCAACTTGGCGATGATCGCTTTCGGAGTGCCGGCCGGCGCGAAGAGGCCAAACCACGTTTCGTACACATATCCCGGCACGCCCGCTTCCTGTGCGGTAGGGAGATCGGGAAACGCCTGCGAGCGCTTGGCGCTGGTTACGGCGAGCAGCCGTACCCGGCCGGCTTTCGCGTGGTTGGCCGCGCTCGCCATAACCGGGATCGAAAGCTGCACTTCGCCCGTGATCGTCGCGGCCACCGACGGGCCGCCGCCCTTGTACGGCACGTGCGTGAAGTTGACCCCGGCGACGTGCTCCAGGAGCGCGACGGACAGGTGCCCCGCGCTGCCCACACCTGCCGAGCCATAGTTCAACTTGCCGGGCTCCTTCTTCGCCAACGCGATCAGCTCCCGCATGTTCTTCACAGGCAGCTTGTTGTTCACGACCACAACGGAAGGCGCAACGCCGAGCTTCGATATGGGCGCGAGATCTTTCACCGCGTTATACGACAGTTTCGAATACAGCGTTTGATTGATCGCAAGCGCGATGTGGGAAATGAGCAAGGTGTAACCGTCGGGGGCCGCCCGCGCCGCTATGCCGGTCCCCAGCGTGCTGCCCGCGCCGCCGCGGTTATCCACGATCACGGTCTGGCCCAGCTCGTCGCCGAGCTTGGCGCCCACCACACGGGCGACGAGGTCGCTCGTTCCGCCGGGCGAGAATGGAACGATCAAGCGGATCGGACGATCGGGATAGCTCTGGGAGTGAGCGACCATTGCATAACCAGAGCAAAACAGAATTACGAGTAGCGTGCTGAGACTTCGAGTCATTGGTTTCCTCCTTTATCGTTTACAGTGCGAGATTCCCGGAGCCGCGGGATCGGTCTAATGCTGCCGTGCCGATCGCGATGCTTGCGATCCGCGGGCGGATGGCGCCGTAAGCCGCATCAGCTCTCCGACGTCGTTACAGCGCTCGATGCGCATCACCATGTCCGCAATTCTCGAAGCGCGCATGGCGCCCACGACAGGAATTGCAAGATTGTCGAACTTCACTCTCAGTTCATCATCCGACATGGGATTCTCTATCGAGCCCTTCGGATAGTCCACCTGCGCGGTATGGACCTCTCCGGATGCGAGCTTCACCGTCATGTGGCATGACACCCCGCGGGGCAGGCTGGCGTCCGTTTCGATTCTCGTAACCGCCATCAACCGGCGAATGCTCGGGTCTTTCAGCTTGCGGTCGGTGTACTGCGCGAGCAATGCCTTGCCTTCGACGAACGCGACCGCCACCGAATACGGCAGGCTCACCTGCGCTTCATGATAAGTGCGCGGCGTAGCGTTCCGATGGTATTCCGACCAGTCGGGGTGGCGCTTCACGACGATGCCTTCTATCGCACCGATACGCGGCGCGTGCTCGCGCCGGATCTCCAGCGCGCAATCTATCGCATTGTGTATGGGGCGCGCGCACGAATACGGCTTGAACTCGATGCGCAATTCGTACGCTGCGCCGAGCCGACGGCTGATTTCAGAACCCTTCTTGCCGCCTGCAAAGGCATGGAGGAATCCTCGCTCGCCCTCGAATATGGTATCGGCGCCTGTAAAGCCCAGTTTCGCCATGAGCGCAGCCGTGACGCCGTTGCGCGCCGCGGGACCGGGATTGAAGCGCTTCTGCATGGAGGGGCCATACATCTCCATGAGGCCGGATGCCTGCGCCCCGGCAAGCCCCAGCGCGGAGGTCAACTTCGCGGCATTGAGCCTCATGAGCTTCCCCGCAGCCACGGTGGCGCCGAACACCCCGCACGTCGGCGTGGTATGGAATGCGCGGTTACGCAAATCGTTGTTGGCCGCCATGCTCACGCGCTCCATCACTTCGCAACCCGCCGCGAGCGCGGTGAGTAGCTCTTTGCCGCTCGCCTGGGCTGCCTCCGCCACCGCAAGCGCCGCCGAGAACACCGGCGGGCTGAAGTGAAAGAGCGCCAGCACGTCGATGTCATCGAGCTCGATGCTGTGGCAGGAAATCGCATTGGCGAAGCTCGCGGCAGTCATGGGGACACGCTCGCCGCCGCCGATCAGCGTTGCCTCGGGCGCCTTGCCCTGCAGCGACGCAAACTCGCGGGCGACGCGTCCGCTATCGGTCTCACTGCCCGCGATCGCAACACCGAGATAGTCGAGCAGAAGACGTTTCATCGCGACCCTGCTCCCGGCCGGGATTTGGGTGTACTTCAATCGGGCATGATGCTCGGCCAGTTGGCCGGCGAGCGTGCGGCCCGTGGGCGCGCTTTTCTTGTTCATGGGAACGACCTTTGCGTTTCAGTTGATCTTGGCCGCGACGAGCTCGATCAGCTCTCGCGTATTGTCCAGACGCTCGAGATCGCGCACGAGATCGAGGATCCGCGACATGCGTTTTTCGGGGATGCAGGACCGCACGACGTGGCGGAACTTGTAGACGATGTCATCGGGTTGCATGGGCGCTTCGGGGCTGCCGCGGCGATGAAGCACGAGCTTCCGGAACGTGCGCCCATCGCGGGTCGTCACGGTCACGCGCGCGGCATGACGGAACGGAGCGCCCATCTTCTCGATCTCCGGGTCCACGTTGGCGCAGATCCGGCCGATGAACTCGAGAATGCGAGGGTCGCGCAGCCGCTCCTCGCGGTACTGGTCGGTGAAGGCCATGCCGTCGATGGCGATCACGGCGAGCCCGTAGTAGAGGTTCATCTGCGCGGCAGTGACGCCCTGCGCCTTGTATTCCCAAGCACAATGGACGTGCGTCATGGGGCTCAACCCCGTTTCTATTTTTGCAACATCGTCGGCGCCGAGATTGTTCTCGCGCAGGATGTCGGCAAGACCATCGAGCGCGGTGTGGATGCTCGTCACGCTCGCGTGCGGCTTGTAACCGACGTTGAGCGTCTCCCACACCGTGCCCAGGCCCTCGGTAAGACGCTGCGGCGCGGGCTTGTCCGAAAGCGTGCTGAGATAACCGCCGTACGACGCCTCCAGCACGTCGGTAATCCCGGTAAAGCCATCGCCCGCCAGCAGCGCGCAATAGACGCCGCTCTGTGCGGCGCGGCCGCTGTGGAAGCGCTTCACCATCGCGCCTTCCTGCGCCGCCATGAGCCCGCCCGCCTGCGATCCCGCGATGCCGAGCGCGTGTTGAAACCGCGATGCATCGAGGCCCATGGCGCGCGCCGCGGTCGCCGCGGCGACAAACGCTCCGGAAGTACCCTGAGGATGGAAGCCGCGGAAGAAGAGACTCATCGTGGCCGCACTTCCGACGCGATGCCCGACTTCGTATCCGGCAATCATCGCGGTGATCAAGTCCTTGCCCGGCGCGCCGCCCTGCTGCTCGGCGAAGGCGAAAGCGACCGGCGTTGCAATCGATCCGGCATGGACGATCGATTCCTTGTGGATGTCGTCGAGCTCGAAAGCGTGACCGCTCGTGCCGTTCACGAGCGCGGCGAGCGCGAGCGAGGTGCGTTCGCCCATGCCCATGAGCGCCGCGACCGGACGAGCGCCTTCAGCCTTCGCCAGCGTGGCGACCTTCTGCGTCCATGGAAGACTCGCCCCGAACAAGCAACAGCCGAGGCTGTCCAGGATGCTCAGCTTTATGCGCTCGACCGCCTCGCGCGGAATACCCTCATAGCGCAGGCCGGATGCAAACGCGGCCAGGTCCCGGGTCGCCCCCGGCAACAACGGTGAACCAGCAGACATTTCTACCCCTTCGGTGAGAGCAGCGCGGTCACGGTGCGCACATCCTGCACGGACTCGAACTGCCAGATCGCCTCGATAAACTTTTCACGTTGCTCCGCGCTGAGCCGACTCGCGCTCAGCTCGATGAACTTGCGCTCGATTTCGCCATCCGTCATCGGGTTCTTCTCGTGTCCCTTGGGATAGCGTATCTCCGCCACGCGCGGCTCGCCGGAGCGGGTCAGGATGGTAATCCGCCCGGGCGCGCCCTCCGGATACATCGCCGACAGCGCCGGGTCTTCGAGGATTTTCACTTTGCGCATGATTTCCTTCACCGCGGGATCGCGCAGCCGCTCCTCGGCGAATGAGGCTTGCGTCACCTCGCCGTCGAGGAGCGCGATGGCGATGCAATACGGCAGGCTATGGTCGGCCGTCTCGCGCGTTGTCGGCGCCCAGCGCGAGGCGTCGGCGCCCATCATGAAGACCGCTGTGCCGTACGCCTCGACTTTGATCTCCTCGATCTCCGCCAGATTCACGCGTTCGCGCAGATCGAGCGCCGCGAGCACGGCGGATTGGCCGTGATAACAGACGGGCAGGCTCTTGGTATGGGTCCTCCCGATGACGGGCTCAACCGGCAAGGGCCATTCGGAGCGGCCGATCGCTTCCCACAACCCTCCCGAGCCATCGAAGGCCGCTGCAGGCCCGGTGAACCCTTCCTTGGCCAGCATCGCAGCGAAGACCGCATTGCGCGACGCATTCGCTCCGGCGCACCCCTTCCAGCTCGAGAGGTTCCCGCGACGCGCTTGCGCGAGCGCCATGTTCGGGGTGATTGCGAGCGAAAGCGCGTGCCCTGCTTCGTCGGCGGATAACCCCATCAGCTTCGCCGCGCCCAGCGCGCAGCCCAGCACGCCATAAACAGGCTGGTCCCATCCTTTGGCGTTGACGTCCACGTGCTCGCAAAAGCTGCAATAGATGTCGTAGGCGAGTGAAATTGCTTCGATCAAGGCCTTCCCATCGGCGTGCGCGAGCTCCGCCGCCGCGACCAGGCCGGAAATCATGTCGCTCGGATGACCGCGGCTGCGCCCGAGATAGGTGTCGCTCACGTCGAGCGCCCTCGCCATCACCCCGTTGGCGAACGCGGCAAGGTCAGGAGCCGTCAGGGTATCGCTCCCCCAAACGCGCGCTTGATCGGTCGACTGGTATCGGGCAGCGAAGGAACGAGACATTACGCATACCGGCTCGTCGTACGCACCGAGCGCACTTGCGAAGGTATCGATGAGGTGGCGCTTCACCTCGTGCAGCGTGCGGGCGCCGAGCGCGTCGAAGGTCGTGCCCTGCGCAAATGAGATGAGACGACGGCTCGTCTCGTCCCAATGCGCGCGCTCGTTATTCATTTCGCCTCTCCCACTGACTTGCGCCGCCGGTCTTCTTTCGTCGGGGCTGGCTTCTCGCCTTGCGGCCGCTTTTGCATCTCCGCCCTCAGGATCTCCGGGGTCAACTCCGGCGCGAGCAGCCCGATGAAATGGCTCGCGAATTTCCGCACGTACGCGTTCCGCCGCAGCGATACGTAGGTCGTGCTGGATTCGAAGAGATGGCTCGCGTCCCGCGCGCGCAAATCGCGGTCGTGCCGCGGATCGACGGCCACCGTGGCGAGGATCGCGATGCCAAGGCCCATTTCCACGTACGTCTTGCAAACGTCGGCATCCACCGCCCCGAATATCACGTTGGGCTCTATACCCTGCTTGCGAAACGCGTCCATGATCTTCCAGCTTCCACTCCGGGCCCGATCGTGCGAAATGATCGGATAGCGCGCGATCGCCTGCAGCGTGAGTTTCTTCACGCGGAATATCTCATGCCCGCGCTTCGCGATCACGCTGCGCGTGATCGGAAAGCACGGCATCATCACGAGGTTCGGAAACGGACGCATTGTTTCGGTGCCTATCGCCACATCCGCCTCGCCGGACTCCACCGCTTCGCAGATCTGGGTGGGATTGCCCTGCTGCAGCCCGATGCGCACCTTGGGATAGCGCCTGATAAACCGCTCCACGACTTTGGGCAGCACGTAGCGCGCATACGTATGCGTCGTTGCGATCGTGAGCGATCCGCTCTCGCGGTCCAGATAATCGTCGCGGATGGTGCGAAGGCTATCGACATCCCCGAGTATCCTCTGCGCGATCTCGATGACCTCGCGCCCCGGCTCGGTCAGCCCCACTACCCGATTGCGCTTTCGCTGAAATATCGGAAAACCGATCTCCGACTCCAGCAACTGGATCTGCTTGCTCACCCCCGGTTGCGAGGTGTGCAATGCCTCCGCCGCAGCCGAGATGTGGTTTCCGCGCTTATAGACTTCCAGCACGCACTTGAGCTGCGAGAGCTTCACGGCCGGGTTTTGACGGCAAGAGCGTCTCTCACTGCGACAGCAGATCTATTTTTTTGGTGACCGGGTTCACGTATCCGCCCCAGAGGACCATCACACGATTGCGGTTCGGGTCGCCGCAGACGACAATGTGGATGGTCTCCGGACTCGGCACGACGCGCACCAGTTCGTCCGGCCTGACGAGGTATTCCTCCGGATAGACGCCCACCCGAACCGCATCTCGGATGGTGAACGCCTCCGAGTGCCCGTACTTCAGGAGGAACTCCAATTCCCGGTACGGCACCCGCGCGTGCTCATACAGGTACTCCCGGATCTTCTGCTTCGTATACCCGGCAGCCGCGAGCGATTTCGCGACGGGTGGGGCGAGCAGCACCGTGATCATGTTCCTGAAGCCTTTCGGTCCCCGCTCGGCTAATCGTGCAAGGCACGGCTTCTTGGTGATTTCCACGGCCAGGAACTCGAGCGCCGTCTGCGCGGCGGTCTTGTCCGGCGTGCCATAGATCGCAGGCGGCCAGCCCCAAGTCACGGTGCCACCCGCAGTGACCGTGCTGTCGCCCCTCGCAAACCCATGCTCGACGTGATACGGCTCCCATGGGCACTCCTTTTCGTTCTCCGCCAGCGTAAAGCAGAGCGGATACCCGAAGGTGCCCATGTAGTTGCGACCCAGCTTGTAGCCGGCGATGTTCTTGATGATGAGTCCGAGCGCGCGGCCGATAGCCGGATTCGCCCCTTTTGCGATCAGCTGTCCGCCGCTCTCGATCCCGAACTTCTCTATCGCAGGCCCGCTGATGAGCAGGAACGGCAGCACCCCCCATGTCGTGCCGATATTGTTGAGGTTGTAGGCGTTGTCTGCGATCGCTTCCACGGCAGCGATCAGGAGCGGCATGCTCTCCGGGCGACATCCCGCCATGACGGCATTTGCCGCGATGTTCCATGGGACAGCCGCCAGGTTCGCCTGGGGAAGCACCGCAATGGTTTCATCCGGCGAACGATTCGTATGCTTCAGGAACGCTTCGACGCGCTCGAGCGTAGGAGGGACGATGGGAAGCTCATCGGTCCACTCGCGCGTCCTGAAGTAGTCGTTAATCTCTTCGAACGTTCCTTCGTAGACGCTCTCGTTCGCGGCTCGAGCTGAATCGGGCGACTTCAGAGCTTCGCCGGAGACCGGCCTCGTCAGCCCCTCGACGATGCGCTTGAACAGAACGTCCGTAACGTTCTTCACGACCACGTCTTCCGGGTGCACGCCCACCGCGCCCGGATATTCTGCAATCCTGATGTCGTTCATCCCTTCCGCCTTCGCGGCGGCCTTCGCGATCGTGGTGAATCCCGTAGTGGTCACCACCACCGCCGGAATGCCGACTTTCTCCGCTTCGACTGCCGGCCTCACCGAGGCCGGGGTGCAGGTCCCTCATCCACCGTTGCCGGTAATGAGCGCATCGCACCCGCGCGCCTTCGCCAACGCGGCGATCTCGCGCGCCGTCTTCTTCTGCGAGGCCGGATCTCCGCCCACGAAGACGGTAGGAAACTCGCTGAACGGGATCACCTTCACGCCAGGAAATTTCTCTTTGAAGAGCTGGCGGTAGGTCTGGAACATCAGCTCGCCCTTGAAGTGATTGTTATAGACCTCCCCGATCGTCTTCCCCTCGAGCGTATCGATATGGCGGCTGAGGCCTTTGTTGGCCGCGAGCGGCAATCCCTCGGGGCTGATGACTTTGTTCCTGTCCTTCAATCCTGGCTCCTGTGCATTCGGCTCGCCTGTAATCTACTGCGAACGAACCTCACGCGCCAGAATATTGGGTTATTCTGGTATTACCTGCTGGAATACTGACGCCGCGCCGGCGAGGAACGCACAAAAAATAAAAACCCCGCCCGAGCACGCTCGAAAGCGGGGTTAAATCCGACGCGGATGGATGAGTTGCGCGTCAGTCGCTTGTACCCTGCGCTACGTATCAATGCTTCTTGCCGTGGCCACCGCCCTTGTCCTTGTTTCCGTTGCCACGGTTGCCCGGACCGGAGGTCGAGCTGTCTGCCTGGAGACCAAGTCCCGCTTGCGCACTCGCGCCACGATGCTTGTTGCCGTCTGCGACACTCGCACCGGCGACCGCGCCGGCGCCCGGCCCACCGCGGCCAGGGGATGTTACGTCGCCGCGAGCATGCCCTTTGTCTCCACCGCGGCTCGTCGAGGCACTGAACGCGCTGCTCCCGCGGTCGGCGCCGCTCGCATGGCTGGCCGCTGCACCGATCGCGCTGCTGCCGGAGTCGCGCCCGCCTGCGCTCGCCTTGCTTAGGGCAGCGCTTGCCGTTCCGCCACTTCGGCTTCCCGGATTCGACACACTGCTTGACGCGGCCCCACGCGGCTGGGTGGTATTCGCTCCGCTCGCTCCCTCGGACACGCCTCGCGCCGGTCCACCCGTCGCTGCGGTGCTGTCTCGGCCAAGCGCGTGGGACTGGCTGGACGAAATGTTTGCAAGACGCTCACCGTCGCGCCCGTGCATCGAGCGTGCCGCACCTTGCCCGGACTGTGCCGGATGCACTCCGACCGTGTGGGCGATATTGCCCCAGCCCATGCCTTGGCTGCGCAACTGAAGCACGCCCGCCATCTCGCTCGATTGGCCTTGGGCGTTCGTCACCGTCCCGCCCATCAATGCGGCCTCCATCTGCTGCGGAGTCGGGTTGTTGATACCTGCACCGGCGAGATCGCGACGGGCAAGCGTCGTGGCGCGATCGGCCTCGCCTTTGCCCATGTGTCCAGTGGGCGGAGTGAAAGTAGCGCTCTCGCCTGAGCCGGACAGCGTGACCGGCGTCCCATTCCGCAGGCCGTCGCGCAAGCTGGTTGCGCTCGAGCCCGAAGTGTTGCCGGCGGTCGATCCATTCGTGGCGGTGGTCGTGGACGTCGCCGTGCTGATGCTGTTGTTATTCCCGGTGATCATATTGTTGTTGTTGCCAACGACGTTGTTGTTGCCGGTGATGGTCGTTCCCCCCGGCAAGTAGATGTCTATATCGTTGATCGCCGTCGCACTGGCGTTGCTCGTGCTGGTGCTGCTCGAAGTGGCGCTCGGTGCGCTGGAACCGGTCGTGGCTTGAGACGGTGCAGCAGTACTCCCGGTCACATTACCGGTGCCACTGACCGCGGCATTGGTGGTTGTCGATTTTGGAGACGCCGTAGTCGTATTGCCCGTTCCGCTGACTGCTGTGTTGGTCGTGCTCGAAGCGGGCGCAGTGCCCGCGGTACCACCGCTGGGCGCAGCCGTGCTCGTCGGCGTGCTGCCTGTGCCGTTCGTCGCGACCGGGGCGCTCGTGCCGCTGGCGGCGGTCCCCGAACCGCTGACGGTAGAGGCGTTGACGGTCGTCGATCCGGAAGCGTTCACGTCGCCCGAACCGCTGTTTGTCGCCGTAACGGTGGTCGAGCCGGCCGCGTTGGTCGTGGCTTTCGTCGGGCTCGCAGTCGGTGTGCTCGCGCCGATGCTGCGCTCCTCTACCGGAGCCGCCGTACCGCTGGCCGCGGTACCCGAGCCGCTTACGGTCGCAGCGTTCACCGTTGTGGAACCGGCAGCGTTGATGGCCCCCGAGCCACTACCCGTTGCATTGACGGTCGTTGACCCCGATGCATCGGTCATGGCCGTCTGCGCGAATGCTGCAGCGCCTGGGCAACTCAGCAGCGCCGCGCTTACTGCGGCGGCAATCACGCTCTTTCGGTGTTGCAATCTGCTCATCGTCATAATGGCTCCTTTCAGTTTGCCATGGCGAAGTTTCTCCCTGACGATCAAACTGCTCGGGCAACACTTCGAGTTGGAATTGTTGACCGGGCGAGCCGCCAGGAAGCGGCGCCGGTTGATATAGAGGGTGGGCGCGTCTTACGGTGTAGCGCCCTGCACCAAGCAATCAGGGTAACTGTGACGACCGTAACGTTCAGCGCGCAATTCTCGAATCCTCTAATGCCAGCTTCGATACAAGAGCATAGAACCGCTGATAGAACTCGGGGTCCGCAATGGTTTCCCGGCTGATCGGTCGCAAGACTTTCGCCGAGCCTGCGGGCACGGTGACGGTGGCCCATCCTATGCCGAAAGCGCGATGCTGCTTTTCCGCCTGCACTTGGTTCACTTCCTTCATCGCAGTGGCATAGACCGTGCTCGTTCCGTCGTTGTTGTCCGCGCACGACGTTTGCAGGCGCAAGGTGACGTTGGTCTCATCGCCCTCCTGGAACTCCTTGACACCCGTGAGCGTGGCCGATTCCGCAGTCGCGCGGTCGAGCATGTAGCCTTGTGCGAGAAAGGCCCGCTTCACGCTCCAGCAGGCGATCTTGCTCGGATGATTCACCTTGGCGCTGAACGGCGTAGTTGCGTCGAAAGCCTCCTTGCGATGGATGTCTTTGGTACTCGCGCAGCCTCCAAGCAAAAAGGCTGCCGCAAAGACGGACATTAACCCATGCCAGCCGGAGCTGAAGGAGCTCACGCAGTAAGCGCTTTCACGAGCGCGCACTGCGAAGACACATCCCGAGGAAGGCACACCGTCAAGGGTCATGCTGCCCGTAGCTCCGAACGTTGAAGTCTTAAGCAGGGCAGAGACCATACCGCCAGTCACTGCCCTGGCTCGTTGGCTTTAGCAAACCACGCTTGAAGACAACGGCATCATATGTGACCACAGAGCCCAAAACGGAGTTCAAGACGCAACCGGCGATACCCCGTCTTCGGATAGCAATATTTAAACCGGCGACGCGTGAAATTCAGTCATTCCAACGGTATGCGGTATACCGCCGCATTGGTTTTTTTTGCGCGAATTGCGCCCACTTGGTGTGTGACTTGTCATCTCACTCGGGGTGTATGTTTTAGTACGTTTTCATCATCCGCTGGATTTCGATGGGGTCACGCGTTTTCGTGAGCGCGAGCATGAGGAGAATGCGCGCCTTTCGTGGAAGAAGATTATCGGCGAGGATCAATCCCCGTTCGACCAGTGCTCGGCGCGGCATGACCCGCCCGCTGCCGGCCTGACTGGCGACGACGACCGGCACGCCGGCCTTCGCGACTTCGGCGAGCGCGTCGAGAAACGCCCGTGGCGCCCCGCCGCTTCCTATACCGGCAGCAACGAGTCCCTGGCATCCCGCGGCAAGCGCAGCAACCGAAGTACCATCAGCGCCTGCATAGGCAAGCGCAATTTCGACGCGCGGCAGCACGCTTATGTGCTCCACGTCGAACTCGGTGCGGTGAGTGTGCAATCGCGTCGTGTCGCGATAAAACACCACCTCGCCGTCCGAGTCGGCGTAGCCGAGGAATCCCAGATCCGCGGACTTGAAGGTGTCCACGCGCGATGTGCTCGACTTCGTCACTTCCCGCGCCGCCTGAATCTGGTTGTTCAGCACCACCAGCACGCCGCGATTGGCCGCCGCCGGGCTCGCCGCGACACGCACGCAATCGAGCAGATTCAGCTCGGCATCATTGCTGATCGCGGTCATCGGCCGCATGGCGCCGGTGACGACGACCGGCTTGGAGCTTTGGATCGTGAGATTCAGAAAATAAGCCGTCTCCTCCAGGCTCGAGGTGCCGTGCGCGAGCGCGACGCCGGCGGTTTCCGGTGCGTCGCGCAGGATGGCGTTGATGCGCCGGGCGAGCTCGGGCCATCGGGCTGGCGACAGCTCTCCACCGTAGACGTTTGCGAACTGCTCGGCGCGCACCGAGGCGATGCGATCGAGCTCGGGCAGACGGGCGAGCATCTCCTCTATGGTGTAGTGACGGTCGGCGTAGCCGTAATTGATGAAATCGGTGCGCGACTCGCCAATGCACGAAATGCTGCCGCCTGTCCCGATCACGTGCACGACGGGACGCGCCTGCGTGGTCATCGCGAGAATCCCTCCACGATCAGTTCGGCTCGATCCCCGTCGCTTTGATCACCTTGCTCCACTTCGCGATCTCCGACTCGACGAGCGCGCGGAACTCCTCCGTCGTCCCGCCCGCCACTTCCGCGCCCTGCTGCTCGAACTGCGTCTCGACCTCTTTCGTCCTCAGCAACTGGCCGATATCCGCGTTGATCTGCTTCACGATCGCTGTGGGAGTGCGCGCGGGCGCCAGGACGCCGTACCAGGTGGACGTCTCGAATCCGGGGAAACCGGCCTCGGCGATCGTCGGCAGGTCGGGAGCGAGGGACGAGCGCTTGCTGCTCGAGATCGCTATCGCCCGCACGCGCTTCGCCTTCATCTGCGCAGCGCCACGGGAGTCGTCGCCATCATGAGCTGCGCTTCGTTCGCCAGCACGGCGGTCATGGCCGGCCCCGCGCCCTTGTACGGTACGTGCACGACGTCGATGCCCGCGACGTTGCAGAAGAGCGCGGCGGAAAGATGCGACACCCCGCCGGTGCCCGAGGACGAGTAGTTCAGCTTCCCGGGGCGCGACTTTGCAAACTCGATCAGCTCCTTCACCGATTTCGCGGGCAGGGAGGGATTTGCGATGAGGATATTCGGCGCCCGCGCCAGAAGAATGACGTGCTCGAAGTCTTTCACCGCGTCATACGGCAGCTTGCGGTAGAGCGCCGTGTTGACCGCGTGTGACATGGAGACGGTCTGAATCGTGTAGCCGTCCGGCGCGGCTTTCGACACGATGACCGTACCGATGGTCGATGCCGCACCGGGACGATTGTCCACCACGACCGGATAGGACCAGCTTTCGGTCAGCTTCTGCGCGACGATGCGCCCCATCACATCGGTGCCGCCGCCGGGCGCAAAAGCGATCACCATGCGCACCGGCTTGGTCGGATAGGTCTGCGCCAGCGCGGGAACCACACTGCCCAGGCTCACCGCGGATGCAACCGCCCACAAGGCGAGCGAGACTCTGCAGCCCCGCCGATTGCGGAGATGGTCTCCGCGCCCCCATCGAACATTCATGATCTTCCCCCTCGAAATAGGTTTCGCTTTTGTCGGCACGCAAGACCGGCGATCACGCGCTTGCCCGGACTTCAGCCGTTTCCACAGGCTTCGATACGGCAAGGCTTTGCCCGCCCGCGGTCGGCAGGAACATGGACTTCCCGCCCGCGCCGCCACCGACGATCGTGACGAGATCGCGCGGCTCGCGGATGATCGGCACCATCGAATGGTCATCGCTGCGATCGACGAACTCGGGAAAGCGCGGCCCCTTGGACTTCCCGCGGTTCTTCACGAGCCCCCAGGGCTGGCGCGCGCGCTCGAACAGCGCCCGCTGCACGTCCTGCTTGCTCCATCCCGCCGCAGCGATGTGCCGGGCATGCTCGATGCCGAGAACGAGCACCGGGTTGCCCTGCGAATAAAGGTTATTGACCCCCAGCGTTCCCATGCACGACGCGAACGTGCGCATGATCTCGTCGGGATCGGTCTGGATGTTCTCGGTCATGCTGTGCGGCGCCTCGGTATTCACGACCGTCACCACGCTCTCGTCCCGGCCGTAGCCGCGCTCGACATGCAGCGGCTCCCAGGGATTTGCCGCTTCGTATTCGGCGATGCAGTAGGTGTACTTGCCGGGATGCCCTGTTTGCGATGCGTCCACCCCGGGCCCCGCTCCGCCGATATTGATCAGTATCAGGCGCAGCGCCCGACCGATTGTTGCGTTGGCGCGCCACCCGGGCCCAAACAAGCCACGACCGCAATTGATGCGCAGCCGCTGGACGATCGGCCCGTTGACGATGATGAGCGGCGCGCCCGCGTGGGTCGTCGTCTGCCGATGCGAGAGCCCGTACTCCGGCTCCGACACGGCCTGCAGCGCCGCGACGATGACCGGCAGGTACTCCGGCTTGGCGCCCGCCATCACGGCGTTGACCGCGATCTGCCTCATCGTCGCGACACCCATCCTCGGCGGGACGACGCTGATCGTGTCCTCGGCGTCGCGCCACGGCATGCCGGCGAGCATCGCCTGCACGCGTTCTTCGGTGGGCGGGACGATCGGCAGGCCGTCGGTCCAGCCGCGCTCGTAGAAGTAGTCGTTGACGTCCTCGAAGCTGTCGTGGGATTCGACCATGCGCGGGATCTCGGCTTTCACGGGACGCATTCCTCCGCTAACGGGGCATCAACGCGTCGAGGAGCGGGTACTGCTTTCCTTCGAACTCCCGCGCGAGCGTTTCAAGGGGCGTGGTGAGGACGCGAGCGCACTCGCGCGCGATGTCCTCCCCGTATTTCTGGATCACGCGTTCGTCGCGGTTTCCGAGCGGATGAGGGACGAGGACGATCGGGAGACTGACGTGCCCCAAGCCTTCCCCGACGACTTGGGCAAGCGGGGCGAACGCGGTGCTGATGACCGTAACGGTCGGTATCCCGAGGTCTTCCAGTGCGGCCGCGTCACGCGCGGTCCAGGGGGTCGACGAGCCTCAGTGACCGACACCATTGATGACGGCGTCGCAGTGCGCGGCCATCTCCTCCGCGTAGGGCGAAGGAATGCCGAGATAGGATTTCTGCCAGAACTTGACGCTCGCAACGCCGTGGTCGCGCTGCAGAACCCCCGCCACGCCGCGCAGCACGATGTCCGCGAATTCCTTGCAATTGTCCAGTATGCCGATGCGCGCGCCGCGCAGCGTATCGAGCCTGGGCGCAAGCGGTTTCGACTGTGTCTCGATTGCACCGGTCGGCACGTACACGGAAATTCCGCCTATTGTCTGCTTTGCATGCCGGCCCATCGCCGACCTCCGCCAGTAACCCGACGGGTTGAATGCTAGCAACAGGGGGTCATAACCGTATAGTAATATTCGGCTATGTCCGATATCCAAAGGTTATATCCGCAAGATTCGCCCCCATGAAACTGCACCAGCTTCGATACCTGTGCGAAATCGCGAAGCAGGGCTTGAGCTTCTCCAAGGCCGCCGCTGCCGTGCATACCTCGCAGCCCGGGATCAGCAAGCAGATGCGGCTGCTGGAGGAAGAGCTCGGTGTCGAGCTTTTCGTGCGCAGCGGGAACCGCATCGTCGCGCTGACCGAGCCGGGACAGCGCATCGTCGATATCGCGAACGTCATCCTGCAGGAGAGCGAGAACCTGAAGGCCACCGCGAAGGAGTTCCTCGCGGGCGACACCGGCCCGCTCAAGATCGCCGCGACGTTCACGCTCGCAAGGTATGCGCTCCCCAAGGTGCTGCAACGTTTCGTCGCGCGCTATCCCCGAGTGGAACTGAAACTCCTGCAGGGCAGCTCCGATCAGGTCTGCCGGCTCGCGGCCTCGGGGGAATGCGATGTCGGGCTCACTACGCGGCCTGCCGAGGCGTTTCCCGAGCTGCTGCTGCTCGAGTATTGCTCGCTTCCCCGCGCACTGATGGTTCCGTCCGGCCACACGCTGGCAAAGGCAAAGCACCTTACCCTCAAAGCGATTTCCTCCCATCCCCTCATCACACTGGACTTCGGCTCGTACGGCCAGACCAAGATGCGGGAGCGCTTCCTGCGGAACGGACTCGAGCCCAACATCGTTTTCTCCGGCTCGAACGTGGACGTGGTGAAAGCGTTCGTCGAGGCGGGCCTCGGGATTGCCATCCTTCCGAGGCTGGCCTATCAGCCCTCCCGCGACCCCGGCCTTCGCGCTCTCGATGTGGACCATCTCTTCGAACCTCACCACGGCTGTCTCGCCATCCGCAAGAACCACTATCTGCGCGGCTACGCCTACGACTTCATTGAGATGGTGGCGCCGCGCACCGACCGGCGCACGGTTCAGCGAGCGCTGTTCGGGCCCACTTCTTAGGAAAGGTGCGGGGGAACTCCGGCACAGACGTGAGTTCCACCCGAGACGAGCACGGTGGCAGTTCCCGCTGCTCTTACGCCATGAGCACTCCTGGAATCTCTCCGACGGTGGCTGAAGAAGCCCTCAGCATCCCGATAGGCGCCATCACGCTGGAAGCCGATCTGGCGCTGCCGGTGGATCCGATGGGGCTGGTCGTCTTCTGCCACGGGAGCGGCAGCAGTCGCTTCAGTCGCCGCAATCGCGCGGTCGCAGAGGCGCTAAGAGAAGCGCGACTCGCGACATTGCTGCTCGATCTGTTGACCGCCGAGGAAGAGTGGGTCGACCAGATTACGGGCGAGCACCGATTCAATATCGACATGCTCGGACGCCGCGTCGTCGATGTCGTTGACTGGACTCGAAAACACCCGGAGCTTCGCGCCCTTGGGCTCGGGCTGTTTGGGGCGAGCACCGGCGCCGCGGCGGCGCTGATCGCTGCCGCGGAGCGCCCGACAGTTGTGCGTGCCATAGTCTCACGGGGCGGTCGCCCGGACTTGGCCCGCGACGCGCTCCCGCAAGTGCAGTGCCCTACACTGCTGATCGTCGGCGGCGAGGATATAGCCGTAATCGAGCTGAATCGGGACGCGATGCGCCAGATGCGCGCACCGGTGAGGCTGGAAATCGTGCCCGGCGCTACCCACCTCTTCGAAGAGCCCGGAGCGTTGGAGAAGGTGGCGCAACTTTCAGCCGATTGGTTTCAGCGCTACCTGCCATATCGGGTTGAATAATCTGCGAGTGCCTTCGGATAGCACGCGGGTTGCCTGCGAGCACCGCAATCACTCTGCACCGCTTTCTCAGCTCTATCAACGATCAAAGCGCGTTCATGCTTTACGTCGCCGCGGCGGGGGAGTGAGCAGCATTGCCCGCCAATATTCCTTGAACTCGCTCCGTGTCGCAGTTGTCGCAGCTAGTGCCACCACGAAGGACCGAGTAGGTCCGGTGGCCGGGGTGGTGTCGGCGGACATGTTTGCCGCGCCACCCCGATACCTCCGATAAAAAAGCTCGCCGCTGCCATCCCGGAAGCAGAGGTCTGAGCTTTCAGACTCTGAACACGCCGCCCTTGCGTCATGCAGGAGGCGGCGTTGCGTTCTTCCAGCGGGAAACGAATCACTTCTCCATTTCGATTTCCTTCAACAGGCTCCGCATCACTTCGTACTCCTTTTTGTGCTGAGCGGCCGTGGTCGCGCTGTTCGTGTACGCAT
>CAMPGR010000042.1 GCA_946885605.1 uncultured Pseudomonadota bacterium
CGCGCAGCGCAGGCGCCGTATCGGTCACTGGCGGTCCTTCACATAGGGCATGGTGATGTGCACCTGGTACGCATCGTCCGTCACCCGCGTGGTGAGGCTCGCTTCCGCATCGAAGTGCAACTGAAGCCGCTCCCGGATATTGGCGATCGCCATTTTGTTGCCCGCGTGATGCCGGCCTTCGTGCTCGTACGGGTTGCGCAGCACGGCGTGCACCTGTTCGCGCGCGAGATAGATATTGATGCTCACCACGCCGGGCGCGGTGCGGGGCTCGATGCCGTGATAGACGGCGTTTTCGAGGAGCGGCTGCAGCACGAGCGGCGGGATGCGCGCATCGCGCGGCATCTTGTCCACGTGCCATTCCACCTGGAGGCGATCGCCGAGGCGCAGTTGCTCGAGCCCGAGATACTCGCGGCAAAGCTCCACCTCGCGCACGAGGGGCGTGAGCTCGCGGTTGTCGGACATGACCACGCGGAAGAGATCCGCCATGTCCTCCAGCGCCCGCTCCGCGCGCTTGGGGTCCTGGCGGATCAGGCTCAGCACCGCAGTGATGCTGTTGAAGAGAAAGTGCGGTCGGATGCGCGCCTGCAGTGCCTGCAGCCGGGCTTCCGATATCGCGGGCGAGAGCGCACGGCCGCGAAGATCGAAGTACAGGAGGAGCAGCAGCGTGACGAGAAAAGTGAGCGCCCAGTGGCGTTCGAGCCAGGTTCCTTCGATGGGCAGGAGCGGCCGCCCATACAGGTAGAGGAGCGTCGCGAGCACGAGCTCGAGCGCGAGCACTGCCGCCGCTCCGAGATAATACGGCAGGCGCTTCAGCACATCGTTCAGCAGCACGAGCGCGAGCACGCTCAGCATGAGCAGTGGCTGCACCACGATCGACACGTCGAGGAGCCGCGGCCAGAAGTCGTTCTGGCCTTTGCTCTCCACCATCGCGGCCGCGATCGCGGCAAGATTCACGACGAGCAATATGCGCAGCAGGATGCCGAGATTGCGGAAGTTCGGCAGGGCGCTGCCGTAGGCGTTTTGATTTATACTCGCGGCCATGCTACGTCCATTCTAGCAGGCGCCATGTCTCCCCCCGACAAACCCCCGGCCTCACGCGGCAAGCCATGGTCGGGGCGTTTCAAAGAGCCGGTCGCGGATCTCGTCCAGCGCTTCACGGCTTCCATCGCCTTCGATCAGCGGCTGGCGGAATTCGATATCGACGCCTCACTCGCTCATGCACGCATGCTGCACGCCGTGGGCATATTGTCCGCGGCCGATCTCGCGGCGATCGACAAGGGCATGGCGCAGATCCGCAGCGAAGTGCGCGCCGGAACATTTCCCTGGTCGCTCGAGTACGAGGACGTGCATTTCAACATCGAGCGGCGGCTCACCGATCTCGTCGGGGATGCCGGCAAACGCCTTCACACCGCGCGCTCGCGCAACGATCAGGTGGCAACCGACGTGCGGCTCTACCTGCGAGCTTCGATCGATCACGTGCTCGCGCTCTTGAAGGAGCTGCAGAAGACGCTGCTCGACCTGGCGGAGCAGCACGCCGACACGGTGATGCCCGGATTTACGCATCTGCAGGTGGCGCAGCCCGTCTCGCTGGGGCACCACCTGATGGCCTACTTCGAGATGTTCTCCCGCGACGCGCAGCGCTTTGCGGAAGCGCGCCGGCGCGTGAACCGCCTGCCGCTCGGCGCGGCAGCGCTCGCCGGCACGTCGTTCCCCATCGACCGCATGATGATCGCCAAGGAGCTCGGCTTCGACGGCGTGTGCGAGAATTCGCTCGACGCCGTGTCTGACCGCGACTTCGCGATCGAATTCTGCGCCCATGGCGCGCTCGTCATGACGCATCTCTCGCGCATCTGCGAGGAACTGGTGCTGTGGATGAATCCCCGTTTCGGCTTTATCGACATTGCCGATCGCTTCTGCACCGGCTCGTCCATCATGCCGCAGAAGAAGAATCCCGATGTGGCGGAGCTCATCCGCGGGAAGACGGGGCGCGTCAACGGCCATCTCGTTGCGCTGCTGACGCTGATGAAGTCGCAGCCGCTCGCGTACAACAAGGACAATCAGGAGGACAAGGAGCCGCTGTTCGACACGGTGGACACGCTGATGATGAGCCTCGCCGTGTTTCGCGACATGCTCGCCGGCGTTACTGTAAACAAGGAGGCGATGCGCGCCGCCGCACAGCAGGGCTATGCCACCGCAACCGATTTTGCCGACTATCTCGTCAGAAAAGGCCTCCCCTTCCGCGAAGCGCATGAGGCGGTGGCGCAGGCGGTGCGGCTTGCGAGCGAGCGCCGCTGCGACCTCGCCGAGCTCACGCTCGCCGAGCTGCGGCAGTTTTCGCCGCTCATCGAAAAGGATGTGTTCGACGCGCTGAAACTCGACGGCTCGCTCAAGTCGCGCAGCCATTTGGGCGGCACCGCGCCGGTGCGGGTAAAGGCGGCGATCGCCAAGGCGCGCAATGCGCTGTAAGGCGCTCCAGCGCCCGGATGTGGCCCGCCATTGCCGCCGCGATCGCCTCCGCCACGGGCAGGCCGTTCGCCGTTGAGCGGCACGCCCCGGTCTCCGGGGGCTGCATCAATTCCGCGTACCGCATCGAAGGTTGCGGCGCGGTTTACTTCGTAAAGATCGGGAGCGGCGAAAAGCGCGACATGTTCGCCGCCGAAGCCGCGGCGCTCGAAGAGCTCGCGCGCACCGCTACGATGCGCGTGCCGCGCGCGATCTGCCATGCGTCGGACGGCGCGAAAAGTTGGCTCGTGCTGGAGTACATCGCGCTCGCTCGTCACGGCGATTTCTCCGCTTTCGGCCAACAGCTCGCGGCGCTGCACCGCTGCACATCGAGCACGTTCGGCTGGTGGCGCGAGAATGCGCTGGGCGCAACACCGCAGATCAACACCCCCGCAGCCGACTGGATCGATTTCTGGAGCGAGCACCGGCTCGGCTTTCAGCTGCGGCTCGCTCTCGAGAACGGCTATCGCGGCCGCTTGCAAAGCGCAGGCGAACGGCTACGCGCCGCGCTTCCCGCATTGTTGCGCGGCCATCGTCCCGCGCCTTCGTTGCTGCACGGCGATCTCTGGTCCGGAAACGTGGCCTTCGACGACGCCGGCCAACCCGTCATCTTCGATCCCGCCGTGTATTACGGCGACCGCGAAACGGATCTCGCCATGACCGAGCTCTTCGGCCGCCTGCCCGGCGAATTCTATGCCGCATATGACGAATCGTTCCCGCTCGCGGACGGTTACGCCGTTCGCAGGGACCTCTACAACCTCTATCACGTGCTCAACCACTTGAACCTCTTCGGCGGCGCCTATCTCGCGCATGCCGAGCGGTTGATGGCCGGGCTCCTCGCGCGCGTGTAAGCGCCGCTTACAAAGCCCGACCTGCGGCTTGCGCTACGCTTTGCGCCTCACGCTGCGGCGGAGGCGCGGTCGTGCCGCGCACGACGAGCTCGACCGGCAGCTCGCGCCGTCCTTCGACGTTTTCGCCTGCCAGCACCTGCAGCAGGTGCCGCGCGGCGTAGACGCCCAGTTCGGCGGTCGGAAAATGCATGGTGGTGAGGCCGGGTGTCACGAGCGACGCGATTTCCATGTCGTCGAACCCCGTGATGGAGATTTCGTCCGGCACGCTTATGCCGAGCGCATGGCACTCCGCCATCGCGCCGATCGCCAGGATATCGTTGCCGCAGACGATTGCCGTGGTGCGCGGCCACTTCGCCGTGATCTCGCGCAGGCCTTCGCGCCCGGCGGCGAGCGTGAACGGCTTCTCCACCACTCTCTGGCCCGGCAGGCGAGCGCCGCGCGCAGCAAGCGCCGCGCGCACGCCCTCGATGCGCTCGCGCGCGCGCTCGTTGTGCGCGGTGAGGCCTGAGATCATCGCGAATTCGCGGTGGCCGATGTCGAGCAGGTACTCCGCGAGCCGGATGGCGGCCGCGCGATTGTCGAAGCCCACGCACGGGTGCGCGCCGCTCGGATCGAGCGCCCACGTGAGCACGTACGGGATGCGGTTCATGTCGATCATGCGGAAGACGCTCGGGTGATGCGATGTGCCGAGCAGCACCAGCCCATCGATCCCGCGCTCGATCAAGGCTCGCGTCGCGCGCACTTCGACTTCAGCGTCGAATTCGTGTGAAGCGAGGAGCAGCGTGTACCCCGCTTCGTCGAGTGTTCGCTGCAGGGCGTGCGTGGTGTTCGCGAAAATCGCGTTGGCGAGCGTGGGGATGACCGCACCGATCGTGCGGGTGCGCCGCGAGGCGAGCGCGCGCGCCGCCCCGTGCGCCACGTACCCCAGCGTCTGCACCGCGTGCTCGACGCGCGCAAGCGTCCGCGGCTTTACCTTGTGCGGCAGGGTGAGGGCGCGGGAAACGGTCGCGGTCGATACGCGGGCGAGCCGCGCGACGTCGGCCAGCGTGGCGGCCCTGCTGCGCTTATTCTCCTTCACGAACTTGGCAGCCGGATGGGGGCCGGCTGGCGTCGTGGAGGGCGGGTTGCGCTCAGCGATACTCGCGCGCGCTGTACTTGCGGTACTTCCCCAGCAGCCGCCGCGGCTGGCGGAAGGCGTCGCGGCGGAAGGGATCGCCCAGCTCCTGGGTGAGCATGAGGTTGATCACCGTAGGCTTGTTCGATCGGACCGCACCACGCAGCGCGTCGCCGACCTCGTCCGCGTGCTCGACGGTCATGCCGTTCGCGCCCATCGCCTCCGCGACTTCCGCGAAATCCGGGTTCTTCAGATTGGTACCGAGGAAGCGCTTGTCGAAGTAATCGATCTGATTCTTCTTTTCCGCGCCCCACTGTCCGTTGTTGAAGACGACCGCCACCGCCGGAATGTTCTCCCGCACGCAGGTCAGCACCTCGTTCAGGCTCATCCCCCACGCGCCATCGCCGACGTAGGCGATCGCCGGACGATCGGGGCGGCCCACTTTGGCGCCGATCGCGGCCGGATAGGCATAGCCGCAGTTGCCGAAGCTCATGGCGGCGAGAAACGACGGCGCCGTCTCGAAATGGAGATAGCTGTTCGCCACCGAGCAGACGTTGCCGATGTCCGTCGACACCATCGCGTTCTTCGGCATGGCGCGCGCGAGCGCAGCGAGCACCTGGCGCGGACCGATGCGCTTCTTTTCGTTGGGCGATGGCCAGTGCGCGAGTTCTTGGGCCCACGCCGCCTTCTCCCTCTGCACTTCGGCGAGGCGCGCCTTGTTGGGGGTCATTTTGCCCATCGCCTTGAGGCGCTCCAGCAACTCGACTGCCGCGAGCCGGGCGTCGCCGCAGATGCCGATCGAAACCTTCTTGACGAGCCCCAGCATGCGCGGGTCGGCGTCGACCTGCACGATCTTGGCGTTCTTCGGCCAGTAGTCGAGGCCGTGTTGCGGCAGTGTGCCGAAGGGTCCGAGCCGCGAGCCGAGGGCAAGCACGACGTCCGCCTTGGCAATGACCTTCATCGCGGCCTTCGAGCCCTGGTAACCGAGCGGCCCGCACGCAAGCGGGTGGCTAGACGGGAAGGAATCGTTGTGCAGGTACGAATTCACAACGGGTGCCGTCAGGTACTCGGCGAGCGCGACGCATTCCTTGATCCCATCGGCCATCACGACGCCGCCGCCGGCAAGGATCACGGGGAATTTGGCCTTTGCGAGCAGGCGCGCCGCCGCATCGAGCGATTCGGGACCGCCGCCCGAGCGCTCGATGCGCTGCGGCTGCGGGATTTCGAAATCGCCCTCGCCGTAGAGAAAGTCGCGCGGGATGTTCACTTGCACCGGGCCGCGCTCGGCGAGCGCGATGTCGAACGCGCGCCCCGTGAGCTCCGCGATGCGCAGTGGCGAGTTCACGTGGACCTGCCACTTGGTGATCTTGGAGAAAATGGGCATCTGCTCGGTTTCCTGAAAACCGCCCAGCCCCATCGTCATGCTGCCGGATTCGGGCGTGATCGCCACCACCGGCGAATGCGCCCAGTATGCTGCGGCGATCGCCGTCACGAAATTCGTGATGCCCGGCCCGTTTTGCGCGATGCAGACGCCGTGCTTGCCCGTAACGCGGGAATATCCATCCGCCATGTGCGCCGCATTCTGCTCATGCGCAACCGACACGAAACGGATCCCGGCGGCAGGGAACAGGTCGTGCGCGTCCATGTACGCGGAGCCGACGATGCCGAAGGTGTCCTTGACCCCCTGCGCCACCAGCGTTTCGACGAACGCTTCGCTCGGCGTCATGCGCAGCTTGCCGTGAGCCGCGAGATTCTTGGCGAGCGCCTTGGTTTCTGCCATCAGGTTCATGCGCGTCTCCTGTGAGTGTGGGCCTGCGACGTAACGGGCGCTCGTGCCGGCCGAAGCGGTGTGAGCCACCGCGTATCGGGCGAGCGCTGAGGAGCATCGAATTATACGCGCCGGCAATCAGTGTGCAAGCGCTTGCATAACGCGGCGACATGGCTCGCCCTGCCAGGTCAGGACGAAACGATCTTGCGAAGCAGAGTGGCGCTTCGCATAAGATCCGCAACGCGTCGATACCGCACCGAGCTCGGTCGGCATGCAAATGGCATCCCTTCAGGAAATTTTGTATATTGATCAGGCTCGGCACGCCAAGAATATCAGCCCCCCCTGTCGCGGTGGCGACGTAGCCGATCAAGACAAGGTATTCAGGGAGAGAGGACAATGAATAGGATCCCGCAAAAGGCTTCCCGCGCTTGTAGGTTTGTCTCGGCACTGGCACTCGCCCTCGCTGCTTCCATGGCGGGGGCTCAAGAGGGGATCCCGTCAGGCGCGGCTGGCGGCGGAAGCTCCGAAGGCGCCAACACCCAACTGCAGCGTTGCGACGAATCGTTCGGTACCCTCGCGGTCCATGAGGATCAGAGCGCCCCTTGGTGGCACCAGTATTACAGCCGCTATCCGAGTCTCGGCAGCACCACTCCGGTGCTGCGCATGATGATCCAGCAGTCAAATTGCTTCGTGGTCGTCGAGCGCGGTCAGTCGATGAGGAACGTGATGCAGGAGCGCGCGCTGCAGCAATCCGGCGAACTGCGTGAAGGCAGTAACTTTGGCAAGGGCCAGATGGTTTCTGCCGATTACACCATGAGCCCCAGCATACAATTCTCTGCAAAGGGCACGAGCGGGCTGGGTGGTGCGATCGGTGGACTGTTCGGTGGTGTCGCCGGAGCGATCGTCGGCAGTCTGAAGAGCAATGAGGCCGCCACGACGCTGCTGCTGATCGACAACCGTTCCAGCGTGCAGATCGCCGCCGCTGTCGGCAGTGCCCAGAACTTCGACTTCGCCCTCTTCGGAGGCGCTTTTGGAGGTGGCGCGGGCGGCGGTGCAGGCGCCTTCACCAATACCCCCGAAGGCAAGGTGCTGACCGCCGCGTTTGCCGACTCCTACAATAAGATGGTCCAGGCCTTGCGCAACTACACGGCCCAGCAGGTCAAGGGCGGCCTGGGCAAGGGCGGCACCCTCAAGGTCGGCGAATAGCTGGCGCCGGCTTACACCGACTCGTATTCGGCGGGCTTCACCAGTACGTCATTGCCCCGCAGAAGAGTTGTTGCAGGTCCTCCCGGCTCGCCTGGCGCGGCGCATTTGCGATGACGCGCTGCTGCGGGAGTGTACCTTCGACGAGCGAGTCGACATCGGCCGCGCTGAATCCGACCGCACCGAGGCCGTTCGGAAAGCGCGCCGCCCGCATCAACTTTATCAGCGTGCCGGCAAGCACTTCGCCGGCATCCTGCGGCAGCGCGCCGCGCACATCCGCTCCGAGCATCCGTGCGCCATCGAGATGCCGGTCGGGACAGGCGCGTGCTGTAAAGCGATAAACCGACGGTGCGCTCAAGATCACCGACATCCCGTGTGCGATGAACGGTTCTTCCTGCGGATAGTCGGGCGTGCGGAATTCGCGCACGAGGCCTGAGACTGCGTACGACATGCCGTGCGGCAGATGGCAGCCGGCGTTGCCGAAGGCGATGCCCGCGAGGGTGGCCGCGTACATCATCTCGCTCCGCGCTTCGATATCCGATGCCTCGCTCACAGCGCGCACGAAATACTGGCCGATGAGGCGCAGCGCTTCGAACGCAACCGCATCGCTCCACGGGTTCGCGCCCTGGCTGGGGGGACGCTGAGAGGGTCGCACAGCCTTTGCCCGTCTCGCGTACGAAAGCGCGGTGAGGGATTCAAGCGCATGCGACATTGCGTCGAAGCCCGTGGATGCCACGATGGTCGCGGGCAGCGTCCGGGCCACGTCAGGGTCGACGAGGCCGCTCGTCGGTTTGAGCCACCGCGACTGGATACCCGTTTTCGCCTTGATCGAGAGCAAGTCGAAGATAGCAATGCCGGTTGCTTCCGATCCGGTGCCGGAAGTCGTGGGGCACGCGATATGCGGCTTGAGCGGCCCGGGCACTGGTTTGCCCTCGCCCACCGGCGCATTCACATAAGCGAGAAACTCCGCGGGGTGGCTCGAATAGAGGTTTGCGGCCTTGCAGGTGTCCATCACCGAGCCGCCGCCGACCGAAACGAATCCATCGAACGCTCCTTCCTGCGCAAAGCGCGTTGCCCGCCGGAAGGAAGCGTCGGTTGGCTCGACGGTCACTTCATCGTAGATCGCGAAATCGACCCCCGCGCTCTTCAGCGATTGCGTGACGGTCGTGAAGTGAGGCAGGTTCCGCACGCGCGCGTCGGTGTAGACCGCCACGCGTGACATCCCCTGCGCCTTGGCCTGATCGCCTGCTTCCTCGAGACAGCCCGCACCAAACGTGAGCCGCGACGAATCGATCGTAAACGCATCGTCTCCGCTCGCCGTGTTTGCGAAATAAGCGTGACAGCAACCCATGCTTCCTCCTTCCCGATAGGAATGTCACGCGCCGGCGTGACGCGCGTCGGCACGTATCATGTCGGCCGCCTTTTCGGCAATCATCACCACCGGCGCGTGCGTGTTGCCCGAGGTCAGGATCGGCATGATGGAACAATCGACGACCCGCAAACCGGCAACCCCGTGCACCCGCAGGCGTTCGTCCACGACCGCCATCCGGTCGCTGCCCATACGGCACGTTCCCGAGGGATGAAAAATCGTCGCGCCGTGATTTCGCGCGAATTCGAGCAAGTCATCGTCGCCCACTGCCGCCCGGCCGGGCCGGTACTCTTCGGCAATATATTCGGCGAGCGCCGGCGCCCCGGCAAGGCGGCGCGCGAATTTGATCGCCTCCACCGCGCAGCGGCAATCGGCCTCGCTCGTCAGATAGTTCGGGCGCATGGCGGGTGGCTCCAGCGGGTGCGGCGACTGAATCATCACCGTCCCCCGCGATTCGGGCCGAAGCTGGCAAACCGAGAAGGTGCAGCCGGACCAGTCATGTGGCTTGCCCCCCGCCATATCCGCCGACAACGTGGCGAAGTGGAACTGGATATCAGGTGACTTCGATTCCGGCAACACGCGGGTAAAGAGTCCGCCCTGGTTGATGCCGACTGCGAGCGGTCCGGTGCGAAAGAGGAGCCACTTGAGCCCGATCCGGAGCCTTCTGGAAAGCGTGCGCAGCTCGTCGTTGGTCGTGATCGGCCTGCGCACCTTGTACATGAGCCGGAACTGAAGATGATCCTGCAAGTTTTCACCGACCCCGGGTAAGTCTTTCACGACCGGGATGCCCATCTCCTGTAGTAGTGCCGCGCGTCCGACGCCGGAAAGCTGCAGGAGCTGCGGGCTTTGCAGCGCTCCCGCTGCGAGGATCACTTCGCGCGCCGCGCACGCCCTCCTCGAAACTCCATGCTGCAGGTACGTCACTCCCGTTGCGCGTCCGCCTTCGAAGCTGATCGCGGTTACGTGTGCCTTCGTCTCCACCCGCAGACTGCGGCACTTCTGCGCCGGACGGAGGTACGCGGTCGCGGCTGAGCAGCGCCAGCCCTTGCGCGTGAAAAGCTGGTAGTAGCCCACGCCTTCCTGCCTTGCGCCGTTGAAATCTTCGTTGCGTGGAACGCCGAGTTCGCCGGCGGCGCGTATGATGGCCTCCATCAGCTCGTGCCGCTCGCCGATATCCGAGCACCACAGCGGGCCGTCGGCGCCATGGTACTCGCTCGCGCCGCGCGAGTTGTGCTCCGACTTCAGGAAGTAAGGCAGCACCTCGCGCCAGCTCCAGCCGCGATTTCCGAGCGCAGCCCACGCGTCATAGTCCTCGGGCTGTCCACGCACGTAGATCAGCCCGTTGATCGAAGATGAGCCGCCCAGTCCGCGCCCGCGCGGCCAGTACACGCGGCGGTCGTTCATGCCCGGCTCCGGCTCGGTGTGGAATCCCCAGTTATAGACCGGGTGGAACATTGTCTTGCCGTAGCCGATCGGGATATGGATCCACAAGTAATCGTCTGCGGGACCCGCCTCGAGCAGGAGGACACTGTGGCGCCCATCCTCCGTCAGGCGATTCGCGAGCACGCAGCCCGCTGAGCCGGCGCCGACGATCACGTAGTCGTAGAAGTCGCGGCGCGGTGCGGACACGCTGGATCAGTCCGGAAAGATACCGCGCGATGAGGTAGCGCGCACTTCCGGCACCGTCAGTAGTAAGCCGCTTTTGCGCCCGGCGGCGGCGAATAACGGAAGGTGCCGCGCTTCAGTATCGCGTCCTTTCCGCCGTGCTTCTCGATGTGGGCGCGCTGGTCGGCTTTGGCGAAGCGATCGGCGGCTTCCGGGTCCACCACGTTACGCAGCGCGGCCTCGCACTCGCGGATGACAGCGGCGTAGCGGGGATCGCGCCCGAGGTCCGCCCGCTCGTAAGCGTCGCGCTCCAGATCGAAGAGCATGGGCGGCAGGCCGACGTAGTGGATGTACTTGTACCGACCGTGGCGGATCATGTACGCGCCGCACATCGCGCCCGCGGCGTGGTACTCCGACAGAATCGTGCGCGTCGGTCTCGCGCCTTGCGCGATGTCGATGAGCGAGTGTCCCGGCAAGCTCGCATCGCTCGGGTCGCGACGTGCGCCCAAGCCTTCGATGAAGGTGGGAAACGCATCGACCAATGTGACGGGCGTATCGCACACCGCACCGGCCGGTATGTCGGGGCCCGCCATGATCATCGGAATCCCCGCCGATTCCTCGTACATCGTGGATTTCCCCCACATGCCGCGCGTCCCGAGATTATCGCCATGATCGCTCGCGTAGATCACCCGCGTGGACGCTGCGAGGCCCGTCTCTTCGAGCGCGCGCAGGATCTTGCCGACGTTGTCGTCGAGGAAGGAAACGAGCCCCATGTACGCGGCGATCGCACGCCGCACCATCGGGGGATCGAACGGCTCGTCGAAGCACAGGCATTCGCGCATCGCGTCGGTGAAGGGGTGCTGCGGCCGCGTGTCGTGCTCGTACATGTCAGGCCACGGCACGCGGTCTTCAGGATAGAGATCGTAGAACTCGGGCGGCGCGATCAAGGGAAAGTGCGGCGAGACGAAACCGACATAGAGCGCCCATGGCTTCTCGCGGTAACGCGGCGCCACTTCGGTCAGCCAGCGCACCGTCTCCTGCGCGATGCTGCGGTCGTAGTGGGTGTACTCGGACTCGCCGCGCCCGGCCTCGGGCCCGAGCTTGGCCGATCCCGGCCGCCGCGGCAGCTCATCGCGTATCAGGCCGAGGAGATCGCCCACGCCATTCACGATGTGGAGCGGCAGGATCTCCTCGTCGAAACCGTTACGCTTCGGATCGGAATCGACGTAGTGGAGCTTCCCGATGGAGGTCACGCGATGGCCCTGCGCCATCAGCCGGTGCCCCCACGATGGAACCCGACCGTCATAGGCGATCGCGTTGTCCCAGTAGCGGATCCGATGCACGTACTGGCCGGTCGCAAACGCGGCGCGCGCGGGCACGCAGATCGGGCAGTTCGTGTACGCATTCGCAAAGCGCGTGCCGCGCGCGGCCAGCCGGTCGAGGTTGGGCGTGCGGATCATGGAATGGCCGTACGCGCCCAGCACGCGCTTGTTGTGCTCGTCCGACATCATGAAGATGAGATTGGCCGGTTGCATCCTTCGCTCCAAGAGGTCATATAGTGACACGGCGGCGAAGCGCCTACAAACATGACAACGGCACGCGCGCGTTATTTGATACACTCGCGCTCGCAGTCACATCGACATGCCCTCCTTCACACTGCAACACGCCGCGGCGCACGGACGCTGATGGCGGAATTCGAATCGCTGTCGCTTGGCGTCCTCGTCTGGGCCGCCCTCGTCATCGCGCTCGCGGGTTTCGTGCAAGGCGCGCTCGGGCTTGGCTTCCCGATCGTCGCGACACCCCTCATCGCCTTCACTTCCGACATGCGCACGGCGGTCATCGTGGTGCTGCTGCCGTGTCTTGCGGCTGTGGCGGCGAACGTTGCGAAGAGCGGCTTTTTTCGACAGGCGCTCGCCGAATTCTGGATGATGCCGATCTACATGCTCATCGGGGCGGCCATCGGCACGCGGCTTTTCATCTTCGCGCCCGAATTCCCGTTCGCACTCGTGCTCGCGGCGATGATCCTGCTCTATCTCAATCTCGACCGCGTCGGCCGCGCCGACTGGACGCTGCTCAAGGAGCACCGTAGATTCTTCGCCGCGGTATTCGGCGTGGCAGCCGGGATGTCGGAAGGCACCGCGAACGTGGCCGCGCCGCCGCTGCTCATCCATTACCTTGCGCTCGGTCTCTCGCCGGCGATGCTCGTGCAGGCGCTCAACATCTGTTTCTTCGTCGGCAAAACCACGCAGTTCACGATGCTCGCGACGGTCGGCGGCGTGGGCGCCGCACAGTGGATCGCGACGCTGCCACTCGTGGTCGTCGCGACCATTACCGTCCTCTACGGGATGCGCGTGCGCAGCCGCTTGAACGCTGCGGCTTATCGCATGTGGCTCAAGCGCGCGCTGTTCGTGATGGCCCTGTTCCTCCTCCTCCAGTACGCCTACGGCCTGTGGGCGACGGAGTGAAGCAGCCGGGACGCCCAGCATCGAGGTCAGACCCCAACATGTCAACCTTGGGGGCTGACCCCACGCCCCACATCACGACCGAAAGCAAAACGGGCCGACGGAGAGCCGGCCCGTTACTTGTTACTTGGTAACGCGCAGTGCCGCAGTGCGTTACGCGGTTGCCTTTTCCAGCATCTTCTGCAACTCGCCGCTCTGATACATCTCGATCATGATGTCGCAGCCGCCGACAAACTCGCCATTGACGTAGAGCTGGGGGATCGTCGGCCAGTTCGCGTATTCCTTGATGCCCTGACGGATCTCGGGATCTTCGAGCACGTTCACGGTGTAGGGCTGCTCGACGCCGCACGTGCGCAGGATGCCGATCGCGTTCGCCGAAAATCCGCACTGGGGAAAATCGGGCGTCCCCTTCATGTAGAGCACGACCCGGTTCTTCGTCACCTGCTCCTTGATAACGTCCTGAACGCTCATCGTTTCTCCAAAATAGTTGACAAATTCACTCGGTTTTAGTGTAACGGCTCGCAGGGACCGACGTCAAGGTTTGAAGCCGCCGCTCACGCGCTCGTGTCCCGCGAGATCGCGCCATGTTTCGACCTGCTCGAAACCGCTTGCCGTCAGAAGCGCGCGGCACGCTTCGCCCTGATCGAATCCGTGCTCGAAGAGCAACATGCCGCCTTCAGTCAGATGCTGGTCCGCGCTCCCCACGATGCGTCGGATTGGGCAGAGCCCGTCCTCGCCGCCGACGAGTGCCGTGCGCGGCTCGTAGCGGAGATCGCCCTCGAAGAGATGCGGATCGGCGTCCGCGACATACGGCGGGTTGGCGACGATCACGTCAAAACGCTTACCGACCAGGGGCTCGAACCAGTCGCCCTGAAGCAAGTTCACCCGTCCAACATGGAGGCTGCGCGCGTTTTCCGCGGCGACCGCCAGCGCATCGGGAGAGCGGTCGACTGCGACCACCCGGGCATGCGGCCGCGCGTGCGCGATGCTGATCGCTACGCAGCCGCTCCCCGTGCCGAGATCGAGGACCGTCCGTTCCACTTCCGCGGGAATGCCGGCGAGCGCAAGCTCGACGAGGAGCTCGGTTTCGGGCCGCGGGATCAGCACCGTCGGCGTCACGCGAAATTCCAGCCCGAAAAATTCGCGGCGCCCCGTGATGTACGCGACAGGCTCGCCGGCGCTACGACGCCTGACCGCCGCCTCGAATTGAGCCGCCGCATCAGGAGCAAGTCGCATGTCGGCGTGCGCAACGAGATAGGCCGCGTCCTTTTGCAGCACGTGCGAGAGGAGCACGCGCGCGTCGAGTGCGTCGATCACGCGCCGCGCGGCAGTGAGCGCTTCGCCGAGGGTAGGCATCGACCGCGGTGCGAGCTCACGCCGCCGCTTCCTCTGCAAGCAGCGCGAGCTGTTCGGCCTGGTGCTCGGCGATGAGGGCGTCGGTCAACTCGAAGAGCTCGCCGTCCATGATCTGCGCGATCTTGTAGAGCGTCAGGTTGATGCGGTGGTCGGTGACGCGCCCCTGGGGAAAGTTGTAGGTGCGGATGCGCTCCGATCGGTCGCCGCTTCCGATGAGCGACTTGCGGGTCGCGGCGGTCTTCATCTGCTGCTCGCGGATCTGCCTGTCCTTGAGCCGCGCCGCGAGCACCGCGAGCGCGCGCGCCTTGTTCTTGTGCTGGGAGCGATCGTCCTGGCACTCGACCACCATGCCGGTCGGCAGATGCGTCACGCGAATGGCGGAGTCGGTCTTGTTGACGTGCTGGCCGCCGGCGCCGGACGCCCGGAAGGTATCGATGCGCAGCTCCGCGGGGTTGAGCACCACGTCGGCGATTTCGTCCGCTTCCGGCATCACCGCAACGGTGCACGCCGAGGTGTGGATGCGGCCCTGTGTCTCGGTCGCCGGCACGCGCTGCACGCGGTGGCCGCCCGACTCGAACTTGAGCTTGGAATAGGCGCCGCGCCCGACGATCTTCGCGATGATCTCCTTGTAGCCGCCGAGGTCGGAAGCGCTCTGCGAGATCACCTCCACCTGCCAGCCGTTGCGCTCGGCGAAGCGCGTGTACATGCGAAAGAGGTCGCCCGCGAAGAGCGCGGATTCGTCGCCGCCGGTGCCCGCCCGTATTTCAAGGAAGATGTTGCGCTCGTCGTTGGGATCCTTGGGCAGGAGTTGCTTCTGCAGCTCCGCCTCGATTCTCCCGAGCCGCTCGCGTGTCTCGCGGATCTCGTTCTCGGCGAACTCGCGCATCGACGGGTCGCCCGACATCTCCTGCGCGGTGCGGATATCCGCTTCGCCGCTGCGATAGGCCTCGTAGAGCTGGACGACGGGTGCGATTTCCGCGTGCTCGCGCGTGAGCTTCCGATAGTTCCCCATATCGGCAGTCGCGTTCTCGGACGAGAGCAGCTGGTTGATCTCCTCGAGCCGGCGCGAGAGCTGCGCCAGCTTGGCGACGATGCTCTCCTTCATCGCAAGCCCGCTTTCCGGTACACAGAGCAGGCTGTCATTGCAGGCGCTGGATTTGATAAACGCGCGCCAGCAGCGCGGCAAGCTCGTCGCGCTCCTCGGCGGCCGCATGGCTCAATGCATGGGTCGGCGCATGCATGAGCTTGTTGGTGAGCGCGTGCGAGAGATGCTCGACCACGAGGCGCGGGTCCTGCCCGCGGGCGAGCCGCTGCAGCGCGCGCTCGATTTCGTGCCGCCGCGCGCGCTCCGCAGTGTCACGCAGCGCACGAATCGCCGGCACGAGCTCGCGGTTGTCGAGCCAGTGCATGAAATCCGATACTTGGTTCTCGATGATGACTTCGGCCTGCGTGACGGCGTTGCGGCGGATGTCCATCCCTTCGCGCGCGATGCGGCCCAGATCGTCCACAGTGTATAGAAAAACATCATCCAGACGCGCAACTTCGCCCTCGATATCACGCGGCACGGCGAGATCGAACATGAGCATGGGCCGGTGCTTGCGCGCTTTCAACGCGCTCTCGACGATGCCCTTGCCGATGAGCGGCAGCGGGCTCGCGGTGCAGGCGACCACGATATCGTGCGCGGCGAGCTGCGCGGGCAATTCGTTGAGCGCGATCGTCACGCCCAGGAAGCGCTCCGCGAACTGGCGCGCGCGCTCGGGCGTGCGGTTGGCGAACGTCATCCGGCGCGGGTGGCGAGCGGCAAAATGCGCGGCGATCAGTTCGATCATTTCGCCCGCGCCGACGAACAGCATCCTCTGACCCGCGATGCTGGGATAGATCCGCTCCGCGAGCTCGACTGCAGCCGAGGCCATCGACACCCGGCTCGCGCCGATTTCGGTTTCGCTGCGCACCGCCTTGGCGACCGAAAAGGTGCGCTGGAAGAGCTTGCTCAGCAGCCAGCCGAGCGTCCCGGCCGCTTGTGCCGTGCGCACCGCCTCCTTGAACTGCCCGAGGATCTGCGGCTCGCCGAGCACCAGCGAATCGAGCCCGCTCGCGACGCGAAACGCGTGCTTCACCGCCTGCTCCTGCGGCAGCTTGTAGAGGTAGGGCTCGATATGGCTCGGTTTCAGCCGGTGATAGCCGGCGAGCCATGCGGTGGCGAGGCCGGGCTCGGCGGTTGCGCAATACACTTCGGTGCGGTTGCAGGTCGATATGATGGCGGCCTCGCGGACTGGCTTGTAGGCGACGAGATCACGCAGCGCCTGCGTCAGCGTTTCGGCGTGAAAAACCAGCTGTTCGCGCACGGTCAGCGGCGCGGTCTCGTGGTTGACGCCGAAGGCGAAGAGCTGCATGGCCGAAGTTCAAAAAAGGGCCTATATTTTATATGCTTCGGTGAGGGGGTGCCATGCAGCCGCGGCGCCCGGGCGACCCCACACACCGTACACCGCTTGGGCGCAAGAACAACACCATGACCGGTCTTACTCAAACGCTTGCCCGTTTCATACGCGCGAGCAGTCTCGGCGACTTGCCGGAGGGCGCCGTGGACAAGGCGAAGAAGGCGATCGCGGATACGTTCGCCGTGATGCTCGCCGGCGCCGGGAGCGCGTTGGCCGAGCCGATGCTGCGGTACGTCGAGCTTTCCGGCGAACGGGGCGACACGCCGATACTTGCCACCGCGCACACCGCGACGCCCGAGGTGGCGGCGCTCGCGAACGGCGCATTCGGGCACGCCCTCGACTTTGACGACGTCCTTTCCATGATGCCGGCACATCCCAGCGCGGTCATCCTGCCCGCGCTGTGCGCGAGTCTTGGCCGGCAAACGGTATCCGGCGCGGACTTCATGGAGGCCTATGCAACCGGAATCGAGGTTGGTGGCAAGATCGGCCTCGGCATCACGGTGGGTCATTACCACCGCGGCTTTCACGGCACCGGGACGCTGGGGATTTTTTCGGCGCTCGCGGCGCTCGCGAAACTGCATCGGCTCGATATCGCAACAACGCGCATCGCGTTCGGGATCGCTGCTTCCATGGCGAGCGGCGTGCAGCGCAATTTCGGCACGATGACGAAGCCGCTTCATACCGGCTGGGCGGCGCGAAGTGCACTCGCCGCGTTGCGACTTTCCGCATGCGGCTTCACCGCCGCGCTCGATGTGCTCGAAGCAAAAGCCGGCTTCTTCGCCGCGTACGGCGTGCAGCAGTCGGATCCCGCGGTAACGGCTGAGGGGCTCGGCAAGCCATGGGTGCTTGCCGATCCCGGCATTGCGCTGAAGAAGTTTCCCTGCTGTTACGCTTGCCATCGCGGAATGGACGGTGTGCTGGAATTGAAACGGCGACACCGTTTCAAGGCCGAGGACGTCGAGCGCCTGACGTGCCGCATGCCGCCCGGCGGCATGCGCGTGCTCACTTACCCCAAGCCCGCGACCGGACTGGAAGGCAAGTTCAGCCTCGAGTACGCGCTTGCCGCCGGAGTGCTCGACGGCCAGTACACGCTCGCCACGTTCACCGACGAAGCGGTGAGACGCCCTGCGATTGGCGCGCTGCTCGCGCGGATCACGGCCACGGAGGACGAGCGCTGCAAAGGCGACGATCCGCTGTTCGAGACGCGCAGCCCCGGGAGCCGGGGCTTCGTGGAACTGGAATTGAGGCTGCGGAACGGCACGCACGATACCGTGCGCATAGAGCGTCCGCCGGGGCACCCGTCGCGTGAACTGTCGTGGGCCGACATCGAGGCCAAGTTCACCGATTGCGCGGCATACGCTCGCCTGCCGGCCCAGCGCGGTGCGCGTGCATTCGCGCTGATACGGAGCCTGGAGACGGTCGATGACGTGTGCGAGATACTCGACCTGCTGCATGATTGACGCGAGGAACGCATGGAGCCCATGTTCACCGTAAGCGCCGAGCAGTGCGCCATACTCGAGACCGTGCGACGGTTCGTCGCTTCCGAAGTGAAGCCACGCGCGGCGACGCTCGACGCCGACCCCGATCCCGCCGCGGGGTTCTCGTGGGAGATCGTCGAAAAGGCGCACGCGCTCGGCATCCGCACCATGACGCTTTCCGAAAAATGGGGCGGCCTCGGCACCGATTCGCTGACCACCGCCATGGTGATCGAAGAGCTTGCGACGGGCGACATCGGCGTCTCGGTCATCTTCGCTCAGACGCTCAAGATCGCGCAGATCATGGAGAAGGCGCTCAACGCCGAGCAGCAGGCGCGGGTGTTGCCCGGATTCTCCGCCGATCCGCACGGCATGCTCGCGATCGGGATCACCGAGCCCGACAACGCTTCGAATTATTTCCTGCCGTATCCCGCGCCGTTCCGCACGACGGCGCGGAAGGCACAGGGCGGTTGGATCGTGAACGGGATGAAGCACTTCATCTCGAACGGCAACCGCGCGAGTTTCTATCTCCTCTTCGCCCAAACCGATCCCGGCAAGCCGCTGGCCGAAGGCTCGACCTGCTTTCTGCTGGAGCGCGGCCGCCCCGGCTTCACCATCGGGCGCGTTCACGACAAGATGGGCGAGCGGCTGGCGAACAACGCCGAGCTCGTCTTTGAGGACTGCTTCATTCCCGATGACAACGTCGTGGGGCAGCCGGGCAAAGGCTTCGGCGTGCTGGCCGAATTCTTTCCCCAGAGCAATGCGTACGCGGCGGCGACCATACTGGGCGTCGCCGTGGCGCTTTACCGCAAGGCGGTCGAATGGGCGCAAGTGCGCGTACAGGGCGGCAAGCGCTTGATCGAGCACGACGGCATCCGCGCCCAGCTCGCCGAGATGTGCATGCTGATCGACGCCTCGCGCGCCTATGTTCATCGCGCGGCGTGGCTCGCCGACCATCAGGAACAAGGCTGGGACAGAACGCTCGGCGCGTTGCCCAAAGCGATGGCCTCGCAATGCGCGTGGAAGATCGCGACGTGGACCCTGGAGATCCACGGCGGTCACGGCTACATGAAGGAGTTCGGCGTGGAGAAGCTCGTGCGCGATGCGGCGGCGTTTCTCCACTCCGACGGCGTCAACCGCACGCTCTTCCTGAAGGCCGCCAATTTCATGTTCGCCGACTGATGAAAGCGCTCGTCCTGCGCGCTCCCCATACGCCGTTCGAGCTGGCGACCGTGCCGGACCCGGCGAACCGATGAGCGAAGCCGAAGCGCTGCACGCCGGCGTCGAAGCCGGCGAAGTGACCGGACGTGCCGCATTGCTCATCGACGGGTGAGCCCGATTCCTTCTCCGCCTTCCCTCTTGTCTATTTCTTCTTCTCGCGAAAAAGCGCGTCGAGCTTCTGCTCGTAGGCGTGGTAGTCGAGGAAATCGTAAAGGTCGTCCCGCGTCTGCATGGTCTCCACGGCGTCCTTCTGCGTGCCGTTCTTGCGGATCGCTTCAAAGATGCGCAGCGCCGCGGCGTTCATCGCACGGAACGCCGACAGCGGATAGAGCGCGAGCGCGACATTGGCCGAGCGCAGTTCCTCCACGGTGAAGAGCGGGGTCTTGCCGAACTCCGTGATGTTGGCGAGGATCGGCACCTTCACCGCGTCGGCGAACTTGCGATACATCGGAAGCTCGGTGATCGCTTCCGGGAAGATCATGTCGGCGCCGGCCTCGACGCACGCGCAGGCGCGGTCGATCGCGGCCTGCAGGCCTTCGACCGCCAGCGCATCGGTGCGCGCCATGACGACGAACTCGCGGTCCGTCTTCGCGTCCACCGCCGCCTTGATGCGGTCCACCATCTCCTGCTGGCTCACGAGTTCCTTGTTGGGCCGGTGGCCGCAGCGCTTGGCGCCGACCTGGTCCTCGATATGCATGCCCGCGGCGCCGAACTTGATGAGCGACTTCACCGTGCGCGCGATGTTGAAGGCGCTCGCGCCGAAGCCCGTATCGACGTCCACCAGGAGCGGCAGATCGCATGTGTCCGTGATGCGCCGCACATCCGTCAGCACATCGTCGAGTCCGCTGATGCCAAGATCCGGCAGCCCGAGCGAGCCGGCCGCGACCCCGCCGCCCGACAGGTAGATCGCGCGATACCCGACGCGCGCGGCGAGCCGGGCATGGTAAGCGTTGATCGTGCCGACCACCTGTAGCGGCTTCTCGGCAGCGACCGCGGCGCGCAGCCGTGCGCCCGCGGAGGCAGGAAGCGCAAGTTGCGGGGAAGCGGGAGAGTTCATGCTCGTCGTGCTCCTGAAAGCACCCGCACCGCGGCGAGGAATGCCGCTGAAGCAGGCCCGTAATATGGACTTTGTGGCGCGCCTGGAACCGGAAAGCGCGCGGTTACGATAGCACGGCACGCCATATTCCGCCAGCGCGGTGTCGGTGGCATAATTCCGCGCTGATCTCACGATTCGGACTTCCGTCATGCCCAGAAAATCGACGTCGGTTCCCGGCAAGCTGACCGGCACACAGAGCATCGAGCGTTCCCTGATTCTGCTTCGCGAGATCGCCGCGCACAACCGCAACGGCTCGCGGCTCCTCGATCTCGCGACGCGCACCGGGCTGCAGCGCCCGACGGTGCACCGCATGCTGAAGTGCCTCGCCGCGGAAAACATGGTGCAGCAGGACTTCGACACGCACCGCTACTTCCTCGGTCCGATGGTGTTCGAATTGGGTCTCACCGCCGCCCCGCGGTTCAACCTGCGCGAGATCTGCCATCCTGCCCTCAACCGCATCGCGGAAGCGACGGGCGATACCGCGTTCCTGACGCAGCGGAGCGGACTCGACGGCCTTTGCCTCGACCGCCGCGAGGGCGCGTTCCCGATCAAGACTTTTACGCTCGAAATCGGCATGCGGCGGCCTCTCGGCGTAGGCATCGGCAGCCTCGCCATACTCTCGGCGCTACCGGACGAGGAGATCCGCCACATCATCGGCACCAATGCGTCCCGTCTCTCGGAATACGGGCTTTCCGCCGCGGCGCTCACCTCGCAGGTGAAAAGAGCGCAGAAGCTCGGCTACGCCGTGCGTGAGACACCCTCCCTTGCCGGCGTGCGCTCGATCGGTCAGGCGTTGCATAATCGGAGCGGTGTGCCGTTCGCGGCGCTTTCGGTGTCCGCCATTTCCAGCCGCATGACCGAAAAGCGCGTCGCCGAGCTCGCCGTGCTGCTCAAGAACGAAGCGCGGCTCATCGAGAAGCAGCTCGCCACCGGCACCGACGCGCGCTGACCGCCGCTCCGGCTGCACGCCTCCCCGATCGACCGGCTTTCGATTCGATGTCGAACGATTCCACTTTGCCTCGCAAGTCGTTTGCGCCGGATGCGCGGGGCCCGCTCGCGGGGGTGCGCGTGCTCGACCTTTCGCGCGTGGTGGCTGGCAACATGGTAAGCCTGCTGCTCGCGGATTTCGGCGCCGAGGTGATCAAGATCGAGCCGCCGGCGGGCGATCCCCTTCGCGACTGGCTCGTGAACGGGGTCGCGACCAACTGGAAGGTCTACGCACGCAACAAGAAGAGCGTGTGCCTGAATCTGCGCAAGAGCGAGGCGAAGGCGCTCCTGCTGCGGCTCGTCGAGACCGCGAGCGTCTTCATCGAGAACTTCCGGCCCGGCACGCTTGAAAAGATGGAGCTCGGGCCGGAGGTGCTGCACGCACGCAATCCCAAGCTCGTCATCGTGCGCGTCACGGGTTGGGGCCAGACGGGCCCGTACCAGCACAAGCCGGGGTTTGGCACGCTGGCGGAAGGGATGTCGGGGTTCGCAGCGCTCAACGGCTTCGAGGATCGCGAGCCGGTGCTCCCGCCGATGCAGCTCGCCGACTGCACGGCCGGCACCTACGGCGCGTTCGCCGCGCTCATCGCGCTCCGCCACGTCGAAGTGAGTGGCGGGCGCGGCCAGGTGATCGACCTCTCGCTGCTCGAGCCGCTCTTCTCTTTCATGGGCCCGCAGGCGGCGAGCTACCGCGCGAGCGGGACACTGCGCCCTCGCACCGGCAGCCGCTCCACCACCGCCGCGCCGCGCAACGCCTATCGCACGCGCGACGGCAGGTGGGTGTGCATGTCCGCTTCCACCCAGGCAATGACCGAGCGGCTCTTTCGTGCGATCGGACGCGCCGACTTGATCGATAACCCGCGTTACCGCACCAACGCCGAGCGCGTGAAGAACGCGGCGGAGCTGGATGCGATCATCGGCGAATTCATCGGGCGCATGACACTCGTGGAGAATCTCGACTTCTTCGACAAGAACGAAGTGACCGTGGGGCCCATCTGCGACATTTCGCAGATCATGGCCGATCCCCACGTGCGGGCGCGCGAAATGGTCGTCGAATATCCCGACGACGAAATGGGCATGATCCCCATGCACGGCGTCGTTCCGCCGCTTTCGGTCACGCCCGGTGCGGTGCGCACCCCGGCACCGAAGCTCGGCGAGCACAATCACGAAGTGCTCGGGGGATTGGGCTTGAGCAAGGAAGATCTGGCACGGCTGACCGCGCACGATGTAATCTACGCGGGCCCGCGGCGCCGAAAGGCGGTGAAGGGTAAAGCGTAAGCGGCGAACGGCAGGCGGTGCGCGCGACAGCGTCATGGCCAGCGGTTCCCACGTGCCATTCACCGTTCGCCATCACGATTCACCATTCACCGTTTACCGCTCACTTTCAAAAAAGGAAAACATCGATGCGATCTCAACTTCCGGTGTGGCGCTCGCTGCTCTATGTGCCCGTGAACGTGGACAAGTTCGTCGAGAAGGCGCACACGCGCGGCGCCGACGCGATCCAGCTCGATCTCGAGGACAGCGTGCCGCCCGCGGAGAAGGCGCACGCGCGCACACTCGTGGAGAAGAATGCGGCGAAGGTGCGCCGCGGCGGCGCCGACGTGGTGGTGCGCATCAACCAGCCGCTCGCGCTCGCGGTGCGCGATCTCGAGCATTCGATCATGCCCGACGTCGACGCGATCGCTTGCACCAAGATCGACAGCGCATCGCACGTGAAGCTGCTCGACGAGCTCGTGACCGACCTCGAGGAAAAACGCGGCATGAAGGTCGGGCATACGCGCTTCATCACCATGATCGAGACGGCGGACGCCTTCACCCGCATCGACGAAATCCCGCGCGCGAGCCCGCGCGTAGCGGCGATGAACATCGGCGGCGAGGATTTTGCCCTCGACTGCGCCATGCAACCCGACGACGACGTGCTGCTGCACCCCAAGCAGCGCATGATCATCGCCGCGCGCGGCGCCGGCGTAATGCCGCTCGGCTTCATCGGCACGGTCGCCGACTTCAGCGACTGGGAGCGCTTCCGCCAGATGGTGCGCCGCTCGCGCCGTTTCGGTTTTGACGGCGCGGGCTGCATCCATCCCGGGCAGGTCAAGATCGTGAACGAGGAATACACGCCGAGCGCCGAGGAGGTGGAGTACGCGCGCAAGGTGATTCGCATGGACGAGGAGGCTGCCGCGAACGGACGCGGCTCGTTCCAGATCGACGGCAAGATGATCGACATCCCGGTGGTGGTGCGCGCGAAGAACCTGCTGCGGCGTTACGAAGCGATCAAGCAGCGCGAGGCGAAAACGCTCGCTGCGTTGCAAGGATAAGGAGAGGCGATGACGCAAGACCTCGAAAAACTCAAGGACTGGATAGGTGAGAAGGAAACGGCGGTCGACTCCATCACCATTCCCGCCATTCACCGGCTCTCGGCCACGCTCGACCGCGACGACCCGATGCCGAAGCCCGGCGATCCCCTGCCGGTCGGCTGGCACGCCATCCTCTTCCCGCGCGTCGTGCGCCACTCGCAGATCGGCCCCGACGGCCATCCGCAGCGCGGCGACTTCCTGCCGCCGGTGCCGCTGCCGCGGCGCATGTTTGCGGGCAAGCGCACGACGTTCGTCGCCGAGCTGCGGGTGGGCGACGAAGTCCATCGCGAATCGACCATTCAAAGCGTCAACGTGAAGCAGGGGCGCAGCGGCCAGATGGTGTTCGTCACGGTGAAGACGGATATTTCGAGCGCGCGCGGCCTCGCCATCTCGGAAGAGCAGGACATCGTCTACCGCGGCGAGCCCGATCCCAACGCGCCGCCTCCGCCGCCGCAACGGGCGCCGACGAACGCGGTGTGGAAGAACATCGTCACGCCGGATCCGGTGATGCTCTTTCGTTACTCCGCCCTCACCTTCAACGGCCACCGCATCCACTACGACTACCGCTACGTGACCGGCACCGAGGGTTATCCGGACCTCGTCATGAACGGCGGGCTCACGACGCTGCTTGCGTACGAGCTCGCGCGCGCGAACGCCGCAACACCGATCCGCTACATGTCATCCCGCAACGTGCGCGCGCTCTTCGTGAACCGGCCAATACATTTCGGCGGGGACCCTGCGGCGGACGGCAAGAGCGCGAAGCTCTGGGCCGTCGATCAGGACGGCGCGCTCGCGCTCACCGCGGAAGCGCAGTTCCAGGATTGATCATGGCGGGCGGACCCCTGGAAGGCGTGCGCATCGTCGATCTCACCTCGGTCGTCGTGGGGCCGCTCGCGACGCAGATCCTCGCCGACCATGGCGCAGAAGTGATCAAGGTCGAGTCAAAGGCGGGCGATCTCGTGCGCGTGATGAACGGCAGATCCGTGACGCCGGCCATGGGCGCGAAATTCCTGCACTTGAACCGCAACAAGCGCTCGATCGTGCTCGACTTGAAGAAGCCGGCGGGCCACGGGGCGCTCATGAAGCTCGTCGGGCGCGCGGACGTCCTCATCTGGAACGTGCGCCCGCCGGCGATGGCGCGCCTCAAGCTCTCCTACGACGACCTGCGCGCGGTCAACCCGAGCATCATCTACTGCGGCATGTTCGGCTTCGGGCAGGACGGGCGTTACCGCGACAAGCCCGCCTACGACACCATCATCCAGGGCTCGGGCGGCATGGCGGCGCTGCACCACCGCGCGACGGGCGAGCCGCGCTTCGTGCCTATGGTCGTCGCCGACAAGGTGGTGGGACTCATCGCGGTGCAGATGATCGCGATGGCGCTCTACCGCCGCGCGAAGACCGGCGAAGGCTGCTCGATCGAGATCCCGATGTTCGAGAATCTCGCGAAATTCGTGCTCGAAGAGCACATGTACCTGAAGACGTTCGATCCCCCGCTCGGCGAGACGGGCGACCCGCGGCTCCTCGACCCGCTCGGGAAACCCATTCCGACCCAGGACGGCTGGATCTGCATCTCGGCGAACACCAACGACCAGGCGTTCGCGTTCTTCGATGCCGTCGGCCGCCCGGAGCTCAAGAGCGATCCGCGCTTTTCGAGCGTGCAGGCGCGTTTTGCGCACGTGAAGGAGTACTTCGAGATTCGCATGGAAGCGCTCAAAGCGCGGACGACCGCGGAATGGCTGGAGATCTTCGACCGCGCCGACGTCCCGGCGATGCCCTATCACACGCTCGACACCCTGCTCGAGGATCCGCACCTCACGGACGTCGGCTTCTTCGAAATGAAGAACCATCCGACGGAGGGGCGCACGCGCAGCATGCGGCTTCCGAACAAGTGGTCCTGCGGCACGCGGCGCGAGTGGACGCCGGCGCCTAAGCTCGGGCAGCAGAGCGTCGAGATCCTGCGCGAGCTGGGTTACAGCGCCGCCGATATCGAAGCGATGATCGCAGACGGCGTCACGCTCGACGGGCGGCTCGAGCAGGGGTCAGACCCGGTGTCCGGGGTCTGACCGCACACGTTGAGGCATAATGAGCGGTCCGTTACCGCTCGCCAACCCTATGGAGAGAAGCATGCAGC